>NZ_JASJDK010000064.1 GCF_030065675.1 Mastigocoleus sp. MO_188.B34 | reverse complement strand
AACTGTTGCAAAACAATAATTTTGGCTTTGAGAATTTTATGCAGGCTCATAAAGAATTGGTATAACCCCATTATTTCTTCACTTCAGAGGAACATTTTAATGTTTAATTACTTAAACACAGCCTTATTTCTATGAAAGATGGTGAAGATTTAATAAAACTTAGTAAAAGTTTGAGAGCAAGGTTTTGGTAATTTCTTAAATACACAAAAGTCACAATCAATATTTGGGAAATTAAAACTATTGCTATAGAAATCCTAAATAATTTATCAAAATCAATATTGTAGAGATGTTGCATGCAACATCTCTACAGGAGTTATCTGTTCACAAATTAAATAGGACTATTTTTGTCCAAATTATAAAAAATTAGCAGTAATTTGATGTTAGTCAAAGTCTAAAGTTCCATTTCTATTGGTTATTCTTCCATTTAAATTCAATGAGGTATTTCTGTAATCTCTCTGGAATGTTCTACAATCTGCTCTCAGCGTACTCTTTCCTGCAATTCTTATGTTTTTGCACGAAGCAGAAAAATTTCCTCCCCGATTTGAAAATCGTAGATATCCATTACGATTTGTGACAAAATTATTTAGATTAATTCCAGTGTTTTTGTAATTAGCTCTGCGAGTTTTGCACCTTGCACTCAACCAAGAACCTGATACCCTGACACGTTTACAGGTATTTGCAAAGCCCCCAGCTAGAGCTTGACTACCAAAAGGATTAAAACTTGCAAGCACTATAAAAAGGAGCATTAAATTAAGTACACTAAAGCTATTTTTTTGGATTTTAACCATCACTTTTTCCTTCATGTTTGATTGAGAAATTATACTTTAAGATGCGATTTTGTTCGTAATTACATTACTAGGTATGCAAAAATAAAATAAAAGTTGCATCTTTAATTTTGTGCAAGTAATTGATTGTGTGCGATACACTTGGTTACTTATTAATATCAATGCTATGATTTTCTAATTTAATATTTAATTAAATATTTTTAGGTATTTTAAAAATAAAATTAATTATTTTTAGGTATTTATCATTAGAACTTATATATAAATAAAAATAGTTATTAGCCTAGACAATGCTAGTTTCCATAAAAGAAAAGATTTTTTAGATAAAATTGAAACGGAAATGCCAAATTTTATCTTGGAATTTTTACCTCCTCATAGTCCAGATTATAATTTAACTGAACTAGTTTGGCATTCGGCTGGAGAATATATAACTCATAGATTATTTGAATAAGTAGAACAGCTATAAGAGTTGTTACATAAATTGTTAAATCAAGGAGGTCTCATTTAATAATGAGACCTCAAAATTAAAAATAAAAGTAATGTTGTTACATTCAATTTAGCTGCTATACAGCTAAAACCTATTACTTTACCTCTACGACCCTTCAGGTATATGGTCTAAATCAATAATGAATAGACCTCCATTATATTTTTTATCTGTATAAATACGGATTGCCTTTCTCTGGCGTTGTTCTTCGGAATTATAGCCATCCGATTCAACGTCGATTTTGATTTTGTTCCCATCGACAATGCTCATAAGTTCATCCCACTTTCCATATTCTACATAACTGATGCCTAAAAGTTGTTTTGTTCTTTGAGGATATTTTTGAATATAATCGAAGACAATTGATATTTTTTATGAAAATGGTAGATTACCAATTTTCCTTTCTACCATTTTTGTATATCTATATTAATATTTTGGACGGGTCTAATAGATAAGTAAAATTTTGAGGCATTAATCTTAAGGTATTATCATAATGATAATGCATGAATTCGTTGTTTTTCTCTCCAGTTTTGAGGTGTAGTTTGGTGATAATTACGAAATTGACAATAAAAATGATTAATATTGTTATATCCGACCTTGAAAGCTATATTTTCAATGGAATCCTCAGTTTCTAAAAGTAGGTATCTTGCTTCTGCTATCCGGCGTTCGATAATCCAATTATTGACTGTTTTACCGGTAAGTTTTCGCACTAAGTCAGTTAAGTAAGCAGAAGAATAACCAACTTCTTGAGCTACTTCTTTTAGTCTAATATTTTTATGATAATTTAATTCAATAAACTCAAATACCTCACTTAATCGCGGAATTGATGGGAATATCGACTTCTGAATATTTGAGTTTTGACTTTCTGCTGTAACAGATAATTTATCTTGTGCTAGCTGAACACTGATCAGACCATTTTCTATATCAATAATTTCAAATCCTGCCGTTTCTAAAGATTTAATCAAGAGATATTTAGTTTCATTTTTGGCTTCAAACAATAAAATTTTATTCATTTGATTTTCTAATTATATAACTACTAAGAACAATAATTTGCTCTAGAAGTTACTCAGCTAAAATCAAATATTTTATCTGAAGCATGAGAGAATTTTAATATTAGTTAATAAAATTCTATAAGCGAATTATAATATAGTGTTATCCCAGAATTTATATGAAATACAATTACTACGATTGAGATTTTTTTCATGACGTAATGATATAAAAAACATCTTCTGCGATCGCATTAGAGATGAAGCCTATTATTGCTAATTGTGCGGCGAAAATATTACGAAGATGCGTCTGAAATAGAAAATTTTGTCCGAAGATGAATTATATAAATGGATATCGTCACAATACTTCCTATTCATAAGTATAATAAATTGCTTTCAACTATTATTAAAAATCTAAAATTTTGTTCTATAAATATATAAAAATAATTAACAATTTCTTCTGATATCGAAATCTAGTTAATTTACTTGATAAATCTTCAAGATTACTATTATTAGTATTTAGGAAAAAACTATCATGCCAAAACCAATTTACTCGGGTGACCAAACATATGCTTCCATAGCTCTTACCTTTGATGACGGTCCACATGACATAACATCAAAGCTACTTGATGTACTCCGCAAGCATAATGTTAAAGCCACTTTCTTTTGTATTGCTCCACGTGTTAAAGAGCTTCCGCAGATTGTCAAGCAAACCTATAACGAAGGTCATATAATTGCCAATCATTCTGATGGTAATCAAAGTCTTCGGACCTTGGATGATAATACAGTTCTTAATAAGCTGCGCAATACTAATGAAATAATTAAACAAGTAACCGGATATACCCCCCAATATTTTCGTCCTCCGCTTGGTGAACCTCCGAATTGGGATACTGACAAGGGTAATGCTCCTGATCGTCCCCAACGAGTAACTAATTTGGCTGCAACTCTTGGACTTACTCATATCCACTGGTCGATTGATACGAATGATTGGAGAAGTCCTGGAGTAGAATCCATTGTCACCACTTTGCTATATGCTAAAAAGGGATCAATTATTCTATGTCACGATCTACCTGGAGAAGAAAATCAACCAAAGGGAGAACATACAATCAAAGCACTTGATATTGCTATTCCTCAACTCAAACAACGAGGTTTGAGTTTTGTCACCATTGAAGAACTCTTATCTACTACGGGAAAATGTCCACCTGATTCTCAAGTTTATGTGGTACAACCTGATGACTATCTATCAAAGATAGCCGAAAAATTTTACGGAGACGGTAGCGAACAATCGTGGAGGAGAATTTACAAAGCTAATAAAGATTTGATTAGCGATCCCACACAAATTGAAGTGGGATGGAAGCTTTGTATTCCTCAATAAATAATTTCAGTAACTATTGTAATATTTAAAACTATTGACTCTATAGAGCTTTAAGTTACCCCATCTTACCAGTACTAGTAAGATAGGGGGTTTGTCCAGTATGTGGGAACTGATGAAGACAAAATTATTTGACTTTCACCAGTGTTACCAAATTTAGGGAACAATGTCTTTGAGAGTAAAATCTACCCAAATTACTCCCACCTCTGGATTACTGCATTTTTCAGCCAAGCCCAGACCTATAGTTTGGGGGAACGGTTGAGTTAGCTGCTCCCACCAGAATTTATCGGTTTTGCCTGTCTCATCATTTTTCACGTCATCATACCCAATCTGGAACATTACTGGGTTGGTGCTAAAGTAATCAGCAAATTCTGTCATCCAATTTAAGAATGCTTGATAACTAGAGAATCCCTGAGCACTATTAATAAAAATAATCTCACCTCGGTAATTCTTTGGCAGTTTGAAATCGTCCCAGGAAGGTCTGTGATAGTGCTTGAGACATAGTCGATAGCTAGGGTTGTAAGATTTCACTGCCTCTTCCCATACTTGCGCTAGTTCGTCTGTAACGGGTGGAATTTTATCTGCTTCTTCTAGAGCTACACTTGTGCGCTTATACCACTCTACATCGATGCCAAAACCGATCACGCTTGGATGATGTCCATACTGTCTTAAGGTCACGTCAATCAAATCTTTCATATCGGCATAGCCGGATTCTACTTGCAGGAAGACCTTAACCCCTTGACGGTCAAAATAACTTAGATAACTTTCGTGCTTATCTATATCTGAAAAGCGGATTCGCGGATCGTAGTTACCGCCTGGATTGGGAAAACCCATATTCATTCCACTATTGGTGTTCTTAGTGTCATTGAACTCACCAACCAGCCATACTCCCACTGGGGTGGAACTAGGGAAATATCCTGCCATGGTTTGCATTGCTTTAGCCCAATATTCTGATGGAGGGAACGGTTCGGGGGGACCGGGATAGTAAAAATAAGGGGATGAACGTACCCCTGCGAATTTAATAATTGAACCTTTACTAGGAAGGCAGATTTCATCACCTGGGTACAATTTCCTAGCCTCTTCTTCTGTAAATGGTGTGCAATTTGGTTTCGTAATTTCCTGCCAACGATTACCATCACCTAACTCTCTTTCGGCAATAAGAAAGAGGGTATCTCCTGACTTAATAATGTATGATGTTCCGCATGTACAAGACATAAATAACCTCCAAAAAATCAAATTACAAAAAAATTAATGCTAGGGAAGACCAAGAACTTTTTAATTGGTAAGATATAAGAATAAGCACAAATAGATTAATTCAGCTACACAGATAGCGATCGCTTTGACTAACCTGAGAATTTGTCTTCAAATAATCACCAGCCCAATCACAACCTATCTTTAGTAGCTTATCTAGATTTAAATCTTGCTCAATATTCCAAAGAATCACACTCTTGTCCTTACTTGCCGAAGCCAGCATCTTACCATCGCCGCTAAAACTTAGACTTGAAACCTCATCTTTGTGCAAATCCAGGGTTTTTTGCCACGTACCATTTAGTTTCCAAAGTTTGACTTTCCCATCGTCACTTGCTGTGGCAATCATATTACCTTGGGGGTTAAAAGCAACTCTTTTTACTTCACCACCTTCTTGAGCTACTAGTATATTTCTTTGCAAAGTACCATCTATATTCCAGAGTCTAACTATTCCGTCCTCACTAGCCGAAGCAATTGTTTTGCTGTCAGGGCTAATTGCAATTCCATAAACTTCACCATTGTGACCATGTATAGTATTTAACAACTTGCCATTTTGGTTCCAGAGTTTAACTGTACCATCCCTACTGGCTGAAGCAATCAGCTTGTTATCATGACTGAAAGCTAAATCCCATATCCTATTACTATGACCTTGGAAAGTATTCTTTGAGATAATTTTCTTCAGCGTCCCATCAAGCTTCCACAGCTTAATAGTTGTATCATCACCTGCTGCGGCAATCATTTTGCCATCTGGGCTAAAAGCAACTGTGCGAAATGCATCATGTTTATCATCTTCATTCAAGTCTTGAAGCCATGTACCATCTCGCTTCCATAGTTTCACTGTACCTTCTCCACCTGCGGAAGCAATTATATGACCCTCAGGGCTAAAAGCAACTGCAAAAATGCGATCGCTATGACCTTTAAGTATTTTCAATAAATCTCCTTCTCTATTCCAGAGCTTGACATTTTTGTTCCCATCTACTGTAGCCACCAGTTCGCCGTCCGGGCTGATAGAAACTCCATAAACTGAACTGCTATATCCAGAGAGAATTTTTAGTGATGTACCGCTTATTTTCCAAAGTTTAACCGTTTTATCTTCACTCGCTGAGGCAATGATTTCACTTTTGGGACCCAAAGTAACTCCGTGAACTTCGCCATCATGACCTGCTAGTGTGTTCAACAATTGACCATCGCTAACTTTCCAGAGTTTCACAGTTGTGTCATCACTGACTGAGGTAATGATCTTATTGTCAGTGCTAAAAGCAACTCCTCTGACAGCAGCATTATGACCTACCAGTGTTTTCAAAAGTTGACCATTGCTAACTTTCCAGAGTTTTACTTTTTTGTCGTCAGAAGCTGTAGCAATTTTACTACCGTCAGAACTAAAAACAGCTGCGTAAACCTCATTGCCTTGCTTGTCAACTTTAAGACTTCTTAGTAAGGCACCATCAAGTGTCCAGAGTTTAACTGTTCCTTCCCAACCTCCGGAGGCAATCATTTTGCTATCAGGGCTAAAATCTACCGTTGTCTGTTGAGGTAAATTTCCATCTAGTGTTATCGTTTTTACGAGTGTGCCATCAAGTTTCCAGAGTTTAACTGTTCCGTCCCAACTTGCTGATGCAATCATCTCGCCGTTAGGACTGATAGTAACTCTCTTAATAGCATCAGTATGACCTTTAAGTGTTTTCAACAATGTACCATCTGGTTTCCAGAGTTTAATAGTTTTATCCTCACCACCCGATGCAATGATTTGATCTAACTCCTGGGGGGTCATCATAGCTGTGCTATCTAGCTGTGATACATTGGAGACGGAACTGCTCACAGGACTAAAAGCAACTGTGTAAACCTGAGCATCATGTCCGATCAAGGTTTTCAATAGTGTGCCGTCTAGTTTCCAAAGTTTGACGGTCTTATCCTGGCTTGCTGTAGCAATTATATTACCTTGAGGGCTGATTGCAACTGCTTCAACTGGAGCCTTATGCCCTGATAAACGGTTGTACTCTTTAATCTTATAAAGTACATTTTTTAGCGCCTTGACAACTATCTTTTGAGTATCTGTTTTTACCCAAGGTAACTTTTTCAATTGTTTCCATTCTTGCCCCGCTCTGATTGCTGCTGTAAGTCCCTGCAATTGTTGGTTTGAGCTTAAAAACGCTTCTGAAGATGCACTAAGAGCTTTAATCTCACTCTTTAATGAATTCTGCCATTGCCATCCAGCAATTCCAGCTAATATTAAAGCTAAAACTAAGCCACCAGAAAGTCCTAAGATAGTAAATTGTTGTCTGCGCTTTTGCTTTTCACTCTCACGCGATCGCAGTTCCACACTCAATCCAATAAAACTGCTCTCAAAGGAACTCAACTCTATAAAGCGTTTGCTTTGCCAATATAATGCATCTGTCAAAGGCTTTCCTCGCAATAAGCCACCCTCATCTTCACCGCTACTCTCCCAACTACGCATGGCTGCTCGTAACTGCTCTTGCCAATGACGAAACTCCCGGTCTTGTTGCATCCACTCCTGTAGTTGTCCCCAATTGCGAATTAGAGCTTCATGGACAATTTCTACAGTTTCCAAGCCAGTTTTTTCATCATATCCCGTAACTACTAAGCGAGCATCAGCTAAGTGGCTTACCAAATCCCAGTTTTCTTTACCAACTTCAGTGCGCGTAGCTACACGACGGGTATCTTCTGTTCCCTGTCCTGGATATACGAGTTGGATAAAAATTCGCCTTACCTTTTCTTTTTGCTCGCAGTTGAGTTGATTATATGTTTCTTGCGCATAACAAGCCAATGCTGCTTCTACTCCTCCAATTCGCTCGTAAGCAGCGTGGGTCAATTGGGCATCTTGCTGTTTTTCCCACAGTTGAGTCAGGGCAAATTCTAATAAGGGTAAATCTCCTGGTTCAGCGCTGACCGCAGAAAGAATACGTTCAGTTAATCCCTGCTCAATTCTTACTCCCAGTAATTCCGCAGGTTGTTCTACTGATGTTTGTAGTTCTCTTTCTGTCATTGGAGCAAGTTTTAAGTCTGCATACTGCAAAGCATCGGCAAAAGGACGGTAAGATAAAGCCTGTCCCAAAAAATCTGCTCTTAGAGTGATGACAAAAGTGAAATTATGACAACTATTAATTGCTTCTAATAGTCTATCTAGAAAAGCTTTGCGTTCTTGTGAATCTTTGCATAGGGTGTAAAGTTCTTCAAACTGATCGACAATTAATAAGAAACGTTTGCTGGAATATTCTCTGAGGATATCATCTACTACATCGAGTAACCCATTTTCATATTGTTTCAAGTCATTGGCAAGATTTCTGGTTGAACGTAGGCGCTCGGTACGGTTGAGATGACTTTCTTCTTGGGATACCAATGCAGCAGCGAGGGAAAACAGGGGTCTAGAACCTGGTCTAAAGTCAACAATATGCCAGTTATTTGTATCTCGTAAATGTTTTACCAAGCCAGCGAACACCACACTAGATTTACCACTACCACTAGAACCAATAACAGCAACTAAAGGTTGATGACATACAGCCTTTACTAACGTGTTAGTAAAATCTTCTCGTCCAAAAAAGAACTCTGCATCTTCTTCTCGAAAAGCGAATAAACCGCGATAGGGGCTAATCTTAGTTGGACGGCGACCTAAATCTAACCAAGTTGGTGGAACAGAGGAGGAATTTTGACAAATTACTGGTAATAGAGAAGCACAGGGATAGTCATTTTCCAAACCATGTAATTTCAATCTTGCTTCTTTCACCGCTTGATACAAAGGCTTGCGATCGCCAGCAAAAGCCGCGAGAAAATGCTTTAAAAATACCTGGGCGACTTTATCTGGTACTTGTTCTCGCATCACAATCATTTGGGGAATATTTAGCGCTTCTAAGTCAGAGGCTAATCCCAAACCATCACAGGAATTGAAAATTGCTAAAGCTAAGCCTTTGGCGATAGACTTTTTTAAACCATATTTGAGATCATCAGTCGTTAAACTTTCTTTATTTTCATTAATGTATATTCGACCACTATCCTCTGCTGTCTGACTATGACCTGCAAAAAATAAGATATCCCAAGGTCCTTCCCACAAGGAATCATTGATTTGGTAACGTTGTGGTTCTACTAAGAAGGTAACTTCAGCATCTGGTAAACTATTGAGTAATTTTCGATCTGCTTCAATATCAATACCGGTACTGTTACCTAAAATAGCTAGAATTTTAACTTTATCTCTGTAAGTAGATGTTTTTGCTGTTATGGGTTTTTGATAATCTGCTGCACTTAAAGCTGGTTCAGCATTAGGATACTCTTCCACTAAATCCCACAAATGCCACGGTATTTGTCTTAATTCTTGAGAAGATGTACGAATGAGTACCCTTGCTGGCTCATGTTCTTTTAATTCCTTCAACCAAGTCTCGCGTATGGGACGAAACGACTCCGAACGCATCCAGTTATTCAGTTGTTTTTGTAACTCACCTGTTGATTTTTGGCAACTTTCACGCTTCTCGGTAATAGAACCATCGTAAGCAACTTTTATTGCTTTTAGTGCGCGAGTAGATTTTCCCAAACTACGATAATCTGAGCGCCAATGGTCAATTTTTGTCAATAGTTCTGGGTCTAATGGTAAATTACCGGTAACTTCTATATGGGCACTACAACCTTCTGAAGCAAGTGAGAACGTCACTTGTAAGCCCATTTGAAAATTGCCATCTAGTTTTAGGACAACCAATTTTGTCATTGGTGGTACTTATAAGATTTATAATATTATTTTTTCATAGGTGACTGTATTTCCAACTTATGCACTTAGTATCACCTGAACTAGTTTGTGAATGCGGATGATTGACGGTTTAGATAGTAAAATTATCGATCGCGCTGAAATCTCCTAAAACTATCTTGACACTGAAGAAATCTCCACGAGATGCGCTAAATTCCAATTCAATTTTTTTGTTATCGTTTTTGGCTTTAGCTTCCATTACAGCATTCCCTTCTTCATCTAAAATCATGACATGAAGCAAAGGTGGTAAATATTCTTTCCCATTTCCTGGGTGTAAGCTGACAACGATATTTAAATCATTAGAATTATTTTGATCGCGACTGACATTAACAATTATTCCTACTGATTCTTTGTTTGTCTGGATACCAAAGTCAATTATTTTAGCTCGTTCAACAGAGTTACTTAAACTCTCACTTAAATTATCTTCAGCACTTCTAAATTGCCAAGCTGGTTGAGCAAAAAAAACACTTTCAATTGCCTGCCAATCTTCATTAAAAATATTCTCAAACCATCTTGTCAAATTGACCTGCTTTTGTTCAGGTGATATAGTTTTTTCTAATTCTGTAGATTCTAAAAATTCGAGATATTCTAGTAATTCTTCTAAAGGCTTTAATTGATTAAGAGGTAGATTATCAATTGATATTTCTTTAACAAACCCCAACAATTTTGCTGATTGAAAATATTTATCTATTTCCACAGCTACATAAGCAATGCGATTTGATTGGACTTCCGGTGGAATATAAACAAAATCTTCACCTTTTTGGACTGGAAGACATTCTAACTTCCCTAAATTATTGATTAACAAATCGGCTGTATCCATTAGGGTTTGCTGTACAGGGTTACAACTATCACTTGCTTCTAAGTCAGTTGCAAAACCCATACATCTAAGATAAAAATCAACAAAGTATACGGATAATGTATTAAGTAAAACCTGCTGGCATTTTTCCGGGGTAATTTGTTGTTTAGACCATCTTTCTGCTTGTATTCGAGCAACAGTAGATATTGGACCGCTAAATGTAAATAAAGTTGCTATATCACTCATTAATTTGACCCTCAATTAAGTCCTAGGACCCACATAAATCTCTAAATTCACTGCGAAATTTCTCTAAGTTTCGTTGATAAAAATTACTTAAGGTTGGGATCGGAATACTAAATTCATCTGAAATATCTTTCCAAGGTATACCCGACCATCTTTTAATGGCTATCTCTCGGAAATTTACTTGAGGATATTTTTTGATATGTGCTGCTCTAAAAATTCCTTTAGGATCTATTTCTATATATCTTCTAATTTTTTGATAGTCAGAGATATAATTATTTGTACTTTCTCCTATATAAAATTCCAAATTTGCAAGATTTTCATTTCTAAGATTTTCAGTTCCAAGATTTTCAGTTTCAAGATTTTCAGTTTCAAGATTTTCAGTTCCAAGATTTTCAGTTCCAAGATTTTCTAAAATGGATTTTTCTAAGTTAATTTCATTAGTATTACCGATTACCTTTGGAATAGCCTCATTAAAAAAACGGCGACTTAATAACATATTAATCCAAGTTATAAATTTGCCACGTTCGGGGTTATATTTGTCAATATTTGTGCAAATATATAAAAATAAGTCTTGTACTGCTTCTTGGTAAATATATTCATAAACTCCTTGGAATTGATCTTTATATGGACGTACAAGTTTTTGTGAGCGGTAAATAGCATCAATTAATTTTGATAAAGCTATTCGTCTAGTTGTTGTACCTAACGACTGCTGTTGTGCTTGTAGAGCTAGCTCTTGAAGCTGTTGCTCGTTCATAGGTCGTTGATATATTTATGAGAATTTTATTTCTCTACAAAATATCTGATTTTACAAAGAGTTTTATCCAAATTCTTTTGTTTTTGTAACAAAAATTTACTACTATTTTTTTAGGGTAATTTTTCTATAAAATACAGGAATACTAATTTGACAAAATTCTAAAGACCAAATAACAAGTATATAAAATTACATTTCAAATTAAATTATTTCTGACCTGTTATGGTAGCAGTATGAAACATTTATACTCTGTATCTATATATTGAATTGACATAGACACAGAGAATAAAAATAAGTTGTGATTTTCTTATGACCCTGAAACTGTTCCCACAACTTCGTTAGAACTAATTGCTGCTTTCAACTGCTGACAGAGTTCTCCAACAGCTTGTAATCCTTCTCCTGAGTTTTCATTTGCGAGTTTTTTCACAAAAGCACTACCAACAATTACCGCATCTGCTCCCCAATCTTTGACCTGACGCGCTTGTTCTGGACCAGAAATTCCAAAACCAACACCGATAGGTTTCTCAGTTATATCTCGCATGCTCGCAAGCAAATCTTCTACTCGACTTTCCATTTGCGATCGCATTCCTGTAACTCCAGTCACACTAACCAAATAAATAAAACCTTGGGATTGACGGGTAATCGCTTCTATTCTTTCTTTAGAGCTAGTAGGAGCGACTAACAAAGTTACCTCAATCCCAAAATTTGTAGCATTTTGAATCAAGTCCTCTGCTTCTTCTAAAGGTAAATCCGGTATTACCAATCCTCGTACTCCAACTTTAGCAACCTGGGCTAAAAATTCCTTCACCCCCCGGTTCAAAATTGGATTGTAATAAGTAAATAAAATTATTGGTGCTTGTAACTCAGGGCTAACCCGTGCAATCATTTCTAACACTTGCTCTAACTTCGTACCTTTTTCTAAAGCCCGAGTTGCAGCAGCTTGAATTACTGGACCATCTGCTAATGGGTCGGAGTAGGGAACACCCAACTCAATAAAGTCAGCACCATTACGGTCTAAAACTTGCAAAGCTTTCTCTGTGGTTTCTAAATCGGGATCCCCCGCAGTAATAAAAGGAATTAAAGCACAAGATTTGGAAGCTCTTAAGGATTGGAAGGA
Organism: Mastigocoleus sp. MO_188.B34; assembly: GCF_030065675.1. GTDB lineage: Bacteria > Cyanobacteriota > Cyanobacteriia > Cyanobacteriales > Nostocaceae > Mastigocoleus. Next base: position 29,364 of record NZ_JASJDK010000064.1, on the reverse strand, counting down.
ATTGGAAATAGAAGTCATGCGATCAATTCAAAAATTCAAAAATTCAAAATCTATTAACTTATTTTGCCCATAAGAGTATATTTTCTGAGCAAGAAAATAGAGCGTAACTTCATTTTCGCCTGTCAACTTAAGTCCTCAACAAAAATATGCAAATTTATTGGTAATTGATAATCATAGCGGTTTTCGGTTGAGTGTAGTACACCTCGTAGAGACGTAAAATTTTACGTCTCTACATTTGGGAATTAGAAAATGTATTTGATTCAAATGAAAACCGCTATAGTAATTGGTAATTGTTTTTATATCTGCATTAAATAAGTTGTTTGACTTTTTGTCATAAGTATAGTGCAAGAGGAGCTTTAACCTATAATTGTGTAATTTTGCTTGCAAATAAATTTAAGAAAAAATTAAATGGGAGAGAGAAATTATTTCTCTTTCCCTTTGATTAATTCCATCTGTCAGAATAGTCGATCCAAGCAATATGAAGAAATCTATCAGTAATGCTAGTTTTTTGTGTCATCCTTCGCAGCACAAGGATTAGCACTATCTTTAGCAGCACAAGGATTCACGACATCTTTAGCTGCGCAAGGATTCACACCCTCTTGCGTTTTTTCAGGACCACCGGTAGTTTTACCAGCACATGGGTTCGCACAAGCTCCAATAAATCCCAAACTCAGCATAGAAACGGTAACAAGTGTAGCCAAATATTTAGCTCTCATACAATCTCCCTCCAGCAAAAATTTCATTTCATGGTTTATACGAAGCTGAAGTGAAAATGGATTTACTTATTATTTTTTGTTTGTCAACTGTGGATTTACCGTTGTCAATTCAATCTAAGTCAGGAAACGAAATTACTTGTTAGTTAAAATTTTTTTAACTAATTCGGGTATCTGAGAAGGACGTTCTGCAACCGGAACCTCTGCTTTAGATAAAGCAGCTAGTTTATTTTTAGCAGTACCAAAGTCGGGATCCCGTCCTATCACAGCTGCTAGAGTTCCTGTTTGACGCCAATGTTTTGCTGGTGGAACTTGAGTTCCTGCAATGTAAGCAACTACAGGTTTATCAATAGCTTCTTTAATATATTGCGCTGCAGCTTCTTCACTACCTCCACCAGGTTGACCGACTAATACAATAGCTTCAGTGGAATCATCTTCATCAAGAATCTGTAGCCATTGATTGAAAGATGAACCAACCACTGCATCACTACCAATACTCACACTGATTGATTGTCCAACACCTGCTGTTGTTAATTCCCGCGCAACTTCATAGGTTAAAGTCGTACTGCGACTGATAATTCCAACCACGCCTGGGGTATAAAATTCTGCTGGTTGAGTTCCTAAAAGAATTTTCCCTGGTACAATGATCCCCGGACTATTAGGACCTACAATTAAGGTTTCATTTGCCTCGGCTTTACGTATTAACTTCACCATATCCAGAGGTGGAACCCCAGGTGAGATAATGATAATTTGGCGGATACCTGAAGCGATCGCCTCCAATGCAGCATCTAGCACTTGGTAAGAGTGTACGCAGATAATCGTAGTATCAATTACTCCAAATTCATCTACAACCTCTTCCACTAAATCAAACATTGGCAGATCGTATATTTCTTGTCCCCCATATCCAGGATTCACCCCTGCTAATAAATTTGTACCATGTGCTTTCATTTGAGCAATATGAGATGCACATATAAATTCACTAAAACCCTGGATTAAAACTTTACTGTTTGGCGTTAAATTCATAAGAGTTCGAATAAATTGGGCTACCCACTACCCCAGCCATTGGGAAAGAAATTCAAGAAGTCAGAAGTCAGAAGTCAGAATTGTCAGTTTACTGGGGGATTGAAACCGCCAGTAACGCTTATACCGCTAAAGTTTTTAGCGGGGGTCTTAAACCCAATTTCTTCGTCTAGAAATAGAAAGTCAACCAATTAATTTGTTACTTAAAAAAATTCTGACTTCTGACTTCCTATTTCTGACTTCGAGCCGAAGGCGAAGATAAAATCAGCAAGCATGAATATAAAGTAGCAAACTAGTATCAATAATGTTTGCTTTTTCTTGGATTTAAGATAACGGATTAGAAATTGATATTAACTAAAAATCAAAGAAAAATTTAAGAAAACACTATTACATCTTGAGAAATATTGCATTTCTAAAAAAGTATCTTGGCTTCTACCTCACACCAAATTGCTTTTACTAAATAAAGATTGGCTTAATTAAATACTACAGAGCAAAAGCTAATTCTCGATTAGTTAATTCTCGGTTAGTTAATTCTCGGTTAGTTAGATCTTGCCTGAATTACAATTATTAAGTAGCTACGGATATGTTAGGTGTTATTCATACAACTTTATAAACTTACAGAACTAGTTAATCCAACAGTTCGATCCACTGCTTCATCTAAATTTTCTACTACTGTCAAAGCTAAATTATCAGGAGTTTCTAGCTGAGTTAAATATTTTCTATCTGTCTTATACTCAGAACCAGCTAGACGGACAACTAAATGTGGTAAATCCTGATAAGGAAGATGTTTATTCCCATTGAAACGGATGATTTGTGGTTTCATTTGATTTTCAAAATTTTGAATAAATTTTTCAATCGCGTGACTTACTCCTCCTGATGTAGGTATACACCCCAGAAAATTAATTAAAATTGCTTGGGTGTTACGATCGCTAGCCATCATATGTAGAGCATTTTGAAGGCGATCACTAAAAGCAGTACTTGAATTTTCAATGGAAGGGGAATGGCGTAAATTTAAACAAGTTCCAGGTTTACCTCCAGCATTTGTAACAGAATCTAAGGTTGTCATTAAAGAACCCACACCATTACCAATAATTCCGACGTTCCCTTTGAAATAAAGACCATTCCAAGTGTTAAAGTTAGTACTTACTTGACTTGAGTAAGAACGTTTAGTCATTTTTGCTGCCATGGTAACAATTTCTGGGTGGCGAGCAATAGCGCGATCATTTACCCGAACATTACCATTTAGCGCCATAACCTCAGATGAATTACTCACCGCTAATGGGTTAATTTCTACCAGATCTAAATCTTTTTCTGTAAATAATCGGTACATCTTTTCCAGGATTGCACTTACAGATTGCATAATTTTTCCCCGTAAACCCATTTTTAAGGCTAATCTTCGGGCATAAAACGGCGAAAAATCTTGCTCCACTACCACATGTTGCATCTTATTCTCTGAGCGTTCCCAATCTATATCGGGTTCGTTACACCCCAAAAGTACTGGTCTGCACAAAGCAGTATCCAGAACAACAGCCAAATAAAACTCTTTATGGACCTCGAATTTCGCTTCCGCAAGTAAAACATCCGGTAGTTCGCCCAAGATTGGTAAATTAAAAATATTGTGTGCTGCTGCGATTGCATCAATAGTTGTCTCTACGAATCTGACCCCACCGGCTTTAGTACGTTTATTTCCGTGAACTTGAGACTTTAAAACTATGGGATAGCGAATTTTCAATCTTTTTAAATCTGTAGGATGATCTATTCGTTGAGAAGGCAATACAGGTATGCCGATCGTCCTAAACCATTCTTTAACTTGGAATTCCAACAAATCCATTGATATACACCCTAATTTGCCGTTGACAAAGCTATTCTGCAGCTATCGGTAATAATAGAAATGTTGTACCTTTAATTGCAGAATCTAGCTTGATTTTGGCTATAAAAATAAGACTTCTACTCATTAATTCTATCTAATGTAGTAGTAATAGTAAATTAATTTTTATAGTCAGCTATCTTTGTATTATTACTAATATATAATTTTTACATCGGTAGTTTCGCTACAGTTTTATCTCCAGCTTTGCTCTAAAAATGAAATATTATATTTTCATAAATTGAATTTTTATCATACAACATAAATGAATCATAAAAGATAAAATTTAAATTGAGTTTTAGATATTAAAGTATATATGTACAAAATTATAAATATCGAAAAATCATGATTTTTTCGAATTAAAATCATTTACTCAATGTATTTAAGTTAATTTTTGGCATTAATTTAAGAAAACTTGATTTGTTGTTTTGGATTTAAAGCTATAGATTCAAATCATAATTCACAAATAAAGATTTGTATTTAGTCTAAGGAATGAGAATTTAATAACCTCTAATTCTAAAATCTGAAATCGTTCGTTACGCGATGCTAACGGCACCCTACTTTCGTACTTTATTTAATCCATATTCCAAATATAAAACCCTAAGATACCGTTAAGGTTAAAGTATCTTAACGAAGAGAAAATTTTATATTTTATAAGCTTGATCGCAAGCATTTATCTAAAATGATTGTGATTTAGAAAATGAAGATCAATTAAAAGCTGTGTGTTATGAAAAATTCGACTTTGGTAATCCTTATATAGTAATTGCAATTTTTTGTTACACTTCCATATTTTTTCTAAAAACCCTTATTAATTGGATTTAATACTTTGCTCGCAGATCCCTCATAAAGCATGACTTTGAACTCAAATTATTCTCAAGTGTATTCTCAGAAGGATTTTTTGTTTTGTGTATAAAATTTATGCAGTTCATTCTCATAGATTTAAATACTGAGTTTATAGTGAAAAATAACTTACAAACTGTATAAATTGTGTTAGAAAATTGGTCGTTTGTGTTTTATGGCTGTGGTGGGTTCAACCGTGTATCTGCATTCAACCAATACAGAAAGTTCATACTCTCAGGTCGAAGAAGAAAAAAATCAGCAACATCGCTGTCTAGGATCGACCTCCCAACAAGATTTGCAATTACTAGCTCAGCTTTTGCAAGAATATTTACGCGCAGAAATTCCCTCTGGAGAATTTTTCCTGGTGAGGTGTGCTTTTAAAAAAAAGCAAACAATGGTTTTAATCGAACATCCCTCAGGAGTTAGGGTTGATACTAAAGCAATTTTTACAGTGTTAGAAGAAGCTTTAGAATCAGAGTTGAATTTGTCTCAACAGTATCTAGAATTATTCATCAGGGTTGTGGGTGCAAAACTTCCCTATGCAAAATGTTCTTTAAAACTCGAAATGAAAGAACCTGCAACTTTAAGTCAAAAGAATTCCGGAGAAGATAACGAAGAACCGATTCCTAGTAGTTTCTCTACTGCGGCTTTATCTTTCCCATTGATCGCTCCATCATCTTCTGAATCAATTGAAGACCCGGAACCTACTTTGAGAGACACTAGTGAAAATGAAGTCGAAGTAGAAATATTAACATCTCCTCCATCTTCAAAGACTAAATTACATCGTAAAATAACTTTAATTTGTGGAATTCTGGGAATCGTCGGAATATTTGGAACTGCGGGCTATTTATTTAGTAGTCCTTGTGTTGTATCAAAATGTTCTCAAATTGATACTGCAGAAATGTTGACCCAAAAATCGCCATTATTAGTAAGAGGTGCTGCTTCCGATTCTGATTTAGTGGTTCGACATAAAAAACTTAATCTTGCAATTAATTCGCTAAAAAAAATTCCCAGAATCTCCCCTCATCACAACAAAGCCAATGAATTAATTATTAACTTATCTCAAAAATCAGAACAAATTGAACAAGTATTGCAAGCATTTCAAACAGGTAGACAAGCAACCCAAGCAAGCCGGGGTACAATTAGTAATTTATCAGAACTCCAGAACAGACAGCAATTGTGGCGTGATGCGATCGCTCCATTGGAAACCATTAGCCTCAAGAGTGAGCTATATAATGTTGTGCGACCAAAACTAACCGTATATCGTCAAAACTTAAAAGCTGTAAATGAGCTATTATTCAGTGAGCAGAGATGGTTAAAGAAAATTAAAGATGCTTCATCTGTAGCCAAAGTAGCAAGTGCGCGACAAACACAAGCGAGTTCTTTAAAAGATTTACAAAAAGCTCAATCTACTTGGCAAATTGTTGTTAATGCCTTAAAACCAATACCTAAAACTAGTGTTGCATATTTTCAAGCGCAACAGAAGCTAGCAAAATATCAACCCAAACTCGTTGTAGCTCGTCAACGTACCAACCAAGAGTTAGCTGCAGCAAAATCCTACGAACAAATTCTCAGCGCTACAAATCAGGCTGAAAGTTACGAACGGAGTAATCAATTAGAATTGGCTGTTATGCAATGGAAAGAGGCTTTAAATACCGCACAAAACATTGCAAGCAATACATCTTATTCACAAAAAGCACAGTCTTTAGTAGAACCTTTAAGCTCAGCTCTTACTCAAGCACAACGAAGATTAAAAATTTATAACGAGCAGGACAAAACTCGTAACGACTTAGAAAGAACTTGTTCTGGTGAAGTTATAGTTTGCGAATACACCTTTAATAACAAACAAATTGTGGTTAGGGTTACCAGGGAGTACGAACAAGCATTAGAGCAACGCTTAATTGACGCTAGTCTTCAAGGAGATTCTGAACCGATCGCCAGTGTCAACAATCACCTGCAAACATTACAGCAAGCTTTAGAAGCAATCAGCATCAATGCTAAATCCTCACTGATTGTTTACGATGCTCAAGGTAACGTGATTCAAGAATCAAAAATTCACTAAAGGAGTCAGGAGTCAGGAGTAAGAAGTAAAAAGTAAAAAGTAAGAAGTAAGAAGTAAGAAGTAAGAAGTAAGAAGTAAGGAGTAAACAATTACCCATTACCCATTACCCATTACCCATTACCCATTACCCATTACTCATTACTCATTACTCATTACCTAACAACCAACTGTGCTGCTGAATTGAAAGACTGACGACAAATTCCCCAAGTTACCAACAAAGAGGTCAGTAAATTAGTAAAAGCGATCGCAAACACGATTAAAATTTGATAAGATGCTGCCTCACGGGGATTTACTCCACTAAGTAATTGTCCAGATAAGAATGTTGGTATTGCAATCATGGCAATAATTGTCATCTGATTAATACTAGGAATTAACCCAGCACGAATTGCTTCTTGACGATATTGTTGAATTGCTTGTTGAGGAGATGCACCCAAACTCAAATGGGTTTCAATTTCTTGCTGGCTAGAATTAATCGTTTTTACAAGTCTTTCCCCTGCAATTGCTGCTGCATTCATTGCACTGGCTAAAATCATTCCAGCAATAGGAATCAAATATTGGGGTTCAAACCATATCTTTGGTTGAATTATAAGTAAATTAATATACGTGATAGTTACAGTGCTACTAAAAAGCATTGAAACCCATACCAAAGGAAGCATAAAGGGATTTTTTTGTTCGATACGATTGCGTGCGATAATTGCCGCAATTGAAAGCATTACTGCTAACATCGCCAAAACAGCCCACATATTATTCAACGTGAATACAATATCCAAAATGTATCCCAGTACCACTACCTGGAGAAGAGTTCTACCAGTTGCGATCGCAAATTTTAGTTCTAATCCTAATTTTTCCCAAGCGGATAGGGCTATAACTATCCCCATTAATGCTAACGCGCTAGCTAAGTCCGCAAAAGTAAGCTGAATAATATTCATTATTTGACTCGAATCACTAATAACCAAAGATAGTGACGGGTAATGATGCAAAAAATCCCACCTATCTATTCGACCAATTTTTAAATTTCTTGCTTTCAAAAAGCTTAATAGCCTAATATTGGCAAATATTTTCAGCTTAAAGTAGCAATCATATCAATTGCGTTTACAATAACATACCATGCAAAAATAAATAAAAATGCTTAGGCAAATAGTATTAAAGATGACAGCTTTTCAATCCTTATATGATGAAAAATGCCATTAGTCCAAATGAATTACTCAAAATTAATTACTCAAAATTAATTAGCCCAAATTAAATATTGGTAAATACTAGTATCTATCTTTCCAAACACGCATAAAAATTTATGATTCAAACTGTAAAACCTATCCCTGCTTTTGACATTAAGCAACAGTATGCTGCTATGGAAGCAGAAATAAGTGCAGCTGTCCTGGAAGTTTTAGCTTCTGGTCGCTATATTGGGGGTCCACTCGTTGAAGGCTTTGAGCAACAGTTTGCTGCTTATCACGGTGTTTATGAATGTGTCGCTTGTAACTCTGGTACTGATGCCCTTTATCTAGCCTTACGTGCATTCGACATTGGTGCAGGTGACGAAGTAATTACAGTTCCTTTTACCTTTATTGCTACATCTGAAACCATCAGTAGTGCTGGAGCGAAACCAGTTTTCGTTGATATAGATCCTGCTACATTTAACCTCGACCTACAGCAAGTTGAAGCTGCAATTACACCCAAAACAAAAGCTATTATCCCGGTTCATTTATTTGGACAACCGGTTGATATGACTGGATTAATGGATTTGGCGACTAAGCATAATTTAGTTGTAATTGAAGACTGCGCTCAATCCACAGGAGCAACTTGGGGTGAACAAAAGGTTGGAAGTATCGGACAAGTAGGTTGCTTTAGCTTTTATCCCACCAAAAATCTTGGTGCTTGTGGTGATGGAGGTGCAATAACTACTAGCGATCGCGAAATTGCGAAAAAGCTAAGGATACTTAAGGACCACGGTCAACAATCCAAATATCACTATGAGTATATAGGTGTTAATAGTCGCTTAGATACAATTCAAGCAGCTATTTTGCAAATTAAACTGCGTTATTTAGATATTTGGAACAAACAGAGACAAAGAATAGCATATCGTTACCATCAGCAACTTTCACAGGTCCCCGGTATCATTACTCCACAACAATTACCAGGAGGACAAGGGGTATGGAACCAATACACAATTCGAGTACTTGATAATAAACGGGACTTGGTAAGGGAAAAATTACAAGAACGAGGTGTAAATACAATGATTTATTATCCTCGTCCTTTGCATTTACAAGAAGTTTATGGCAACTTGGGTTATCAAACCTCGTCACTACCAGTTTCTGAAGAAATTTGTAATCAAGTTCTATCTTTACCTATGTTTCCAGAGCTTTCTGAAGAACAACAAGATCGAGTGATTTGCAGCTTAAAAGAAATTATGGGTTAGAAGCGATGCACCTAACGAGGTAAGTAATTTCAGATGAACACTTCGGAAGTAAAATTACCATGTAAACCATAGGGTATATGGTGCTTTAAGTGCAATTTTGCAATTGGTCCTCGCTGTAAATCTTTAGCATCTAAAATCACCACATCAGAGCGATGTTCGGCTGAATCATAAATTACACCTAACAGCCAACCATCATCTTCATCTCCTGTATCAGAACCTGGGTTACGGGGTACAAAGATGGGTTCGCTAGCAAAACCTTTGGGTGCAGCACTCCAAAATTGCTTCTCACCAGTTTCTCGATCGAGTTTGAGAAATCCCTGTAAGGGAGCATTACCAGTTACATTAGGATCTACTGTCCCCAAATACACATATCGATTATTACGTCCGACTCGATCGGGATGGATGGTGGGAAACTCGCAGCAACAGCTTTCAATTAATTCTTTTTGGCTTGTATTATCTTTGATATTGAGATGAAATCTCCACAGTTGACCGGGTTTAAGACTTTCAAAATTTGTTTCCCGGAAATCACTGTTGGGTTCTACCTCTGGAAGAGATTCATAGCAAATAGAGTCAATGATAATTTCATCCCCTTCTTCGTAAGCATTGGCGTGATGAAAAACAAAACCTGCTTCTATTTCAATCGTCTTTTGTCCCCGATAATTTCCGTTATTTTTCTTGTCTGTTTGGGGAGGATTGCGTGAAATTATGACTGCGCGTGTTGGTTTACCAGCTTGGAATTTGACACATTCCCCCGCACCACGTATCCCCAAAGTAAAGGGAAGAGGATTGAAGGTAACAGGATTTTGAAAAAATATGCAGTAATTAGGAGTTATGGCAAAATCATGAATAAACGCAAATCCAGGAACATTATGGGTATGTTGGCGGACTACTCGAGCCTTATTATCTAATTCAAAAATCGTAATCGCGGTTGATAGTCCTGGTTTAGTGGAAAAATTAACCATACAGGGTGCACCACCATCCCGAGAACTGCTCGGATCGAAGCGTGGATGAGCAGCAAAAGCTTCACCTTCTGATAAAACACCATTGAAATGTTCTTTACCCAAGGTATCTAAAGTATGGGGATCGAGTCTGTGAGGATCTGCTGCTTCCCATAATGCTAACAGCTTCCCGCCCCAGTAAATAATGTTGGTGTTAGCAATATTTTTTAGCCGGAAATCAAAAGCGTTTGCTAACCAACCTCCAGGTTTTTGGGTCCCAAAAACACCGCGATAAAGAATTTGTCCGGCTGCTTGTTCTTCCAGATATGCGCTGGTGCGGACAAAGCGATTACTAAAATGAGCTTTTCCGTTACAAAAACTGATTCTGCTAATCATTCCATCACCATCAAATGGATGCTGAAATGTTTGTCCATTTATGTCGAGTAAACCAGGTCCATTTCTAAATAATGTTCCTGTTAGTTCTAAGGGAATTTCTCCTTCAATTTCATCAATCCAATAATCGAATTCTTGTTTGAGAGACTCATATCCTCCCTTCCAATCATCACGATTGTAAGTTTTCTTTCCATTTGTGGATGTAGGTGTAGGTATGGATGTGGGTACCGTATTGGAAGTTGAAAAACTCTGCATAGATTTTGGTTAGTTTTTTCGAATCTAGATTAGAAGTGACGAATCAAAATTACGTTCTGAACAAAATAACCCAATAAATAGGGGAGGAGATTCTCCTTATAATTGGGGAAAATAAGATTTGATTTACTCGTGATTGACGTATCAGTCAGATTTATCTCTCAAACAACTGCACAGGTGTCAACATAGTGTTCGGATAGCTATATTGAGAAGATTTAATGGCTTTATCATATTTGCGTGGCTAAAAAGTCACTATGCAAAATATATTCTGCGATCGCATAGATATAACTCAATCAGGCATTAATTCTGGAACCAGCTGCGAACCATGATGCTGAGTAGCTGTAGAATCAATTCCTACTGCTGGAGAAACACTTTCCAAACCATTGCTGGGATTTTGGATTTGGGAGCTAGCAGCTGGCAACCAATTAAGAAATGGTAATGGTAATAATGTACTGAGATTAGAAATTACCACCAGCAACCATAAGTTATTAAAGTTAGTTTCGGTCACTCCCAACAAATGGGTTAGTCCTGCACCTAACTCATGGGAAACAAGTCCTGCCATATTAGATACAGACATCAGTAAAGCAAATAACGTTGCTTCAATTCCTGGAGGACATAATCTCGCAGCAAGGATTAATACTGGCATATAAGCTATTTGTCCCATGACAGTCAAAATTAAACTGTCTCCCAAACTAAACCAATGGTCATCAATACCCAAACTACGATTGGTATGGGTGACCAAAAGCAACATGGACATTCCTAAAAATGCAGAAATTACTGTACTCCAACCAAAGATAACCCGAAAGGGAACTGATTTGAGGAAACGTTGGAAAATCCAAATTCCAACCAGGGAAGCAATACTTGTTACTAAACGTACTCGTCCCAAAAATTCTGGCTCGAAGTGTAGTTCGTTGGTCGTAAAAAAGAAAAATGCCGAGTCAGAAGTTGGAGTGGCTTGCCAAATAAAGAGAAAAGCTGTTGGTAACCAAATTGCTTTTTGACTGATTGCTTGACGTAGTTGTTTTACCTGTTGTCCAACCGACAAAACATTATTGCTATTTTTGGTGCTATTATCTTGTTGATTATTATTTGCATTATTATTTTTTTTGCGGCTATCTCGGGTAATTGGTAATTCGGCAATCAACCAAGCAACCGCTGAAACGATTAGGGGAAATGCCGCTGTAATGAAAAACACCGTGCGGTTAGAAAAATGTTCTAATAGCAAACCACTTAAGTAAGCAGTTAATAAACTACCAACAGCTGAAGCTCCCCAACATAAAGACTGCAAAGAACCTGCTTTTTCTTGGGATTCGGCTCTAGCTCTTTCTACAACTAAGGAATCAACAATTACATCACTTACAGCAACGCTCAAAGAACTGCAAGCGATCGCAATTGTTGCAGTCCAACTATTATTGACAACTGTTGCTAAAGATATCCAAGAAAGGGTTCCGAGTAAACCCGATAAAATTAAATATGGACGTCGCCGATAACCAAAAATTGGTAACCCATCGGAAATAAAACCAAATACTGGCTTGATTACCCAAGGTATAGCCACAATTCCAAATAATGCTGAAACTTGAGCGGGACTCAGTCCCAATTCATCTTTGAGGAAAAAACTGACGGCTAAACGCGCCAACCCCAAAATACCTTGGACAAAATAAACAGTGAGGATAGCAATTAGCTCTGGAGTTGGTTCATTTCCAAATAAAATTGTTTTTTTTACTGAGTCTTTGACCTTGGAGAAACCAGAGGAGGATATCAGCATTGATAAATATTCTTTAAGTTTTGTCTATTTTTATTATGGTATCTAGTGACTGAAAAAGCGACTCTCCAATGAACTATTGTGGCTAAATCACTTGGTAGAAGAGAACATCGATTTTATGTTAGGGCAATTTGGCAATTCAGATAATTTTTAAGTTTGTTTGCAATTTCCTCATAAATTATAGTTTTAATTTTTTATTTGAGAAGAGTTAAGCATTGCGAGTCATTTCAAGCATAAAGGGATGATATTTTAAGCATTCATTCACTGATAACCCTGTAAATGCCTGATTTTTCTATTATTTATCCAAAAACCAAATTTTAGCTAACTTGCAAAACTAATCGAGTTTTTCTGTAGGAAGCTATCTACAAATTTTGATTTTTATTTGTCTAATTAATTATTAAATTTGTATCGTTTAGATCTGGAGTAATTTAAATTAGGTTTACTCAAATGTGTATAGAAAAAAAGATTAAATATAGTAATATCTACTAATACAAGTTTAACTAACCACCATTATTTATATTTACTTAATTACCCTAATATTAAAAATTAAGTTTTTGAAAAAAGCTTGATGTTAGATATACCAATTAAGTAAATTTAAGTAGTCTGATAAATTTCGTATCACAAGTATTATCTTTTATCTCGATCCCCAAATGTGTTGCTTTTAGAATGAAAGTTACTAAAGTGTCACTTGTACTTGTCCAAATATCTTCTGAAGTGTAGATGAATGTATCTAAGTGATGCGATAAAGTAATACCAATTCAATAAATCATTGTAATAGATTATCCTGTAGAGACGCGACATGTCGCGTCTCTACAAAAATTTATTTGTCTCATTATTTTTCCAAATTGGTATAAGTCAAAATTTATGCTTATTTTTTGATTGAGTCATTATATACTGCTTCTACTTAAATCCTATTTTCTATGTGGTAATTCGTAATTTCGTAATAGCTTAATTCTAACTTTTGAATTACCAATGACAATCATTATTTGTGTCGATTATTTTAATTTTAAATCGAAATCATAGATTTAAAGTAAATATCAAAAATGTGGATTTGAGATTTCTAAAATCAGAATATCTCATCTAAACATAAAAAATATAAATGTTTACTTCTTATGAGTTAATGTTTCATGACTTAAAGCGATCGCAGCATTTTGTCCCCCAAAGCCAAAGCTAAAACACATTACTTGTCGCACTTTATGTGTATGGGATGTATCCCTTAAAGCCTCTTCCTCTGGAACAGTCACAAAGTTAAGGTCAAATTCAGGTTCTGTTAATCCTACAGATGGTGGTAGTATTTGCTGCTGCAAAGCCATTAAGGAAAAAGCTACCCCTAAAGCCCCTGAAGCTCCGATTGTATGACCTGTTGCTCCCTTAGTAGAACTGACAGAAACTGTAGGAGGAAATATATCTTGGATAACTAAACTTTCAACGCGATCATTTAACTGAGTCCCAGTTCCGTGGGCGTGAATATAATCAATATCACTTGCTGTTAATTCAGACCTATTCAGACATTGTTTAATTGCTGATATCGCACCTTTACCCTGGGGATGTGGTTGATTCGGATGAAAAGCATCCGCTGTTAAACCAAAGCCAGTAATCCTTCCGTATATCTGGGCTTTTCTTTGTTTTGCTAACTCTATCGACTCTAAAACAAAAATTGCTCCACCTTCACCCAAAGCTAAACCTTGGCGATTAACATCAAAAGGATACAAGCCATCATTAGCTAAAGCACCCATTTGTTGAAAACCAGTAATAGTTAAAGGGGTAATGGGAGCTTCAACAGCACCTGCAATAGCTCTTTGACATTGTCCAGTTTGGATTAGTTGGGTCGCCGCACAAATCGCCCAAAGACCTGTAGCACAAGCAGCCATCGGTGCTAAAACTGTATTTTCTGCACCGATTAATCTTGCCGCTGCGATCGCATTCATATGGGGTAAATTATCTAACCAGGTATTATTTTGTGCTATTGCTGCTTGAGGGAAAAGTCCTTCTTTGGAATCGCTAGCTCGATCAAGTTCCCTCGCCATCTTTTCCCAAGATGCTTGATAAGCACGACTCGAGCCAATAACAACCCCACATTCCGGTAAAGGAGGTTTTAAAGCTGCATCTTCCAGGGCAGATTTTACAACTTGGGGTGTTAGGGTGTGTAATTCTGTCGGTTGTGTTGATATTAAACCTAAAGGTCGCGGTTTTAGTTCCAGGAAGGGTTGATGTAGGTGAATCCCCGAATTACCCTGAATTAATTGTTCCCAACTATCCTTTAAGTTTGTACCCAATGCCGAAATTAAACCGATTCCCGTGACAACAACCTCATTCAAATTTAAATCACCTACTGACTGTTAATTAACATTTACAACCAGTCACTCAAAAAACATTTACTTAGAAATTACTATGAGAATGCATAGAAAAAATTGATGCAAGATTTGAACCAAAATCAAAATTCACAACTTCAAAATTTACAACTTCAAAATTTACAACTTCAAAATTCACAAATTCAAAATTCACAATATCAAAACTCAAAATATCTTTGCTAATAAAATTCAAATTATACATTGCATGTAGAGACGCGAAGTGCTCACCTAGGTTAACACTGTGCTAACGCGTCCCTACTATCGAACGTCTTAGCAAAACGTCTGCGATCGCGATATAGGGATATTAGAAAGTTTACGAGATTAGTAGAGGTTTTTAGTTTTTTTCAATTTAAAAGCTAAAAGCTTACTTACCACCATTCTTTAAATTATCTGCACCAGCAGTGACTTTAGCTGAGTCAATGATATCGCCTTGTTGAATTTTATCAACAACTTCCATGCCGTCAGTCACTGTACCAAACACAGCATAGTTTCCATCAAGGAAAGCCAAATCAGCCAAAGTAAAGTAAAACTGAGAAGAAGCAGAATCAGGCATTTGGGAACGCGCCATCGCCACTACACCTCTCTTATGCTCGAGTACTGGAGCTTGGGTAATTGTTTTACTGTATACAGGTTGCTCGGCACCTTTTGGTTTAATTTCTAAAGGTATCCTACGTTCTGTTTTGGTTTTCTCATCAATAAAGCCGCCAGTTCCATTACCTTTGGGGTCGCCACCTTGGACTACAAAGGGCTCAGGGCTACGGACAACTCTGTGAAACACTAGCCCATCATAAACACCGCGTTGTACTAAATCGACAAAATTTCCTGCAGTAATGGGAGCATTATCACCATCTAGTTCGATGGTGATTGGCGAACCTCCAACAGTCATTACTACAGTTGCTTTGCCTTCTAATCTTGGTAAATCTTTCATTCCAGGAAAACTCTCACTAGCATTATCAGCTACAGAAACTGCTTGCGTAGAATCCGTAGTTTCTTTATCGGTAGTCTTTTGTGCTGCTTCAGTAACAGTTGGGTTAGTATCTGTCGAGCTAGAACCTTGGGTATTTCCAGCGCATCCCCCTAAAGTTAAAGCAGTGACGATCGCAAAAGCGAAGAATAAATTAGGGATTTTCAACCACATTTTTAGTTACAAACTCAACCAGAGTATCTTATCCTCTCATAAGTTGGAGTTAAGGTCTTTAAATTACAAACCTTCTAAGGAAACTCCTAAAAATTTCGCTAATTCTGCTCCCTGAATTTCTAATTCTTTTAAGGATAAAGGTTGCCCCACCCGCGTTAAGGGAATATCGCGGCGTCCTTTTACCCTCAAGTAAAGTGCGCGACGGGGGTTAAGACCCTCTTTAATCTCAACTATTACAGATTGGGCATCTTCGATCGGCGACTCTATTTCAATCCGACGATTTTTACCCGGAAAGCCCCAACGGAAAATCTTAATCTTATTTTTAGATTTGTCAAATTCGTTGTAACCCCCACCCAAATCCCATAGAATTGCCAGCCATAAATATAGCGACAGTAGCAACCCAGCAGTGCCATATAATCCCATTACCAGACCCTGAGGGACAAAAATGAGTTGAGTTGGATCGGATATGAGCAATAAATTCACTTGAAGATAACTGGAAATTCCGGCTAGTAAAAAGCCTGTAGCTCCTACAGTTACGATTGTTGCCCACAAATAGTTACTAAAGCGTCGGGAACCCAAGACCGTTTGCTTGAGGACCTTTTCGTTTTCTCCTCGATTGATGGTTGTTGATGCCGTCATATATCAATTTATCGTGCACCGCGCACAAGATATTCCCTACAAAGTCTGCCCCATCAACAACATAAATATCAACCTCCGTTGAACTTAATTCGAACTTGAATTTTAAGTTTTCTGAGAAAATCTATGTCAGATTGTAAAATTTCTGATATTGATATTAATAAATAGACTTTTCCATTGATACCCAAATTACGGATGTCAATTGGGCACAAAGTAGAACAAAATGTGATAAGTTAAGAATCATTAAGTAACATTGAGTTGAGAAATTAGCTACATGTTACTTGTTTGGCGAAATTCTGAGAAAGCTTACCGCAAATAGCAAGTCTTCTCATAATTTCAGTATAATTTTGACATACTGAGAACGCCAAAATGACGTTATTTATCCAAAAACGTTGCAATTTTAGTAAAAGAGGATTTTAATCCTATGACCATCGCAGTTGGACGTGCCCCCGCGCAAAGAGGGTGGTTTGACGTTGTAGACGACTGGTTAAAACGAGACAGATTCGTCTTCGTTGGTTGGTCGGGATTACTACTATTCCCTTGCGCTTATCTAGCGTTAGGTGGATGGTTAACCGGAACAACCTTTGTTACATCTTGGTATACCCACGGTTTGGCATCATCTTACCTGGAAGGATGTAACTTTTTGACCGTAGCAGTGTCTACTCCCGCAGACAGCATGGGACATTCCCTGTTGTTGTTGTGGGGACCAGAAGCTCAAGGAGATTTCACTCGTTGGTGTCAATTGGGCGGTTTATGGAGTTTCGTTGCTCTACACGGAGCTTTCGGTTTGATTGGCTTCATGTTGAGACAATTTGAAATTGCTCGCCTAGTAGGGATTCGTCCTTACAATGCCATTGCATTTTCAGCACCAATTGCTGTATTTGTCAGCGTCTTCTTGATGTACCCCTTGGGTCAGTCTTCCTGGTTCTTTGCCCCAAGCTTCGGCGTAGCAGCAATCTTCCGTTTCTTACTATTCTTACAAGGTTTCCACAACTGGACACTTAACCCCTTCCACATGATGGGAGTAGCAGGTGTACTAGGTGGAGCGTTACTCTGTGCAATTCACGGTGCAACAGTAGAAAATACCTTGTTTGAAGACGGTGAAGGATCTAACACTTTCCGTGCTTTTGAACCAACACAAGCAGAAGAAACCTACTCAATGGTAACTGCAAACCGTTTCTGGTCTCAGATTTTCGGTATTGCTTTCTCCAACAAACGTTGGTTGCACTTCTTCATGTTGTTTGTTCCAGTAACAGGTTTGTGGATGAGTGCGGTAGGAATTGTAGGCTTAGCCTTGAACCTACGGGCATACGACTTCGTATCCCAGGAACTTCGAGCAGCAGAAGATCCAGAATTTGAAACTTTTTATACCAAAAACATTTTGCTGAACGAGGGTATCCGTGCTTGGATGGCACCTCAAGATCAGCCCCACCAACAATTTATATTTCCTGAGGAGGTTCTACCTCGTGGTAACGCTCTCTAATACTGGCGTAATGGGTGTTGGACGCGACCAAGAGTCGTCCGGCTTCGCCTGGTGGTCAGGTAATGCCCGCTTAATCAATCTATCAGGTAAACTTCTTGGCGCACACGTTGCCCATGCTGGCTTAATTGTCTTCTGGGCTGGAGCAATGACCTTATTTGAAGTTGCTCACTTTGTACCTGAGAAGCCTTTATTTGAACAAGGTTTAATTCTTATCCCTCACTTGGCTACTCTCGGATGGGGAGTTGGTGCTGGCGGTCAAGTAATTGATACCTTCCCTTACTTTGTAGTTGGTGTACTTCACCTAATTTCTTCAGCCGTACTTGGTTTTGGTGGAATCTACCACGCCATTCGCGGTCCAGAAACCTTAGAAGAATACTCTTCTTTCTTCGGTTATGACTGGAAAGATAAGAACAAGATGACCAACATTATTGGTTTCCACCTAATCATCCTTGGATGTGGAGCCTTCTTGTTGGTACTCAAAGCTATGTTCTTTGGCGGTGTTTACGACACTTGGGCTCCTGGTGGTGGTGATGTTCGTATCATCAGCAACCCCACCTTGAATCCAGCTGTTATCTTTGGCTACCTGTTTACTTCACCTTTTGGTGGAGAAGGCTGGTTAGTTGGCGTAAACAACATGGAAGATGTGATCGGCGGTCACATCTGGGTTGGTCTGATTTGTATCTCTGGTGGTATTTGGCATATCCTAACCAAGCCATTTGGTTGGGCGCGCCGTGCTTTCATCTGGTCTGGTGAAGCTTATCTTTCCTACAGCTTAGGCGCTTTATCCTTAATGGGCTTTATCGCTGCCTGCTTTGTATGGTTTAATAACACAGCATACCCCAGTGAATTCTTCGGCCCAACAAACGCTGAAGCATCCCAAGCACAATCTTTCGTATTCTTGGTTCGCGACCAAAAGTTGGGTGCTAACGTTGCATCTGCTCAAGGTCCTACAGGCTTAGGTAAATACTTGATGCGTGCTCCTAGTGGTGAAATCATCTTCGGTGGTGAAACCATGCGCTTCTGGGATTTCCGTGGACCTTGGTTAGAGCCACTACGTGGTCCTAACGGTTTGGACATCGACAAAATTAAGAACGACGTTCAGCCTTGGCAAATTCGTCGTGCTTCTGAGTACATGACCCATGCTCCTAATGGATCCATCAACTCAGTTGGCGGTGTAATTACCGAACCTAACTCATTTAACTTTGTTAACCTCCGTCAATGGTTAGCTGGTTCTCACTTTATCTTGGCGTTCTTCTTCCTCGTTGGTCACCTATGGCATGCTGGTCGTGCAAGAGCAGCTGCTGGTGGTTTCGAGAAAGGAATTGACCGGGAAACCGAACCAGTTTTATTCATGAACGACATTGACTAGATCGTTAATTTAAAGTTTAGTTTTCTCACTGAGAATCATATCAGTCCCTGTCCCTTGACAGGGGCTTTTTTTATTTTGGGGATTGGGGGTTGGGGATTGGCGATAGCACTGCGTGCCGCCGCAAGCGGCATATGGCGACTGGGGATTGGAGATTAGGTAGTAGAAAAATATAAGTATAAAATTTGCAACTATTCCAATACGGTTTAGATAAGCCTAAATTTCTTGGTAGAGACGCGACATGTCGCGTCTCTACAGTGGTATTTGTTTAAAAATAAAGTCTTAACTGAACTGTATTGGCAACTATTCTTTTTGTTGTTAACTTATGATTCCTGAATCTTGAATATAACTTAACTCCTAAGTTACTGAGATTAATTTTTTATGAGTAAATATGCCAGTTATTCTAATTCCAGTTATCATAATTTTTGTATAAAAGACTTAAAAATTTTCGATCCTCTCAAACTTTCCAGAAAAAGGAGAGCTTGCATAAGTTGTATGCTATTTAAATTGGGAGTAAGTTTTATGAGCAGCATTAATTTTCCCGGCACTTTTCAATGGTCAAAGGAAGCAAAGGCTAAACTCAAAAATATTCCTTTTTTCGTTCGTTCTCAGGCAAGAGCAAAAATAGAAGAATTCGCACGTAAAGTAGAACAGGAAACTATTACACCAGA
The DNA here is from genome assembly GCF_030065675.1 of Mastigocoleus sp. MO_188.B34. GTDB lineage: Bacteria > Cyanobacteriota > Cyanobacteriia > Cyanobacteriales > Nostocaceae > Mastigocoleus. The sequence continues at coordinate 9,459 of NZ_JASJDK010000064.1, read as the reverse complement.
ATTCATGGAGCAAGCAAGACTAAAGTTTGGTCAGTAAAATATTTTTTGTAGTTTTGCTGTTGCTAGAAACTGGTAATCAAATACATAAAATTGATTAGATGGACAAACCTGTAGAGACGCGTTAGCAAAGCGTTCCCGCAGGGAAACATGTCGCGTCTTTATGTCGTATCTATTGCGGTTTGCAACGGATGGGAGGTTGCAACGGATCGGGTGAGCAACGGATTTGGGGAAAAATGGATGGGGAATGTTGTTGTTATTTTTGATTCACAACGTCGTCGCAAAGATTGCGATCGCTCTCCTCAACATTAGGGTTATTCTTCAGATAATAATACGCCCAGTTGCAACCGCGTTTGAGGAGTGTATCGAGGTCGAAATCCCAAACAGAAACTCCTGAATCGCTAGCAGCAGCTATACTTTTACCATCGGGGCTAAAGCTGACATCTGTACTCCCAAAATGTTCCAAGTTTGCCAAGCGAGTACCATTAATATTCCATAAAGTATCTGCACTACTACTAGATACAGCAATTAGTTGACTATCAGAACTAAAACTAAGACCGTACACTGAATCGCCAGAATTTAAGGGTTTTAAACTTTTGCACTTTTCGCCCTCAATACTCCAAAGTCTTACGGTGTTGTCTTTGCCTATAGAAGCAATAATTTGACCGTTGGGACTAAAACTCACACTAGTAACACCTTTACTATGTCCCTTACAGTTTTTTACCCCATCGTCATCGGGTTGCCAGACTTTAACAGTTTTGTCATCACTAGCTGAGGCTATTACCTTACCATCTGGGCTAAAACTAACGCTGTTGACTTTGTCAGTGTGTTTTTTGAAAGTATATAACGGTAATTTGTTACCACGCTGCCAGAATTTAACAGTTTTGTCATGACTAGCTGAAGCAACTCGTTGACCATCGGGACTAATACTTACACCTGTCACTTGATTCTTATGACCTGAAAAAGTTTGCAACAATTTTGGTCCCTTATTTGCTTCATCCGCCAGTTTCCACAATTTTGCAGTATGAAGACCAGTAGTAATAGCTAGTGTGTTGTTGTCAGCAAGAAAATTCAAATTCAGAACAGCATCTTCTATTTCAATATTTTTGACCAATGATGCTTTGTTATCTAGCTTCCAAATTTGAACAGAATTATTATCTGTGTGGATTGCTAAAGTTTGACCATCTGAACTAAAATCTAAAATCATGTTTTCGTCCGAAAACAAAGAGTCACGATAATCTAAACTTTCATCTTCTTTATCTGTATCTTTATCTCTATTGACCGGAATATGTCCTAGAAAACTTCCATCTATTTTCCGTAGTTCAATAGTATCCCTATTTGCTTGAATAGCTAATATTTGACCATTAGAGCTAAATGTTACTGCTTTATTATTAGATTGATTAACATTTAATCGATAATTATCAGTGTCACTTTTTGTCTTGAGTTGAATAGTTTTAATTAATTTACCATCACGTTGCCAAAGCTTCACCTGATTATTGTATCCAAAAGTGACTATAGTTGGATTTTTTAGTATTTCTGAACTATATACTTGCTTTTTAAAAGTTGAAAGAAGAGTACCATCACTCTTCCAAAATTTCACACCAGAATCATCATAAGTGACTATAGCTTCATCATCTGAAGTAAATTCAACAGAAATTTGACGATCGAGCCAAGAAGGATAAAAAGGTCCTGGAAGCTTTTTCACTAAGCGACCATCTATATGCCGTAGTTGTACTTCACTTATGCCAATATCATTTGATTTAGTGATAGCAAATATATCAAGTTCGGAACTGAAGCTAACTGACATCTGTCTTCTCGATTTAAGAGTTAGAACTTCTTTACCATCACTTGTTATAAATTTTACTGTATTGTCGTTGCCCCAAATAGCTATATTTTTGCTATTTTTACTAAATCTAATATTGTTTTCTATACTGGCAATTTTATTTTTCAAACTATGTTTAACATTGTTAATTACTTTAATTAAACTTCCATCTTTTCGCCATATTTTGATAGTATTTTTATTGTCTTTTGTGATATAAAACTTTTTGTTTGGACTGATTATTATTGCCTTTATATTATCATTTTCAACTTTAATAGTAGAAATTAATTTACCATTATCATTCCAAATTATTATAGTTTTATCTTTGCTTGCTGTTACAATCAAATTTCCATCTTTGCTGTAAAAGATTTGATAAATTTTATCTTTATGACCTTTAAGACTTGCTATCTTTTTACCATCTAATCCTAATAATTCCACTGTATTGTTGCTTTGAACTAAAGCAATCATTTTTTTGTCAGGACTTATACTTCCATGTACTTGTTTACCTTCAAGAGTTTTGATTGTATTATTATCACTTCGTTGTAGCTGTATTTTCCTATCTTGACTTGCAGAAACTAAAATTTGACTATCATCCTTACTAAAATTGAAATTAGAATTCAATCCTGGTAAAGTATTTCTTAAACGACCATCTATCCGCCAAATCTTTAAGTTACCATCAACTATATCATCAATGTTAGTTGTGGTTATTCTACCGTCTCTAACATTCTTTTTAACCGTATATTTTTTACCATTTGTAGAATATTCACCACTGATGGCAGCAATCAGTTTACTATTTGGGCTAAAACTTAGTTTATTGACTACATCTATGGGATTTTTTAAATCTTTCCTACTTTTTATGTCCCAAAGTTTTATAGTTTTATCCTTGCTTACAGAGGCTAATGTCTGAAGATTAGGACTAAAGCTTATGTCCATAACTCTATTTATATGTTTATCAAGAGTAAAATTATCAGAATTACCTGTATTAATATGAATTTTTTTTACATAAATACTATCTTGTAATTTATTATTCATAAATCTCTCGCCAGCTAAAGCAATTGTTTTACCATCATGACTAAATTTTATATTTTGAATTGGGTTATTAGATTGAATAGTTTTTATCAAATAACCATCACGTCGCCATAATTTTGTAAAACTTCTTACTTCCTCTATCCATGGATCATATATTTGGTATGTGGAAGCAATTTTTTGACCATTGGGACTAAAAGTAATACTATTAACTGTACTGAAATGACCGAAAGTTTTAAGTATTTTACCCTCTAAATTCCAAAGTTTTAAGGTTGTATCCTTACTACCAGAAGCAATTAATTTACCATCAGGACTAAAAATAACACAGGTAATACTTCCCTCATGTTTATCAAAGGTTTTAATTATTTTGCCTTGTAAATCCCAGATTTTAACAGTTTTGTCTTTACTTCCAGAAACTATTTTTTTACCATCAGGGCTAAAGCCGACACTGGTTATACTGTCTTTATGACCTTTGAAAACCTTAATTAACTGTTCATCTTCAATATTCCAGAGTTTTGGAGTTTTATCTTGACTTCCAGTAATCAATTTATGACCATCAGGACTAAAGCTAATACTGGTAATTTTCTCCTCATGCGCTTTAAATGTTTTTAATTCTTTACCATCCTTACTCCAAATTTTCACTTCACCATCAGCACCACCAGAAGCGATTATATTTCCATCTGGGCTAAAACTTATTTTACTGACAGCATCCTTATGTCCTTCTAAACTATTGCGTTCTCTAATGGTATGAACTACATCTTGCAATGTTGTCATTACCTGCATCTTAGTTTCAGGTGTTACTCCAATTGATGACCAAGATTGTAGTTGTTTAGCTGCTGTAAGACTTTTGATTAATGCATATAAATTTTCACTTCTATTTAAAGATGATTTTGAATTAGAACTGAGTTTTTGAAGCCGGGAATTTGTTTCGGCTATTCTCGTTAATAGCCCAAAGGTACCAGCTAAAATTGCTAGTCCTGTAACAACTCCACCTGCAATGTAAGCTTGTCTTAGCTGTTTTTGTGTTGCTTTGAGTAACCTCGCTTCTGTCAGTTTGCGTTGTTCTCTCTCCTTCTCCAACTCCGCAATTAACCGCGCTGACTGCTGTTGACGTACAAAGGGAACTAGATAATCATGTACCAGTTGATAGCGGTCATCAGGAACAGAAGGAATTTTAAAGACTAATCCCGATTTAACTAAAATCAATAAAACTAAATCTAATTTTTCCGATGTGACCTCTAACTCTAGTTCCAAATCGGCGCGAGTTTTTAAGGGACGGGTATTATTTTCATCGGTGAGCAGATAAAGAATCAATTTAGTAATCTGCTGATTTTCCTCACCGCAATCTTTGACTACTTCTTCTAAAAATCGTCCTACTAATTTTTCCTTTGGACCGCGATTACGATATTTTTCTAGGGTTTTAATTTCTTCACTTTGCAGTTGGGTTCCTACTACCTGCAATTCAATGGGACGGACTTCCCCTAATTCTCCGGCTAAGTCTGCTACTAGTGCATCAATTAGGGCTGGTTCTAAAATTAATTGAGTTGTTTTAGTTAAGTTATTAATTAATAATTTGGTATCTGCAGGTGAAAAGTTACCTAAATAATACAGAACATCTTTATCCAGAATATTGTTATTAATGACTTCAAAATTTATCAGGCGATCGTTACATTCGAGCAAATAATATAAATAATCTTCCCGCAATGAAAGAATAACTCTGACATGGGGAACGTCTAAGCATTGTCGCAGAAAGTTATAAAAAGCTAACCTTTGTTGTGGATCTTTGTAAACGAAGAAAAATTCTTCAAATTGATCGAATATTAAAACTGTGAGGAGTTGATTCTCTGAATTTTTCTGTAATTGTTTGAGGATACGATTGACTCTATTGTCATTTTTTTGGTACCCAAATTCATCGAGCACCTCAGCCAAATGATTTTCCAGTTCCCTCACCCAATCAGTGTAAACTTGTTGCAAGATTGGTAAAACGTCGCGAGCACCAATAAATTTATCTTGTAAAACTGGTATTAACCCTGCTTGCAAAATCGAACTTTTACCAACACCGGATTGTCCGTGAATTAAGGTTAATTTATGGTCGGGTCGTCCGATGCGTTCAACCAAACGTTTAATATCTTGCTGTCTCCCGGAAGCTGCAATTTCTTGAGCGACTGTTGTTTGTTGTTCAACTATTGCTAAACCGGGGTTGTTAACTTGTTTTTTTGGTTGTAAACGTCCCGCACCAACGAATGCTCGAAAACCGTATTGCTGCTCTAGCGATCGCTGTTGTTGCTTAATTTGAAATGCTGTGAGATATTCACTTTGGTGAAAGTAACAATTACGTAATTCTGCCAAAATCCAAATATAGAGTTCTGGATCATATTGATGTTTAGTTTGTTTTTTGGCTGCTTCTAAGGTTTCAATTGCTGTTTGTACTTCATCAAGTCCTAGCTGCGCTTTAGCTAAGGAAAATAAGTACCAACCCCGATGATAAGAGCGCTCCCATTCTAAATCGGCAATAATATTTAACGAGTCAGACTTTGATGAGCTAGAATTTTCTGCGGTAGAAATTGTACTATCTAAAATTGAGAGTGCTTGTTGTGCTTTGTCTTTGGCTTCTGTAGTATTAGATTGACTTAGGGCGACTTCTGCAAGAAAACCATAAACCCGCGCTAGTCTAAATTGATGAGGATAGGTTTGATGTAAGTTTAAGGCTTTATTCGCAACTTTTTCTAATTCGTCCCAATGTTTTTGACGTTGTAGTACTTCTCCCCAAGCATTGATAAAATTAGCTGCTAAATCTGAGCGGTTGGCTTGCTCAAATACCGTTATACATTGCTGAAAATAATCTTCTGCTTGTTTGGAAGCTTCTTTTTGTTCCTTGCGATGTATTACTGCGTAAGTACGCCACCACAAACCCATACAATAGAGTAAACAAGCACGTTTCTCCAATAAATAGAGAACTTGTAGAGACGCGCCATGGCGCGTCTCTGCATGGCGCGTCTCTGCATGGCGCGTCTCTATACCCTTGGAATTTTCATCAACATTCCCTAAATTAAAATTATCGGGTTTCGTTTGTTCTTCTTGCGTTATTTCCTTTAAAAGTAATAAGCTACGTTCATAATGTTGACGACAAGTTTCTAAGGTATTACCACCAACATCTCGACCTAAAACAAATTCTAAACCTGCTTCTAATTCTGGCTGTAATGTTACCCCACGATTTTGCAGTTCTGTTCGTGCAAGTTCTAATTCTATTCGTCGCGGAGAACCCATTCCTAAATTTAAAGCAGTGTTATCAAGAAATCTTCCTGCACCTGCTGCTAAGACCTTGCTAAAAACCTCATCGGCGGTTTCCTGGATAATTTGAGTTAAATCTTCTGTAGCGATCGCAAATTTAACCGTTGTCGTCCAGCTTTGTAAATCATGAGCTAAGCGAATTAGTTTTTGCAGTACTTCATCAGTGACCCACAAAACTATAGGGAAAGGAAAATTCTTTCTGAATTCTTCTCGTATTTGATTCGCGCTTACGAGCAAACTATCTAGTGTTTGAACTGACTCCAAGCCAAAAACGATCAAAGCTTGAGAATGACGACTATCTAATTGTCCTTGAATAGTCTGATAAAGACTTTTGGTAGATTTATCTAAAACAATTTCCTGAATTTCTACCTCACAAGACCCTTGCAATTTTTGGGTCAAGCGTCGCTGTAAATTAGCAGAATTACAATGGGCTAAAATCAGTGAAAATTCCCCCGATGAATTTGCGATCGCCCAACATAACTCTTCCCAAGAATTTTCGTTGTAAGCTTGAATGTGATTATTCACTTATTACTCCTTACTTATTACTTGTTACTTATTACTCCTTACTCATTACCCATTACTCCTAAACTCAGGTGCTTCTGTTAAAAGTGGGTTGATGTCAAACCAAAATCCTTCATTGTCGCAATATTCATATACAAAGCGACTATGAACTAAACTTCGATAACCGTTGTCTCCCCGCACTTGTTTATTTTTTGCGACTTGACGCAGCAATTCCCATTCATCATCTGTAATAGCTAAACTCATTTGGTTGTAACGGGATTTAATTACTTGCTCTAAAACATCCCTTGTCAGTGGTAATTGACGCTGTTTTTTTATCCAATCGTAGAGCAACATTAGTAACTCACGAACGTGACCACCACTGACCCTGCATAATCTTTCTACTGTTTCGTGAGTATCGAATACTTCTGTAACGGCATCTAAACGCTGTTCTGGCGTCAAAAATGGGAAAGCTCTGACCATTACCATCTGTTTTAGTAGATACATTCCTTCCTCGCAGATACTACCTTTCCGCTGCATGACGGGTACCATTGGTAACACCTTAGGATTAACCGCAAATCGTTGAGTTAGCCTCGTAACATCGTTAGAAAACCTTAATGCGAGGGGCATTGTGTAAACTACATGACACTTGAGTTGACGTAATTGTTCGCCCCGATCTACAAACAGATATTCTGCTTGGAGACGTCCCCAAGCTTTCTGGACGCTTTCTACACGGTCAAGATTGTCAATAATTACTACTAATCCTTTTTTACCCCGTTGTTTAAGTTTCTCGATCGCGGGTTCGATTAATTCTTCGTTAATTGCATCTAAAATACTTTTGGTTCGTGGAGCTAAATATTCCCTTAGCCTGCTTCGCAGTTCGGGGCTATTTTTTGCTTTGGCTGTAATTTTACCTATACCCAATGCAATTAGAGAAACCCCCTCTTTCCGATCAGCTTTAATTTCCCCGATTCCTGGGATACTAGCTTCAGCGGAGAATTGACCATTAGGACCAGTACTAACTTTAGCAATACCTGGAATTGAAGCTTCCGCTGACACCTCTACTTCCTTTGGTAAAATTTGTGCGATACCTTGAAGTAGACTTTTAAAACCCTTAGGTTCAGAAAGTTCTATTTTTTCCAATTCGCTGAGGCTTTCACTGACGCGACGAGCAATTGCTAACATGACATCAGCAATATCAATATCTCCCATTTCTAAGTCTTGACTGGACTCAAAGTAAACCACATGAAAGCCTGCATCTTCTAATTCAGCTTTCAATCGTAAGAGTTCCGTAGACTTACCACACCCAATGTGTCCTGTAAATAAATCGCAGGTCGGTTCATCTGGTGAAAAAAATGTAATATTTTGTTTTAGTTCTTCAATAATCTTGCCACCACGTACCGAAGCAAAATCAATATAGTATTGCCTATCGGCAGGATTACTGACTACCAGTGTCTTGCTGGGGTTACAAGCTTGGTAGAACTTTTGTAAATTCAGTACCAGCGTCATAAATATATATAGTTTCTAAATGTATATTTGATGTACACAGCTATTTTTGCGTAAATCACGAAACTATTGTTAGTTATTTTGATACTTTTTTGTTATTTGTTTTTAAAGTAAAAATAAATACTTTAAACCACGCGAGCAACCTCATTGCTAGGGTCTAACTAGCAATGCAAGAATCGAAGCTCTGTCTCGAATATAATAAGAAGCGAAAAACAGTACTTATGTCCTACGGACACGCTATGCTAATGACTTTTGCTATGCTTACACACCCCACTTACGTTAACGCTGAAAGCGCGGTCTGTTATGTCTTGTGGACACACTATGGTAATGACTTTTAAATTTTGGCTTCCACAAAGCGGTACTACTGATTCCACTCCAAAGTTATTTCTAAATTCGCATTCTGAGTCCCTTTAGCCAAAACAGCAGTTAACTTACCAGACTCAACCCCAATTTCCACCCCAAATTTGACACTGGCTTTATCTGGTTTTAATTTCTGTAATGTTTCAGCAATATCTTTACTCAAAGACTCAATTCCAGCTGTCGCTTCGTTAAAAGGTAAGGTTTGAGAAGTAATTTTGCGATACGCTGAAGGCATAACATTCTGCGCATCGCCAATTAAAGTCGCTTCTACCTTGACATTCGTACCATCACTGAGTTTTACAGAAATAACTTTGCTTGGAGATTCCATTACGATTTAAGTCAATCATTCTGCATTTATAACATCGATGCAAAGTTAAAATCATTTAATCAGTCGATAAGTTCATAGCAGCCACAACAGCTTTTTGACTAACGTTTTTATAAACAGAATCTAAATATCTCATAACTAGATCTGCTGAAGTCAAATTAGCAATTTTTTCTTCATCTTTAGCTAGTGGAATCGAACCGAGAGTTTCCAAAACTGTTTCATTTACTGAAGGTGCTATCACTACCAAAGAAGACTCTAACGGTTGATTGTATTCCCAAAAAATATCCATCTGTAAAGGTATGTAAGAAGAATCTGCTATTGAATTTTGAACAGGGGAATTTTCCGGAGTTTTAACATTAGCAGTAGTTTCGATATCTGTTGTTTCAATATTGGTTATTTCAAGATCTGTTTTTTCAAGGCTAGCACCACGCAAGTGGCGCAAACTACTAATTATTTCTTCTCTATTACGTCCCCGTAACTGAAAAAGAACAAATGGGTCTTCACTGAAACGATCGCCTAATTGATAATAAATAGCAGCAATATGTTTGCAAGGATTAGCTTTATCAGGACAAGTACATTTACTATGAACGTCAGAAAGAGTAAAGGGAAATAAAGATAAACCGTTAGCAGTAAATAC
>NZ_JASJDK010000197.1 GCF_030065675.1 Mastigocoleus sp. MO_188.B34 | reverse complement strand
CGCGTCAGGCTATGGCGGAGTACAGCTGATTCGATTACTAATTGACCACCCACAGGTAGAAATAGTCTACTTGGGTGGGGAAAAGAGTTCTGGAAATTGTAACGGTAAAAGTTTTGGGGATGTTTATCCGCATTTATCTCATGTTGTAGATTTATCCATTGAGCCTCCAGAACTGGATAAAATTGCCAGGAAGTGTGAAGCTGTATTTCTTTCTCTACCAAATGGTTTAGCTTGCCAGATGGTACCTCAATTATTAGACAAGGGTTGTAAAGTAATTGACTTGAGCGCCGACTATCGATTTAGCGATCTGAAAGTATACACCCGATGGTATGGAAAGGAAAGACATGATACTTCTGTTGCAGAAAATGCAGTTTATGGGTTGCCGGAACTTTATCGGGATCGCATTTCTGAAGCTCAATTAATTGGTTGTCCGGGTTGCGATCCTACTGCCAGTTTATTAGCCCTTTCTCCCCTTCTTAAACAGGGTTTAATCGTACCAGAGACTGCAATTATTGACGCGAAATCAGGTACTTCTAGTGGGGGAAGAAATCCAAGTACAGAATTACTATTAGCAGAAGCAGATAATTCCCTCACAGCCTACGGAATTGCCCATCATCGACATACACCAGAGATAGAGCAGGTTTGTAGTGAATTAGCACGTCATGAAATTATTGTGCAGTTTACTCCTCACCTAATTCCCATGGTCAGAGGAGTTTTAGCGACGGTATATGCCAGACTAAGGGATCCTGGTTTAGTAAGAGATGACCTGATCACCATTTACAGAGCTTTTTATCGTAACTGCCCTTGGGTAAATATTTGCGAACCCGGAATTTACCCCCAAACAAAATGGGCTGGAGGTAGTAATCTTTGTTATATAGGTATTGAAGTTGATTCCCGTACTGGACGCGTGATCGTGATGTCAGTGATTGATAACCTCATTAAAGGCAAAGCCGGACAAGCAATTCAGTGTTTTAACATCATGATGGGTTGGGAAGAAACTCAAGGTTTACCTAAGTTGGGTTTTTATCCTTGATGGGGGTTGGGGATTGGCGACTGGCGACTGGCGACTGGAAAGAAGATAAATACTTTACCTTTGTCTCTTTTCCCAATCCCTAATACCTAGTCGCCAGAGGCTATGACTATAGCTACGCTACCTATAGCTGCGCTACCTACGGATCCGGAGCCGTCACCTGCGGATCTGCCGACGCCGCAGGCTCTATGCCGCAAGGCAGCACGCAGTGCTTCCCTAATCGCTTACCTCGGTCCGAGCCCTACGGTACCAGCATAAACAGCGCGATCGCCAAGTTCGTCTTCAATTCGTAATAAGCGGTTATATTTTGCTACCCGTTCGCTACGACAAAGAGAACCGGTCTTAATTTGACCAGCACGAGTAGCTACAGCGAGATCGGCAATTGTTGTGTCTTCTGTTTCGCCAGAGCGGTGACTAATAACTGAACGGAAACTGTTGCGAGTTGCTAAGTTAATTGTTTCCAAGGTTTCTGTCAAAGAACCGATTTGGTTGAGTTTAATCAAAATTGCATTGGCAGATTCTTCCTCAATTCCTTTTTGGAGGCGAGTTGCATTGGTCACAAACAAGTCATCTCCCACCAATTGCACTTTAGAACCAATTTTTTCGGTTAATAACTTCCAACTTTGCCAATCTTCCTCATGTAAACCATCTTCAATGGAAACAATTGGATATTGTTGAGATAGTTCACCTAAGTAACCGACAAATTCTTCAGGAGAATGGGGTTTACCATCATAAACATACTGCCCGTCTTTATAAAATTCACTAGCAGCAACATCGAGAGCTAAAGCAACCTGTTCTCCTGGTTTATATCCAGCTTTCTCGATCGCAGCAATTAATAATTCCAAAGCAATTTGATTTGACTCCAGGTTGGGTGCAAAACCACCTTCATCCCCTACACCTGTAAGCAAATTCTTTTCATCCAAAACTTTACTTAAGGTTGCAAATACTTCAGCACCCCAACGTAAAGCTTCCCGGAAGGAACCTGCACCTACTGGGACAATCATAAATTCTTGAAAATCAACATTATTTGCAGCGTGGGCACCACCATTAATTACATTCATCAATGGTACCGGTAATAAATTTGCTAGCGGTCCGCCCAAATAGCGATATAGCGGTACTCCCAATGATGAAGCACTAGCTTTGGCAGCAGCTAAAGAAACCGCTAAGATCGCATTAGCACCCAAACTGGATTTATTTGGAGAACCATCAAGAGCAATCATTGTTCGATCCAATAATTCCTGGTTGAGGGCATCCATTTGTAACAAGTTTGGAGCTAGTGTTTCTTGGATATTCTGCACTGCTTTAAGTACACCTTTACCACCATAGCGGTTTTTGTCTCCATCTCTTAATTCATGGGCTTCAAAAGTCCCAGTAGAAGCACCACTGGGAACTTGTGCCAATCCTACGGCACCATCAACCAGATAAACTTCTGCTTCTACAGTTGGTCTACCCCGCGAATCTAAAATTTCCCGGGCAACAATAGTTTTAATGGCGGTATTAATCATCCGTAATTTTTCCTTTGTCTAAGTGCGTGAATATAGCTACTCGAAAGAAAGTTCTCGATTGAGCAACTCAACCGTTAGCATAGGCGCTTCCTCTAAAACCTAAGCAAGATATTAAGGAAGATTTTGGGTCGTGGGGATTGGCGACTGGGAAGAAAACAAATACTTTATCTCTATTCCCAATTCCAATATGCCGCTAAGAACGCGCGGCTAACGCCACGCTTCCGCTAACGCTAATCCCCATATGACGCTGTGTACACTTACGTGTCCCGCTAGACCGCGCCGCGAGCGGCGAATGTTAACGCATCACGCTGTGCTAACGCCAATCCCTAACCGCCAATTTCCAATCCCCACAACAGAGTAAAATCATGAATCAACAGAATTTTAATTCAAACTTCGATCCCAAGGTCAAAGAATCGGAAATTCCCCCCGGATATCTCAACATTATGGGTTATGTGGATGAGTCAGAAGTTAATGGTCCTGGGTGTCGAGCAGTAATTTGGGTACAGGGATGTTGGCGAGAATGTCCCGGTTGTTTTAATCCTGAGTCTTGGTCCTTTGATACCAATCAATTAATATCAATTGATGATTTGGTCAATAAAATTCTCAGTAAACCACGCAATCAAGGAGTAACTTTTTCCGGTGGCGAACCTTTTTTGCAAGCTCCTGCACTAGCAGAATTAGCCGCCAAAATTAAGGTAAAAGGCTTAAATGTAATGTCTTTTACAGGATTTACCCTAGAACAATTACAATCTAAAAATGCACCAACAGGTGCCAAATTATTATTGCAGCAATTGGATATTCTAATTGATGGACCCTACATTGAATCTTTAGCGATTAACTCTCCCAACTCCCCGGTTTCCTCCCGAAATCAACAGGTTCGTATCTTTAATCCTGCTTTGAAAGACCAAATAAATTGGGCTAGCGACGAAATAGAAGTTCATATCTTCAAGGATGGTAGCCGCTTAGTAACTGGTTACAGGGGAGGTTTGGAATTATCTTGAGCAGTAGGTGAGTGTAAATGTTTTCAGTCAATTGGGGACGAATGTAGTAAACTACTGTTCTGCTGGTTTACTTCATTCCTTCTGACCGGCTTGAGAGACATAGTATTGCTAAGTCTTAAGAGAGAAAAAATCCATTTTCGACTCCGACCCTCAAATATTTAGTTAGGAGATAAACTGAAATTTATTTCTTCTCTCACCCCCAATTTGTAAAATATTTACAGATGACGATATTTCATTAAGTCAAGATAAGGGATTAAAGATGCGTTTACTGCACACTATGCTGCGGGTTGGCAATCTAGAGGAATCACTGAAATTTTACTGTGACGTCCTGGGAATGAAATTAATCCGAAAGAAAGAATATCCAGGAGGTAAATTTACTCTAGCTTTTGTTGGTTATGGTGAGGAGAAAGACAATACAGTATTAGAGCTTACTTATAACTGGGGTGTTGATAATTACGATATAGGAGATGCTTACGGTCATATTGCAATTGGAGTTGATGATATTTATACTACATGCGAAACCATTAAAAAACTTGGTGGGAAAGTAGTACGCGAACCGGGACCTATGAAACATGGTTCTACTGTGATTGCTTTTGTTCAGGACCCAAACGGGTACAAAGTTGAACTCATCCAAACTAGTAATTAAAGCGAAACAGTTGTTACCACAAAGTAGAGACTAAAAGCAGTAGTTTTGATTAAAAAGTGTGGGTGATGAATTTGAGGGGTCAGCAATCGCCAGGGGAAGTCTTTCTTTTGCTAGTAAATTCGGAAAATATTGATCAGGAATCAGCACAAAGTTCTAGTAATAGTCATACTCAGACTATTAGACGTTTGATAGCGCTAGGAAGTGTATTAACTGGTGGTGTGATTTCAAACTGTTCAGTATCACGAGCAAGTACCGTAGTACAAAACATACTTCCACCAGAACATATTGCTGATACTGCAACAGTACGAGAATTATTGACCGGTCAAGATATTCCTCACTCAGAAATATCCCCACCAGAAACAGATTTAAGTCTTTTGCAAACAGAGTTTTCATCAACTACACCAGAAATTACCACTCCAGAAATTACTACACCAGCAACCAACCCCCCTGAAACACTAGAAAAACAATTTTCTTCCCCTGTTGATCGCGCTTACCCACCTCCCCATACCTCAGCAGGATTATCGTTTCCATCCGATCAAGTAAATAATTTAAATGAAGTAAATAATTTAGGGGTAAAGTCCGAAATCAAGTCTCAAATTCCTCCTGGGACTGAGCGCATTCGAAAAACTAATCAACCCTCAGTATCGGGATTATCAGATGTTTACCCTACAGATTGGGCTTATCAAGCACTTAAATCTTTGGTTGAACGATACCAGGTAATTTCTGGTTATCCAGATGAAACCTTTCGCGGTAAACGTCCTCTCACTCGCTATGAGTTTGCAGAAATTTTGTCCGCAACTGTTGACAAGATGGAAAGCATAGTAGCTGACCTTGCAGGTCAGGATTATGTCCGTCAAGATATGATAATTTTGCGCCGCTTAAAATTAGAATACCGGGCTGCTTTGGATGGATTATCTCGTATAGAAAAAATTAGCGATAGCGTAGATAGGTTGGAAGGAAATCAATTTTCCACTACTACTAAACTAAGTGGCGAACAGATTTTTGGTTTAACTGGTGGTTCGGGAACTAATGGTATTTTGCTTAGTCGTTCCCGTATAAATTTGAAAACTAGCTTTAAAACAAATGATTTACTCATTACTCAATTCGAAGCAGGTAGTGATAGCCAAGATGCTATTGGTTTAAAACAAGAAGAAAATGGCAATCTTTTGGGAACTAGTGGCTTAATTGCTAATGGTGGTGGGCTTGACTATGCAGATGTCGAAAGCAATTTTAGATTGCGACGTTTGTACTACACCTTGCGTCCCACATCCGATTTAGCTATAACTCTAGGGGCAAAAATGTCACCAAGAGACTTTATCGATCGCAACAGTTATGCTAACAATGAAGCGGTAGATTTTAGTTCCAGCTTTTTCTTGAATAATCCTCTAATAGTCCAAAACCAAATAGATCGTAATGGGGGTGCAGGAGCAGCTATTAGCTGGAACCCAGGAGGGGGAAAATTTACCTTGCGATCGCTTTATATTGCTGGGAACAGTAGCGAACATGATTCTAATTCGGATGGAGGTTTGTTTGGTGACCCCCGTCAATCAAGTCTAGAACTAGAATATGTTCCCAGTAAGCAACTAACTGTTCGGTTGCAATATACTAATGCCTCAATTAATAATATTGATATTGAAGCTTTTGGCGTAAATGCTGAATATTCCCTTAATTACAATACCGGTGTTTTTGCTCGCCTGGGATTCGGTAAATATCAAGGATTTAGTACTGTTACTAACACAGATTTAGATTTAAATCCTGTAAGTTGGGCAATAGGTGTGGGCTTTCGGAATATTGTGATTCCCGGTACAATTGCCGGGATTGCCATAGGTCAGCCTTTTGCTACTAATGGTTTAGGTGATGCCAATCAAATTAATTTAGAAGCATTTTATAATTTGCAACTGAGCGATAATATCAGTGTTACCCCTACTTTCACTTTTGTTGATAACGCGGATAACGATAGCTCAAATAGTATAATCTGGCAAAGTACTTTGAGAACGGTTATTTCCTTTTAAAGTACTTTACAGATAATTTTTGTGCTCTTTATATTTCAAAAAAAACAAAAAAAACTTTATAATCTCTTTCTTAATTCAAATTTTTCTTAGTCTTGAATTCTTACTTTTTATTATTTGCTCTTAACTCCTAACTTCTAACTAATACGATGCTTGAGCGCCAATGCGTTAACGCTAGTTAGAGTATGGTCAATCCTGACTTCTTACTCCTAACTTACTTTTCTTAAATAAAGTTCGCTCAAATTGTTAGATTGGATATAAATCCTAAAATTTAAATCCTCACCCAAATCTCAATCTCAGAATCTAGATTTCAGATTGCAACCGTATATACAAGTGGATACGCACTCACAATGTTTGGATAATAAGTTAAGGTAATTCCCACTGTCGCAATCGAATTTCATACCACTTTACCTGAGTTTAAAGGGGTTAGTTTTTCCTCGTTCTCATGAAAGTGATCCCAAAATCCGCTTAAATGATATCCTAAATTCATTCATATGCAGCCCACAGATCCAGATAAATTTACTGATAAAGCTTGGGAAGGGATAGTTAAATCCCAAGATATTGTTCGTGCTTATCAACAACAGCAGCTCGATGTCGAACATTTAATGATTGCTTTGTTGGAACAAGACAAAAGTCTAGCTTCACGAATTCTTAATCGTTCCGGCGTTGATGTTCCTAGAATGCAACAGCAATTAGAAGATTTTACACGGCGTCAACCTAAGGTAGGTAAATCCGATCAGCTCTATCTCAGTCGTAGTTTAGACAGAATGCTCGATAATGCAGATGCGGCTAGGGAGAGAATGCAGGATGCTTATATTTCCATAGAACATGTTTTGCTGGGATTTGCCGAAGACGAACGTATTGGACGGCGGATGTTCAAAAGCATGAATGCGGATGTATCTAGTCTGGAGGCTGCAATTAAAGCAATTCGCGGTAGTCAAAAAGTTACAGATCAAAATCCAGAGTCTCGCTATGAAGCCCTGCAAAAATTTGGTTTGGACTTGACAGAACAAGCGAAATTAGGAAAGCTTGACCCGGTAATTGGGCGTGATGAAGAAATTCGCCGAGTAATTCAGGTGTTATCCCGTCGCAGCAAAAACAATCCAGTTCTAATAGGCGAACCGGGGGTAGGTAAAACTGCGATCGCTGAAGCTTTGGCGCAGAGAATCGTTAAAGGTGATGTTCCCGAATCTTTAAAAAACCGTCAATTAATTACTTTGGATATTGGTAGTTTAATTGCTGGTGCTAAATATCGGGGTGAATTTGAAGACCGTTTGAAATCAGTATTAAGGGAAGTTACAGAATCAAACGGTCAAATAGTTTTATTTATTGACGAATTACATACTGTTGTTGGTGCTGGTTCTGGAAAACAAGGGTCAATGGATGCGGGTAATTTACTCAAGCCCATGTTAGCGCGGGGTGAACTGCGTTGTATTGGAGCAACAACATTAGATGAATACCGCAAATACATTGAAAAAGATGCAGCCTTAGAAAGACGTTTCCAACAAATATTGGTAAAACAACCCAACGTAGAAAATACTATTTCAATTTTGAGGGGCTTAAAAGAACGCTATGAAGTACATCACAACGTTAAAATTTCTGATTCAGCCTTAGTAGCTGCTGCAACATTGTCAGCAAGGTATATTGCTGATCGGTTTTTACCGGATAAAGCGATCGACTTAGTAGACGAAGCCGCAGCACAATTAAAAATGGAAATTACTTCCAAACCAACCGAGTTGGAAAACATTGAGCGGCGATTAATGCAGCTAGAAATGGAAAAACTTTCCTTAGCAGGAGAGGAAATAGAAACGCCACAAACCAAAGAAAGGTTAGAAAGAATTGAGAGAGAAATTGGATCGTTAACTGAAAAACAGCAAGAATTTAACGAACAATGGCAAGGTGAAAAGAAACTTTTAGAAGCAATTAGTACCCTTAAAAAAGAAGAAGAGAATCTCAGAGTCCAAATCGAACAAGCAGAACGGGACTACGATCTTAACACTGCAGCCCAATTAAAGTACGGAAAATTAGAAGTAGTACAACGGGAATTAGAAGATAAAGAAGCGCAGTTACTCAAAATTCAATCCCAAGATTCTAGTTTATTACGGGAACAGGTCACCGAAGCTGATATTGCTGAAATCGTTGCAAAATGGACGGGTATTCCTGTAAATCGTCTTTTGGAATCGGAAAGACAGAAATTATTACAGTTAGAAAAGCATTTACAGTTACGGGTGGTCGGTCAAAGTGAAGCAGTGGAGACTGTTTCTGCTGCAATTCGTCGCGCCCGTGCGGGAATGAAAGACCCATCTCGTCCCATCGGCTCATTTTTGTTTATGGGACCAACAGGTGTGGGTAAAACTGAGTTAGCAAGGGCTTTAGCTGCATTTTTGTTTGATGCTGATGACGCCTTGGTGCGTTTAGACATGTCTGAGTATATGGAAAAGCATGCGGTTTCCCGTTTAGTTGGTGCACCTCCCGGATATGTTGGTTATGAAGAAGGGGGTCAACTTTCTGAAGCTATTCGTCGCCGTCCTTACTCAGTAGTCTTACTCGATGAAGTTGAAAAAGCTCACCCAGATGTATTTAATATTCTTTTACAAGTCTTGGATGACGGTAGAATTACTGATTCTCAGGGAAGAGTTATAGATTTTCGTAATACCGTCATCGTAATGACCAGTAATATTGGTAGCGAACATATTCTGGATATTTCCGGTGATGAATCCCAATACGAACAAATGCGAAATCGAGTTACCGACTCTTTGCGATCGCACTTTCGTCCGGAATTTCTCAACCGGATTGACGATTTAATTATCTTCCATCCTTTGGGTCGCAACGAAATGGCGAAAATCATTCGCATTCAACTCAAACGGGTAGAAAGTCTCCTTGCAGATCAAAAGATTTCTCTAGAAATTTCCAAAGCAGCCTGCGATTACCTAGTTAATGTGGGTTACGATCCAGTTTACGGCGCTCGTCCCATAAAAAGAGCAATTCAAAGAGAAGTTGAAAACCCAATCGCGACAAAAATTTTAGAAAATACCTTTATTGCTGGTGACACAATTGTAATAAATAAAGAAGATAAAGGTCTGAGTTTTCGGAAAAAAAAAGTAGCAGCTAAAATTTCTGTGAATTCAAATCCTGTCAGATTGATTAGTTGATCTGAAAGGTAAAAGGTGTTAAATCGAAAACTTAAACGCAAATACACCTGATTGAAACACAAATCCTGAAAACAAATTCTGAAAATAAATTTATTTTTAGAGATGTCCCACCTCAGTAGCAATACTGCATTATTTGTGGGACATCTCTGTAATTTATTGTTAATGTTTCAGCTTATAAGGGAAGAATATAAGTATAAGTCAACAAAATTGAAATTATCCATAGATGTCTAATGAAATACCTTAATTTAAATTACTTACAAGAAATAAAAATTAAATATTTATTTTGTAGGGTGTGTTAGGCGTACGAGAAAATCTATTTTTTTGTTACCTTTTTCATCGCGCCGTAACGCACCGGAAATAGATATCATCTAATGATAACGGTTTTCGGTTGAGTGTAGTACACCTCGTAGAGACGTATTAGCGCCTAGCGCAAGCGTACCGGATCCGTAGGTAGCAGTTCC
This sequence comes from Mastigocoleus sp. MO_188.B34, assembly GCF_030065675.1. Classification (GTDB taxonomy): domain Bacteria; phylum Cyanobacteriota; class Cyanobacteriia; order Cyanobacteriales; family Nostocaceae; genus Mastigocoleus. Next base: position 129 of record NZ_JASJDK010000197.1, on the reverse strand, counting down.
GGATCCGTAGGTAGCGCAGCTATAGGTAGCGCAGCTATAGCTAGAGCCTGCGGCGTCGGCGAAGCCTCTAGGTATTGCGTGACCGTAAGGTCATAATTTTACGTCTCTACATTTGGGAATTAGAAAATG
>NZ_JASJDK010000196.1 GCF_030065675.1 Mastigocoleus sp. MO_188.B34 | reverse complement strand
CCTATTGTTAAGCGATCGCCAATCCTCTCCTTAATAGAATGATTATCATTATTAATTTTTTTGTTAATTTTATCTGCTAATTCAAAACTCCCAACCCTTCTTCGGTCGAGCTTTCGGGGTGACAAGCACCCCGTGAGGTCACAATCTGAATTAAATTAAATCTCTGCTGAAAAGCATTCAAGCCCTAATTAACGGTAAACAGTGTAAGTATATTTTGTAATAGATATTTGTAATAGATACTTTGTAATAAATACCTTTTTATGAAGCAATACGAGTTTCGACCAGAAGCAGGCTGAGCTGCTGGTCGATAAGATAGTGCATATTGAGTAAACATATGAACGCTCGCCTTCAAAGCATAGCAGTTCAAATTTGGCAAGTCTTTACTTTGTCTATGAGGAGAAATGATAAACGTTGAATTTGGAGCAGGCATTAGAGCTACACAAAAACTTTACACTTCTATGTGAATCAGACACAGTCAGGATTTCTTCTGAGGTGGCTGACCCCCAACCAAATAAATTGAATTTGTAGGTAGCATGGACTAATGTGAGCCCTTGAAATAATTTGTTTTAAACCTCCCAATAGTTTGAGCAATATATAAGTTGTTTCTACGGAAGACCTGAGTACGTTCGAAACTGGTAAATCCCCAGCAATCGCAAACAGTCAATTACAAATCTTAAATTCTCTTATAGTTAGTCATCTCGAAAACCTACAATCGTAATTTAATTGCGTGGGCTTCTGCGTCGCAAAAAGTCAGGAATATCAAGTACAGATTTTTCTTTGGGTTCCGGAGTTGGATTTGGAGAACTCAACGGTTGAGTAGAAGGTGACTGTCGCTTTTGTGGCTGTGGAGCCATACGTACATTTGTAACATTTTGCGGTTGCTGTGGAGGTAGGTCTCCTGTAAAGCCAGTTGCGATGACTGTAATTCTCACTTCTCCTTGGAGGCGATCATCAATCACCGCACCAAAGATAATATTGGCATTAGGATCGACTACTTCATAAATAGCTTCCGCTGCTGCATTCACTTCATGTAGGGTAAGGTCGCTACCACCAGTAATATTTAAGACAACACCCCTCGCACCTTCAATGGAAGACTCGAGTAATGGTGAAGAAATGGCTGCGATCGCAGCTTCTCTAGAACGAGACTTACCAGAACCAATACCAATTCCCATCAATGCAGAACCAGCATCTGCCATCACAGCCCGCACGTCAGCAAAGTCAACATTAACTAAACCAGGAATGGTAATGATGTCGGATATCCCCTGAACACCTTGGCGTAATACATCATCTGCATAACGAAAAGCTTCTTGCATAGAAGTTTGTTCGGGAATGACTTCCAGCAGTTTGTTGTTGGGGATAATAATTAAGGTATCTACCCTACTTTTTAGACCTTCAATACCTTGTTCTGCTTGAGTACTGCGACGACGTCCTTCAAATATAAACGGACGTGTTACCACCCCAACAGTTAAAGCTCCCATTTCTTTCGCAACTTCAGCAACTATCGGAGCCGCACCAGTACCGGTACCACCTCCCATACCAGCGGTGATGAATACTAAGTCAGCACCTTCTAAAGCTGTAGCAATCTCGTCGCGAGATTCTTCCGCTGCTTTTTGACCAATAGCAGGATTACCACCAGCTCCCAAACCTCGGGTGAGCTTTTGTCCAATTTGTAATCGGCTCGGGGCTGATGCCATAGTTAAAGCCTGTGCATCAGTATTAATCGTCCAAAATTCAACCCCACTCACATCAGAGGCAATCATGCGATTAACCGCATTCCCGCCACCACCACCGACACCAATTACCTTGATGTTAGCAACGCGACCCGGCACAATATCGCCAATCCGATTGTCCTCAAGGGGTGTTTTGCTATCGTTATTTTGTCCAAAAGTTAATCCGGAGTGACTAAAAGGATTAGTAGAGTTAACCGCTAAGGATAACTCCGGCTGTCCCGGAGATTGAGAGTTTCTGTAGGTAAGCCCTTGGTTGTTATCAAGTGTCATCAGATTTGTGTGCAAGTAGATAAACGACTTTTAAGGTGCTTTTCACCCGCATAGTCAACTATAGTTTGACGCGGTCAAGATATAATGTTCTGGTTTTTCCCTTGTTCTTTTCTCTTCCAACCCTAACAGGATTTGAGAAGTGAAACTTGCCGTGGTTTTAAGCCACTACGATACGCGATTGCTTCTTGAAGCACCACATCAAAAACAATTGCATCGCCAATTCTAGAGAAGTATACCTATAATTACCGATAATTAAAATGTATAACTTAACTCTCAACTTGTTTTCCTTTTCTTTTTTTCGCTTACTCGGTGACATGTATTTTTTGTTTCTCCATAGGCTGGTACAAAATACTATTTTTCATCCTAAAAGTCACTATTTTTACAAGTATATGTGGTGAGTGTTCTTTTTTATCTCAATATAAATACTTTTTGAGTTCGAGTATAAATTGCAATCACTTGAAGAAATACTACTACAATATCAATTATCTTTTACCTCCTTATTAGTTAATTTCAACAGTATATAGTCTTATAAATCACAAAATACGTTTGCGTATATGTTTGTAACAGCAAAAATGTCAGCCAATTCAGATTAATTCTAAAGAGACTACGATACTGCTATTATCTGTTTTTATGATTTGATTTGCGGAATTTGACATTTGGGGTAACTGCAATTTAAAACACGTTTATTTGTTTTCGATTAAATGTGATTTTAAGCTAAAATATTTGTTCATTTGCTTTTTAGGTGATTTGAAGACTTTCACACTAATGAAAGTTTTGTAGTAGCTATTTCCCTGGTTGGGTTATTTTAAGTGAAATCATCAGAGCGTGATATTATAACCTACCTGTGGGCTGATTCATTGTATTTTCTACATGTTATAAAGATAAACTTAATCTAAAGATCAAATCATAATAGAAGTTTGTCTGTAATGAATATTAGTCAACAATATAAATCATCCTTTATTGTAGTTAGCTAAACTCTTCTTTAAATTAATCTGTTGACAAACATAGATGATGTTTGTGCAGGAACTAACCATTGATAGCAAAACATGCTTCTATGTGTTAGTGCAATACCTTAAAATCAGCGTAAGTTGCATTCAAAACATATAAGATTTACAGCTTAGATTACATCATTAAATTGTCTTACATCTAGCACGCAATATATAAATGTCAAGTTCGCAACTAAGTAACAACTAAAAATAATTGTGTTTTCAGAAAGTAGCCTTGAGAGTAAATTCTGTTATCTTGACGATCGTTTAAGACAGAATGATTTGTAAATTATCTGTGAAAATTTGAAAATTTACACATTATAAATATATGTTGTAAGAGAAAATCTCTGAACCTATTCAAATTTCCAATAAAATAACTACGCCTGATAGCTTTATTTTTGAAAGAATTTACAATTAATTTTTGTGCTTTTTATGATTCATCTGTACTAAAGGCTTTTTGGGATTTCTGAGGTCGATATAATTTATTTGGTCAAGATTTAGTTGTGCTTTAATTTGGCGCATTTGTGCCAGTGTTCTAATTTGTTCTGGCAAAATATTGCTAGGAGAGCCCAATAAAACCTTTCCTAATTCTGTATTCAAAACTAGGTTTGTAGGATTTTGAAAGTCGATCGCTGTAACTTTGATGGAAGTTTGACGTAAAGTCTCATAAAGCAAAATCCACGAGGAACGATATTTTTCGCTATAACCCACGACTGAAAGATTGGGTAAGCCAAAATCAGGGTTCAATGATGTACTTTTCCCCACCGGTATCCAATTTCCATTTGCATCAATCAGCCCAGAAATTGATTTCTTATCCCCTGAAGATAAGGATTGTTTTGCGATTGCAACAGGTACTCTTTCTTTTATTTGAACTACTAGTCCTGGTGGAAATAAACGACGACTTACCACTGCTCGTGCAATCCCTGGTTGCTTAGTTAAGGATTTACTAATCTTTGAAGGTTGAACGCGCCATAAAGACTGGGGATAAGATAGTGTCATCGCAGAGCGAATAACTTTCTCATCTAAAAGTCGGTTACCAGAAACAGCTATTTGCTTTGGAGCTTTTAATACCCAAATAGGCTGAAAAACTACCCATATCAAGCCTGCAGTCATGCTGCTTACAGCAAAAGTTTGCCATATTGTTTGCACAATTTTTACTTGTTTTTGACGGCGTAATTTATTACGGCGCTTTTGCAGATCGCGATGGGATACTGATGCGATTTGTGTCATTCAAACCCCTTTCTATTTCCAGTCAAATTAATCTTCAATCGCACTTGAATTATCTAAAAATTAAATTTGATAGTTCGATGCTAATTCAAATTTCTAGCCGAAATTATTGTTCAATTCAGCAATAACCTAAAGCGATCGCGATAAGATTACCGCACTGATATAAAGATTTCCTTAATTCTTTGATTTCAAAATGCAATTAAATATAACTCCTTATAAGGAGAATGATAATTTTTGTCTGTCTGAAATACTACAAAGGTAGTTATTGCTATTTAAATCTTTTAATATCTCTTATTTTTGCTATTTGAGAGACTTTTTACAGGGAACTTGCTTGACTATGGAGGTGATTTTTAATAAGTAAATTGGATATTATTGTATCAATATTTAGTCTTCTAGGAAAGAAACATTCGGATTAAATTTGTTGTCGATTCCATCATTAATAAATTGATTTTTCTAATAAACTCTTTACACACAAAGCCTCCTAAAAATTTCTGTGCAACAAAAATTATATGAGATGTCAACCAAAAATTGTAGTTTAGAGAACTTATATAAAGTTAAATTTTGCACATCTCAGATAATTAACCATCTAGTTTAATGATTTTTAAATCTGTGGATGACAAAAGTTTGATTACTGGGAAACAGATATACCTTAATCATTAGAATGATCTTGGATAGCTATTATGTTGTGCTTATTTTGGTGTATTCCATCTCAATTGTGCACAGAAAATTTCTCTTCTGAAGTTTATACTCACAACTGTGCATCCCTGAAATAATTTATTTGTACTATAAAATTTATTTGTACTATAAAGCAGTTGGAGTAGAGCTTGAGTAATATTTAGTTTGCTAGGTTTGATGTGAAAATTATAAATACTCTACCGCATATAATGCCAAAACTTACGCGTAAATAATTTTTGTTTTGCACGCATCAAAGCACAAAGTTATTTAAGATACTTTTAATAGCTCGACGGTAATAGTATCAACATCAATTAGAGTGATTTAAAACTGAGACTAAATTTACACAATAAGCTTACCAAATTAGCGCTTAGTGATAGCATTGCGTACGTGCAAAGTTTCCATCATGGATATATCCTGATATGAGCCTATAGCTAAAGGGTAACGATAAAAAAAAATGGGATTCGATCTATATTTATTTTCTCTCCAGTAAATATTTAAATTCAGTAATTTAACTGATGTTGATTCACGACTTGTATTTGTTAAAAACTCCTTAGGTGTTGGCAAAACAACAAATACAGGTGTAAAAAAGACAAATGACTCAGTATATTCAGGGTTATATCAATCCTTTTTGTCTTAACTAAAATCACTTTGGCATAGGGTTGAAATTGTTAGAGGGTCGAACGCTTATAGTCGAACGCTTATAAATTAGTTACAAGTGATGATTGCATCTACATGAGACATACACTTAATCTGCTACGTTTTTTTAAAGCCTGTAATCCTAGCAAAACGCTAGTTATGGGTGATTCTGCTGACCGACAATACTATATAGATTTTTCCGATGTTCGAGGTTGCAAAATAGTTGAGGAACTACAACGAACAATCGCACGTATATCTCCCGATGAGCCGACCTGTCAGTTATTTACAGGGCACATTGGTTGTGGTAAATCTACAGAGCTACAAAGGCTCAAGGCTGAATTAGAAAGTGCGGGTTTTCACGTAGTTTACTTTGAATCTAGCCAAGATTTGGACATGGCAGATATTGATATCAGCGATATTTTGTTGAGTGTGGCACGTCAAGTCAGCCTTAGCTTAGAAAATGTTGGGATCAAAATTACAGCCGGTTATTTCAGTAACTTGTTTAAAGAAATTGGAGATTTTTTTCATAATTCTATAGAGCTTTCGGAAGCTGAGCTTTCTATAGGAATTGCCAAGATTACTGCTAAAACCAAGGACAGTCCCCATTTACGCACTCATTTGCGACAATATTTGGAACCTCGTACCAACAGCATTTTGCAAGCCATTAACGAAGAAGTATTAGAAAAAGCCATTAAGCAACTAAAGTTTAGGGGGCAAAAAGGATTAGTTGTAATTGTTGATAACTTAGATCGAGTAGACATGCGCCCAATGCCATCAGGGCGATCGCAACCAGAGTATTTATTTATTGATCGGGGCGAACAATTACGCAGGCTCAATTGTCATGTTGTTTATACTATCCCTTTAGGATTAATTTTTTCTAATGAGTATCAGACTTTAAAAAATCGCCTCGGGGGAGGAATAGCTCCAAAAGTATTACCAATGGTAAGGGTGTGTCAACGTTCTGGTGGTGACCATGAACCAGGAATGTCTCTTTTACGCCAGTTGGTATTGGCTAGGGCTTTTCCGGATATTACTTGGAATGCAAGATTTGCTCTGATTACCGAATTATTCGATAGTTTGGAGACATTAGATCGTTTGTGTCGGGTAAGTGGCGGTCACATTCGTAATTTATTGGGTTTACTTTACAGCTGCTTACAAAGGCAAGATCCACCTTTTTCTCAAGCATGTTTGGAAGCTGTTATTAAAGATTATCGAGATGATTTGCTATTAGCAATTGACGACCAAGAGTGGGAATTATTGTTTCAAGTAGTAGAGCAGCAAACAGTTCGAGGCGAAACTGAATATCAAAGATTACTCAGAAGTATGTTTGTATTTGAATATCGCGATCCCCAAGGGAGATGGTTTGGAATTAGTCCAGCCCTGGCAGAATCAGAAAAAGTACTTTCTTGGCAACAAGAACGCACGCTAAGCATTTCCCAATCTTAAAATCTCTTCAACCTGGTTTTAAAATTTTTGATTATTAATTGTTGATTGTTGATGATTAATTCTGCTTTATGACTAAAGAATGCTAGATTTTAATTCTTATAAGTTCTAATTTTTGAATTCTAATTTTTGATTCTAAATTTTTCAAATCTAAATTTTTGAAACCTAATTTTTTTAATCTAATTTTTTAAATCTCAAATTTTGTAATTTTTAATTGATAAGTTCTAAGTTTATTTTCTTAAAGCTCTATTTTCAGTTATGAGAGAGTGGAAAATCACAGAAACAAGTGTGGCACCAAATAAACATTCCCTACAAAGACTTATTCGAGCCATTGAACTTTCTCGAAGTCAATTCTCACTAATTTTGGTGCGATGTAACTATCAACAATTACGCGAACAAGTTGTAGAAAATATTCGCAATTTAACAAAGGATATATATATAAGAGAAATTCTCCTTCCACCCTCTGCAAAAACTTTACATAAAGCAATAATTTCAGAATTATTTTTAGATAATCCTGCTGTGGCTTCAGATTCTTTACCAACTTCAGTGATAGTATTTGGTTTAGAATCTAATCTTGCATTGGAAAATTTATTAACTAGTATTAATCAAGCTAGAGATATCTATGCTGATAAGTTTCCTTTTCCAGTTATCTTGTGGTTACAAAATGATGTTGCAACTTTATTATCGCGATTAGCTCCTGATTTTAAAAGTTGGGCCGCAACTACGATAAAATTTGAAATGTCCCAAGAGGACTTAATCACTCTAATTCGACAAGAAACAGAATGTTTGTTAGACACCATATTGGCTGCAGGTACAGAACAATTTTTATCAAATGTAGCCCTAGATTTAGATCCTAATTCTCCACATCGTCGCGAAATTGAATCTGCTCGGAATGATTTACTACGAATATATGGAGTTAATTTAGAACCAGAATTATCAGCAAATTTAGAGTTTGTTTTGGGGCGGGATAAATATGTCAATGACCAAATTGATGATGCTTTAACTCATTATCAACATAGCTTAGAGTTTTGGCAGTCAAAAGTTAATGAGGAAACAGTATTATTAAATGCAAAAAAAGAAGAATCATTGAGTTTAAACTCTTGTTTTTCTTCCGGTCGTCTAGCTGTTGTTCTATTTCATTTGGGATTATGCTATCGCCGAATAGCCGATCTGCGTCCCTCGCTTCATAGAGTTTATGGAGAAAAAGCACTTAATTGGTTTCACCAATGTTTGGAAGTTTTAGAAAAAGCTAATAAACCACAATTAATTGCTAAGTTTATTATCCCTGTTTGTGAAACATTACAACGCTTAAAAACCTGGAAAGAATTAAGAATTCTGGCTGAAAAAGCCTTAGAGTTACACAAAAATTACGGCGATAAAGCACAATTAGCTCAAGATTATGGTTTCCTTGCAGCAACAGCAATTTCTGATTCTAATTGGGTTCAAGCTTATGAACTAGTAAATACAGCTATTTCCTATGCAAAATTTGCTCCTAAAGCATCGCGTCAACAAGAAAGTTGGTATCTATTGCTATTAGGACGCATTCAAAGAAATTTAGACCAATGGGACGAAGCAGTAAATAATTTAGAATGGGCAAAAGTAGTTTGCGAATTACAGTACCAACCAGCACTTTATTTAGAAATTATTGAAGAACTGCGATCACTTTACTTTTGCCAATTTCATAATTATCTTCAAGCTTTTAAACTCAAACAGGAAAAAATCCAAATAGAACATCAGTATGGCTTTCGCGCCTTTATTGGTGCAAGTCAATTACAACCACAACGCTATCGGGTGAATCCAGTTTTACCATTTCAAAATATAGATTCCCCTTTAGAAGAAGTTGCACCGGAAATTGCTGCATCCGGTAGGTCTCAGGATATTAATCGATTAATTGAGAGAATTAGCCGTGCTGACCGGAAGTTAAGTATTATCCACGGTCCCAGTGGAGTTGGGAAAAGTTCAATTTTGAAAGCTGGATTAGTACCTGCACTCAAGCAAAAAATTATTGGCGATCGTCAAGCTTTACCAATTGTTGTATCCGTTTACACTGATTGGTTAGAAGCTATTTCCAAAAATTTAGATAGGGCTATAGCCCAGACAGATATTACAGTTGGTTTTAGTTTAAAAGTTTCCCCTAGCAATATTATTCGGAAAATACAGTTACTATCTGAGAAGAATTACATTATTATTCTGATTTTTGACCAGTTTGAAGAATTTTTCTTTGTTTGTAAAACTATTCAGAAAAGATATGACTTTTATAAATTATTTGGAGAATGTTTAAATATCCCATTTGTGAAAGTTTTACTTTCTCTAAGAGAAGATTATTTACATTACCTCTTGGAACTTGAGCGTTACAGTAATTGCCAAGGTGAAAAAGCTTACGATCTAGGAGTAATTAATCGAAATATTCTCGATAAAGATATTCGCTATTACATTGGTAAATTTTCTCCTAGCGATGCAATCGAAATTATTCATAGCTTAACTCAACGCTCCCATTATGAAATTAGCGATGAATTGATTGCAGAATTGGTCGCAGAGCTAGCTGCTGATGACTCACAAGTTCATCCCATCGAACTACAAATAGTAGGGGCTCAAATTCAAGCCGATAATATTACAACAATTGAAGCATATAGGCAGCGCGGTGGTTCGGCAAAACTAGTAGAATGCTGGCTAGAAGAAGTTATTAAGGACTGCGGCCAGGAACATGAACGGTTAAGTTGGCAATTACTTTTTGAATTAACTGATGAGAAAGGTACGCGACCTTTAAAAACAAAAACAGAATTGATCGGTGCTCTATTACAAGAATTTACAAGTGAACTTGACCTGGGCGGAGAATGGGAAAGTGTAGATTCTTCTGGCGAAATAGAATTTAGCGACCAAAGCGATCAAGATTATGTGAATACAGAAATATTAATGGTGTCTCCCACTAGTTTGGGATTAATCCTAGAAATATTGGTCGGCAGTGGATTAGTACTACAAGTACCTGCTGAATTAGGCGATAACTATGCATGCAATCGCTATCAATTAGTCCATGA
>NZ_JASJDK010000195.1 GCF_030065675.1 Mastigocoleus sp. MO_188.B34 | reverse complement strand
CTTGGGAAATACAAAGAAATCAACGCGATCGCACAGTTGATTGGCAGTTTACTACCACAGATGCGCGGATTAAACTTAAACGACTTTATCCCTCAATTATTTCTTGACAGACTACTAGTCTGTCATCGAAAATTTAAATTATTTAGTTAGAGTATATTATCTGGTCATTATCTCAAAGCACTAGTGTAACCTGACCTGATTGTTCTCACTTTACCTTTGCAAGGTTCTCCCAAATATTTTTACCGGTCAATATGTAATTCCTAAACTCTGTAGGGGTGAAATTACTACCGCATTCCTACCAATACAACATTGAAATCAATACCTATAATCCTTTACATTTATTAACAACAACCTCGTGGGAATTTAAGAAATATTGCTTTTGAGAATAGTAGATCTAAGAGCATTAAGTTCAAGAATTTTGGCTTTAAGAATAAATTTATGTAAAGGTAGGAATGTCGGTTATGCAAGTACGATGGAAAAAACTATTTCTTAAAACCTCTGTATGGTTAACTGCAGAAATAATCTTGACTGTAGTTGGTTTGGATAATTTAGCAGATTATAGTGAATTTGTTTTACAGAATCAAACCATAACACAAGTAACCGAAGCTTTTTCTAACCTCATTACCTTGATTTCATAATTTCTTTGAGTTTGGACTATTTAATTTAAATTACTATTTATATTTAGTGATTTAAATTTTAAGATATTAGTCTTATTAAAATATTAGTTTTATGGTTTTAGCTTTGTAAGGCTAACTGTTTTATATTTAACTGCGATCGCTTCATTTCTCTTTAAAATATTGAAAAAATATGGAATGATTAGAGTCCACATTAGTAAAACCTTCGAGAAGTTAGAACTCCATAAAATCTATTCATCTTGAGTGACTTCACCAACAGCTATTTGCCAAACGACCCTAAATGACTGGAAGGAATCCTGAGATATTCTTTCTTCTACTAAAGCATTGACCGAACGCTTAAATATAGCTTCCAAGTCTTGGCGAATATTTTTGCTTTCTAACTTAAGTAATTCAGATGGTTCTAAATTTTTGAGTCGTTGTTGAGTTTTTCCTTTGGCTCGATCCAAAATATTGTTTAAACTCTTTTCCATCTGATTTTGTATCTGAGATATATACGGTATTTTGATATTCAAAGTTTCGCTAATTCCTAAAGACTGATCCCAAATAATAATTAAAGATAACAATTGATTTCTCAAACGCTTATTATGCTCTTTTTCCATATTTTTTCTGGCTTTTTGCACAATAGCATTAAATATTTTTTCTGACTCAGGAATTTGTTCGATGACACCGACAGTTATTTGCAGAGTTTTTCTAAAAGATTTTAAAGATTCACGAGAAATTTTTCCTTTATTGCGAGCATTCTGAGCTTTTTGAGTACACAGTAGTATTTTTGCAGTTTTATTAATGATATTAAAACGTAGTTCCTCCAGTACATCGATTTGGTTCGATTTATAAGCTGCGATCGAAGAAGTTGCTGCTTTTATAGACTCTTCTGCATCCATAAGAGCGGTTACTTCTAAGATATAATCATCAGCTTTATTTTTCTTTGCTGCATTTTCTCGGAACAAAAGTGCTAACCAAGAAACAAATGGGAATGCAATTGCAACGAGAACTTCCATTACTCCCGAATAACGCTCAAACCAAGTAGGATCTTCCTTCTGATAGTAAGCTTTTGCTCCGGGATGAATTGGTCTTCCAGTTCCACCTGCTCCGCTAAGATTATCGGGTTTACGAATTAAGGCTGCTGCTGGTATTTGATTTTCTTTATGTTCGCATGTTAGGTTTTCAGTTTCGTCAAAAATGTTATCGTCTTTGCACCCATATACTAATTCTTGACGATGCTCGTAAAGAATTTTAGTAATTTTATGAATTACCTCTTTATCAACACTTTTATGTGCTAAAAATAACCGATTAACGGATATGGTAGGTAAGTCTTTATCGGGAATTGGTGGATTACCTTGATAAGCTCCTTTAGGAATAATAGCCTCATCTAAATCTGGATGTTCTATTTTCATCGCCTTAGCTTGTTCGATGGGTATTAATTTTGCATTGCAGTGTTTATTTTTAAAAATTTCATTGCGAATAGAATAATTACCTGCACGACGAACATGAAACACCACATCTGCTTGACCCGCACAAAATGCTTTGTCTGGGTTACTACTTTCTACAGAATAAAATTTATATTTGTTTGTTGAATATTTAAAGTCACTTTCAACATAATATTTGATTAATTTTCTGTTGAGCAAACCATAGTGTTCCATTAAAAAATCAAAGGATTGTATTTGACCTCCACCTGAAGGTGGTAAGACAACTCGTTTTCCTTTTAAATCCAGAATACTGTCAATTCCCGAATCTTTTTTAACAATTAATTGATACATGTCTGGGAATAACAAAGACACAAGTTGCGCTTCTGATGGCGCAGGTATGTCAGCCTGAGCCATAGCTAACTGTACTCGTCCTTTCTTTAGTAATTCTAGGTTCTCCTGAGTTCCATCAGTGCGTTTAAGAACACTAAGTTCAATATTACTATTAGAGTTATTAACTACATGTTCTAATTTTTTGGCAAATATAAAACTATCTCCGTTGGGTTTTCCTGCTGCAATTATCAGGTACTGTTTTTGATTGCGAAATAAACTGATAAAAGAACAAATAAGTAATCCCAAAACAAATAAAATAATGAGTCGAGTTTTATACTTTCTCATTGTAATAAAACGGTAAATTTAACACTACTCGCAGAATCAATTTCGTAGCTTTTACCTTTTAGATGGAATAGTTTATTAACTTTTTCTGCTGGTTACTACACTTTAAGTTTGCAGGATTCCATATTATTTCTGCTTCAGAGTAAAATTTAATATACTTTTAAACTTTTCTTAACTTTTTGGATTATTAGATTCTGACTAATGAGATTATTAATTATGAAATTCTGATTTATGTGAAATTATCTAAGCTGGGTATTTACTTTAGAAAAACGTTTCCGCAAGGAAATAGCAATCTCAAACCATTGGAAACAAACTAGTAACGAGTGTGTAAGTCCTAAGATATTAAAGATTGTTTCACCAGCAGTATCAAAATCTGAAAAGAGTTAATTTAAACCTTAGTAGATTTTCCAATACTTGAGATTATGAAGCTTTATTACATGCCTACAACAAGAGCAGTTCGTCCTCGATGGCTTCTGGAAGAAATTGATATTTCCTACGATTTGGTTAATGTCACCATGGAAATGTCTCGCTCAAATGAATATGCCAATCTTAATCCTCATGGTAAAGTTCCGGTATTGGTGGATGAAAATGTAACTATTTTTGAATCGGCAGCAATTTGCGCTTATCTTGCTGATAAATATTTGGAGCGAGGCTTTGCACCAAAACTAGAATCACCTGCACGGGCATATTATTATCAATGGATGTTTTATGCTTCTCTAACTTTGGAAACCCCAGTAGAGCAATATATGTTTCGTGTATTACCAGGTTTACCAGAAAAGTTATTGCCTAAACAAGCACAAGCAAAAGTTACACCGGAGGAAGCTAAGCAATGGTTCGCGAAGGTGTGTGGACCCCTAAATGAACTCCTCAAAGATAATAATTATTTAGTAGAAAACAGCTTTACTGCTGCAGATGTAGTAACAGGTGGTGTCTTATTATGGGCATTAAAACTGGGAATGCTCCAACAGGATAGCCCTGTTAAAACTTATCTTGCCAGGCTAATGGAACGCCCTGCGTTTCAAAAGGCTGATGAAGATATGTATGCCAAGATAGATTAGGGACAAAGTAAGAGAACTCTAAAATAAGAAGCGAATGCAACGAAATTGCTAACAATAAAACAGTTAACAGTTAGCATTTCACTTTAGCCCGTAAGGGCTTGACATTAGCCATAAACTGTTAACTGTTAACTTTGAACTGTAGCCCGTAAGGGCGTGGCGTTAGCCATAAACTGTTAACTGTTAACTGACTAACAAACCATTTCTCTTGTAGCCTCAGCATCAATAGGTTTCGTCAGATAAATCCGTAATAAATGACCGACAGTCGAAGCTATTACCGGGATTTTCTGGAAGAACTTAACAATTTTGGGTTTGTTACTGCTGTTAATCTCAGTCAATTTCAAATTGTTCTCAGAACACTTTTCTAAGCGACGGAAAAAGTCTGGATGTTTAGTATTTAAAATGACAGGAAATGCCCGTGCTGCAGTTTCGTTGGTCTTTTCAATTACATCAATATTGTACTGGCGAGCATCTAAACCAACGGAATCATAAAATGTTGAACGCTCTAATACCGTCAGGGTGTGAGTAGCAAATACAGAAAGTAAAAAGAAACGTACCCATAACCGAGCTTTCCAATTATCGTAAAGTTTCCCTTGGGATCTCACCAATACCTTGAAGAAATCTCCATGGCGATTTTCATCCTGACACCAACTCTCGAAGTAACGGAACAGGGGATAAAACTGATTCTCAGGATGTGACTCCAAATGACGGAACATAATTATGTAACGCCAATAACCTATTTTTTCCGATAAATAGACAGTATAAATTACCCATTCTGGAGGAAAGAAAGTGTAAGTACGATTTTTAGTTAAATAACCTAAATCTAAAGACAAGTTAAAGTCTGACATTGCTTTATTCAAAAAGCCTGCATGACGAGCTTCATCCCTCGATAGGTATCCAAAACCTTCCGCAAGTAGGGGATTTTTATTTTTGAGTCGTCGCGACAACTCTTTAAACAACAGAAATCCCGAAAATTCCGAAGTACAGGAACGTTCTAGAAACTCAATAAAAGCAAGGCGTTTTTCTCCATCAATGCTGTCCCAACACTGTTCAAACTCTTCACTACGCACGAAGTGATGGCGATTGTAATCTGATTTTAACTCCTCGATTACTGCTTTTAACTCAGACTCATGCCCAGAGAAATCCATCTGCGCGATCGCCTCAAAGTCAGTGGTGTAAAATCGGGGCGTTAACAATGTCTCTTTTACCGGCGCTTTAACTCCCGGTTTGAGCATCTCCGGTTCTAGGGTTTGAAGCGATTTAACCATGAGAATTCTGCCATTTAATGCTTACAAGGCTATATAAACACGATTTATTCAGTAAATCTATAATTGGTTAACTTATTTGAAGAATTCTTCAAATAAATTGTTAATTACTCAATAACTTTGAGGATATTTACTTAGGGGTTGGGGATTGGCGTTAGCGCAGCGTGACGCGACAGCGTCATATGGCGATTGGGGTTAGCATCGCGTAACGCACCATTCCAAATTTCAGAATTACAGGTTATTAAATTCTCATTCCTTACCGATAAAAACACTATTTATTTTAGAACTTCATATGTAGTTATCCACTAACTAAACCTTATTTTTGATATGAGCATCCGCAACTTAAGAAAGAAAAAATTTTGTTCCCATTACCCAATCCCTAGTCACTAGTCGCCAATCCCCAATAAACACTTGTTAAGAAAAGCCAATGCTTGTGTAGTGATACGAAGAATAGTGATTAAATAGTTTTAAGTAAGAGTTTATAAGACTAAATTTTATCTTCATGGAAATAGTCTTTGCTCTGAACCGGGCGATTTTGGTCAAAGTAAAGCCAAAAAT
The DNA here is from genome assembly GCF_030065675.1 of Mastigocoleus sp. MO_188.B34. GTDB lineage: Bacteria > Cyanobacteriota > Cyanobacteriia > Cyanobacteriales > Nostocaceae > Mastigocoleus. The sequence goes on along the minus strand of NZ_JASJDK010000195.1, from coordinate 4,368 downwards.
AATAGATTAAAGGGAATCCACGCTTCGGGAATAAATTCAACAAACTGTAAATCCAGTTATCAAACTGGTAACATTTCCGATTAATTCTGCGCAAATCCAACAAACCACAGGATTTGAATATAAGGGAATTGACAATGAGTAATGGTCTAGCGATCGAGCTTCGTAAGAAAACGCAGAAAGCTCATACAGCTGCGGAAAACGTAGGATTTATGAAATGCTTTGTCAACGGAGTTGTAGATCGTGACTGTTTTGCAAAGTTTTTAGGTAATTTATATTTTGTTTATGGCGAACTAGAAGCGGCTGTTCAAAAACATCAAAATCATCCAATTGTTAGTAAAATTTATTTCCCCGAACTGAATCGTAAAGCTAATTTAGAAAAAGATTTAGAGTTTTACTACGGTAAAAATTGGCGACAAAAAATTACTCCATCTCCAACTACCAAAAGTTACGTGAATCACATTCGTAAACTTTCTGCTTCATCACCAGAGTTATTAATCGGTCATACATACACCCGTTATATGGGCGATCTTTCTGGAGGTCAGATGTTGCAAAAAGTTGCTCAATCCACCCTCAAACTAGAGGGATATCAGGGCACATCTTTTTATCATTTTGAACAAATTCCTGATAAAAAAGCATTTAAAAATAAATATAGAGAGGCGTTAGATGCTTTACCTATTGACGATACCACTAGAGACAAAATAGTTACAGAAGCAAACTATGCTTTCTCACTCAACATGCAAATCATTCAAGAATTAGAAGCAATTTTGATCCATGCGATAGGGGAAATTACATTTAAGAAACTCACAAGTCATCACAGTTCTGGTAGTACGGAAATGAGTCAAAAGTAAGAAGTAAGGAGTAAGGAGTAATGAGTAATAAGTAATGAGTGAGGAGTAGGAAATAAGAAGTAAGAATTGAGAAGGATTTACCAATTACATATCGCTAATCGCTAATCGCTAATCCCCAATCCCCAATCCCCAATCCCCGAGGCTGTCGCGTCACGCTGCGCTTACGCTAATCCCCAATCCCTAATCGCCAATCCCCCAATGCTCGATATCATCAAAAAGTACGATACTCCAACACCAAGATATACTAGTTACCCACCAGCGACGGAATTAACTGAGAATTTTACCTTCAAGGATTTTCAAGCACGTATTACAGCTTCTAATCTGCGCCGATCGCCACTTGCTTTATATTTTCATATCCCTTTTTGCCAAAATCCTTGCTATTACTGCGGTTGTAATACGATTTTTTCCCAAAATAAAAATATTGCTCAACTTTATCTGGAGTATTTGGTTAAAGAGATTGAGAATACAGCTAAGCTAATCGATCCACAACGGGAAGTGGTTCAAGTTCATTGGGGTGGAGGTACTCCCAATTATTTGAGTTTGTCACAGGTAGAATTTTTATGGGAAAAAATCACCCAAAATTTTACTGTTAATTCCAATGCAGAAATATCTATAGAAATTAATCCCTGTGAGGTTGATAAAGAATATATTTTCTTCCTCCGGGACTTGGGGTTTAACCGTATTAGTTTTGGGATTCAAGATTTTAATCCCCAGGTACAAAGTGCTGTTAATCGCATTCAACCGGAAAAAAAACTATTCGATGTGATGGATTGGATTAAGGTTGCTGGGTTTAAAAGCGCAAATGTCGATCTAATTTATGGTTTACCCTATCAAAACCTCGATAGGTTCCGCAAAACAATAAAAAAGACTATCCAATTAGACCCTGATCGAATTGCTGTCTTTAATTTTGCTTACGTTCCTTGGATCAAACCGTTACAGAAAAAGATTCCTGTAGAAGCTTTACCCCACCCTCAGGAAAAATTAGATATTTTCCAAATGACGATTGAGGAACTCAAAAATAATGATTATGTCTTTATTGGGATGGATCATTTTGCAAAACCTCACGATGAATTAGCGATCGCTCAACGGAATCTCCAACTCAAACGTACATTTCAGGGTTATACGACCCATCCAGAAACCGAACTCTTTGGTTTTGGAGCTACATCAGTAAGTTTATTGGAAGATACCTACGCCCAAAACTATAAAAAATTAAAGGATTACTATCAAGCAATTAAAGATGGAATTTTACCAGTATTTAGGGGTTTTCAATTAAATCGGGATGACATCATTAGACGAGAAGCGATCGTCAATATTATGTCTAACTTTCAACTTTGCAAACAAGATATTGAAGAGAAATATCAAATCAATTTCGATGATTATTTTTTTCGAGAACTCCAAGCTCTAAAAAATTTGGAAGCTGATGGATTGGTACATCTATCATCAACACACATCAAGGTTACGGAAGTTGGTAGACTGTTAGTAAGAAACATAGCCGTGATATTCGATACTTACATTAGTCAAAAAGAGCAAAAGTTCTCTCGAGCAATTTGAGAACACTAGGTAGGTACTATTTCTTACTAAAATATTAATATTTATAGTCCAATACGGTTCATATAAGCCTAAATTTCTTCGTAGAGACGCGACATGATGACCTAACGATCACGCTCCGCTAACGCGTCTCTACAGGTTACTTGTAAAAAAAAAGTCTTAACTGAACTGTATTGACTTATAGTCATCATAAGTACAATACTACGTCTACTTAGATAACGTTAGGTCAGTAGTTGCGGTTTAGCACTACTTCTATCGACTACAAAACGAAAATAAAAATTTTCCTACCTAGGGTTCGATTTTAGACGTAGTATTCAGTTATCAGTTATCAGTTTATGGCTAACGCCACGCCGTTGCGGGCTACAGTTATCAGTGAACAGTGAACAGTTATCAGTATGATTCAGTGAAAAAGTATAGTTTATCTAATGAACAATGAATTTAAAGGAGTTAAAAATTAATTTCTAATTCTTTATTACCAACTATTTATCGGTAAATAAATTACATCAATGTATGGAAAAGCAAATTAAACATCAATCAACAAACTAGATATAAAATCAATAGGTTAATTAAAGAATTGAAAAATTGATGCTAATTTAGAAATTGGTTTTTATGAATTTTCTAATTGTTTGGTCTTTTCATTAATACCAAGTGCAACTAGAATTTCTTCTAATCCGATTCTCAGGAGAATAACATAGGACGAGAATACTAGGGGAGCTAAAACTAAACTTCCAATTCCCAATGTTAAACCGTTATTAAAACCTTCCGTAATTATTACTATGGCCATTAAAGCAGCAAAAATTATACCGATTACGTAAAAAATTCCAACAATTTCTACTGCTTCTACAGCCATAAACTTAGAAAACGAAAAATCAAATAACCGAAGAAAAAAGTTTTTACTTAGGGACATAAAATTTTAATTTTCCTTTAATACCCTGACAATTCAGTCAAATTTATTCACTTTCATTCAAAAGTACCAAGAATCAATAAATTTTGCACTGACATGCAGTAATAACTATCTTTATTGTATTCTGTTTTGGAATCTCGTAGATGATGTTACCACTATGCAGTTATAAATCAGAGACTTTATCTGTAAATTATTTGTTTCTTTAATCCTGCTTAACAGATCTAACAATTATTAGTTTTGTCATAAGCATAACCACTCAAAATAACTAGTGATATCGGTATATCATATAAGATAACCTTTGTCCATTTACTTTGAGGAGTATTTACCTGAAGACTCTTTGACAGTTTATGGCGAAAGCCACGCCCTTACGGGCTACAGTCATCAATTACCAATTAGTTCAAGATAATTATTCCGGATCGCAGCGAATTTCTACCATGAAACCATCAGGGTCGTAGAAGTATACACCGCGTCCTGTGGGACGACTTACGGGTCCGTGAGCAATGGTAATCTGATTTTGTTTTAATACTTCAACTGCACCATCAAATAATTCTGGAGCAATATCGAAAGCTAGGTGATAAGCTCTAGTAAAGTTTTTTTCTGGATCTGGGTCGGGAGGATTTAGATCTGGAGCGCCAAATAGATCCAAAATTGTGCCGTCAGGGGTAATAAAATTAGCAACTTTTCCTTCTGCAACTAATTTTACTAAGGTTTCAGGAACCTCTTCACCTGTAAGCTCATGTAACCCTAGGATGGTACCGTAAAAATACCGGGAAGCTTGCATATCTTTTACGTTGAGGGCGATATGATGTACTCTACGCAAATCACCTGCACTTAATACGCTTTGTTTACTTTGGTTTTTTAGATTTTGGGAAGTGGATACCATGGAAGAAAACACTATGTAGCTACAACAAAAATAGAATGGCAAAATATTTTGCCTTCTACTATAAGTCTAGTTTCCGGTGCAAAACTATTGAACAAATAAGAAATAAAACTTTGCTTAGTAACTGATACTTGCATATATCATAATAACCAATTACAAGTGAAATATTTTGCCCAATTTTTTTGATT
>NZ_JASJDK010000063.1 GCF_030065675.1 Mastigocoleus sp. MO_188.B34 | reverse complement strand
ACCACGATCAGCCACGCGGCTGCGCCGATCGCATTACACTATAACTAAAAAAATAGTAGTTGTATTATTTGATTATTTTTATCCAATATATTCTCCGTGATAACCGAGTGCTACAGATTAGGGTGCGGAATGTAGGTTCTAACTACAGTTCAAAACTGATTCATCAAAACTAAGTAATCAAAACTCAGCGATCGCAATTGAGTAAACTGACAACTATTACTGATATATTTCGACTAGCTTTTAACTAGCCACAGGTATTGGATTTTCAACTGAACCTTCTTCTTTTTCTTCAATCTCTGGGGAACCGAAATGTTTTTCCATAAGTGCTGCTACTTGGTGAGCCTGAATGCGATTGTAACGAGTTTTATCCGGCATTACTAAGTTTGGTCCAGCCTTACATTTTTTCATACAGCCAGTACCTTTAATATTTACTTGTCCTTCTAAACTGCGATCGCTAATTGCTGTAGCTAAAGCCTGACACAAAGCTTTACCACCACGCTTCATACAATCTGATTTTTGACAAACTAAAATAGTTGTTTTCTTATCTTTTTTGGCAGACTTACTAGCTAATCCAGGAGAAGCAACAAGAGGATTGCTTGCTTTTTTTGCACTTCCATTTATTGCATTTACCTGTAATTGGGGATTTGCAGCTCTAATTTGTTCAGCTTTTAGCTTAATTTCCCCACTTTTTAAATAATATTTTTTAGTTCCCCATATTTTTAGTTGAGTACCTATTGCTAATCTCCAATCGAAAGCGATCCGCAGATGTTTAGCTAATTTAACGTAAACTTCACCTTCATCAGTAGCCAATACCAAACCTTTGAGCTTATAGCGGTCTTTAATAACTAAATGTCGGAAAGTACCTTCCAAGCAAAACTCGGATATTTCTGTTTTATGAGATTTACCCATTGTTAAAACCTATTTTTATACAAACAAAAAATTTGTGAATGATGTTGCGATGCGCTTGTGACTAACGTCAAACTCTACTGAAAATCAAAACCTGTTTGTAATGAATCAGCTTCACTACGTAAAAAAAAGCATCATTTATAATTCCTGATAACGATATTGCCAACACTCTTCAAGAATTTCTATCAGGTCTTGGCGTTCAGCATTTAATTGACGCACAATACTCCAAACTTGAACTGCTGCTGCAATGCTAGAAATCTCCACTGTCAGTTCTTGATTTGTCTGACACTGACAAGGAATTTCTAATTCCTGCAAACGTCGATAAACTTCCCAACGATCTATCCGACTTACTTTTACAAGCTGCTTGAAACTGTAGTTAGAAATTGAACCTTCCAAATTTAATGACCCTCAAAGTGCAATAAAGCTTAGAGAACTATTAAGCCTTGTGGATACAAACAAGCTGTAAAGATGCAGCTTGCTCCCTAGAACAAGAAAAATAATTTCCACACCCACCATGCGTAAAGCATGAAACTGCTAATTAATAAGATGACAAATACAAGAAGCTTAAAACTTCTTGGAATTAATTCTTAGCTAGTTTGCCCCTCTATTACAGGATACATTAGCTGCAAACATTTCTCATTAGTTTTGCAAAAAAAATAAAAAAATAAGAAAAGTTACTCATCATGAAGCGAAGTATTTACTTGCAGACAGCCCCATATCTACAGCTTTAATCTAAGATTTAAAATAAATAAATGTTGCATAGTATACACTTTAGAGCGAAAGCAAATATTTAAAGTGCTTACTATTCCTTGTTTATAGTTGCGTGTACTCAAATACGTGTACTATATGTTTCTCGTTATGATATTGGCTCTTTGAAAGAAAAGTATTGTTGTTCAATCATATTAGTAATGCAAAAATATCTTATTTCTCTTTGAACTCTAAACTATATCAATATGATTTAAAGATTAAGAATTATTGTCTTTAATGAATAGTAAATAGACTTATTTGTTTTGATAAAAGAATAGAGTTTTTAATAAAAATTAGTCATTAATATTTGTATTCATAGAAAAATTTTTGATTGGATTATATTGCTAAGGATTTTTTATTTTTTAAATGCTAATATGTAGAAATTAAGCAGTTTGCAATTATAACTGCAGTAAAAGAGAGGAGAGGAACAATGTCTGAAACACAAACTTTAGTGCATAACTTTGGTCAGGTTTATGACAACCCAGTCTTATTAGATCGCAGCGTTACTGAGCCAGTTTGTGAAGGTTTTAATGTAGCCTTGGCAAGTTTTCAGGCACTTTATATACAGTATCAAAAGCATCATTTTGTTGTTGAAGGAGCAGAATTTTACTCATTACATGAGTTCTTCAACGAGAGTTTTGATGAAGTTCAAGGACATATTCATGACATTGGAGAACGCCTAAATGGCTTAGGTGGAGTACCTGTAGCAAGCTTTAGCAAATTAGCAGAATTATGCTGTTTTGAACCAGAGCAAGATGGCGTTTATAATTGCCGGCAAATGTTAGAAAATGACCTCAAAGCTGAACAAGCTCTGATCGGTTTAATTCGTCGTCAAGCTGCTCAAGCTGAGAGTTTGGGTGATCGTGCAACCCGTCATTTGTACGAGACCATTCTCATTAAGACTGAGGAACGTGCATATCATCTAGCTCACTTCCTAGCTAAGGATAGTTTGACTTTAGGGTATGTACAAGCTTCTACTAATTAATTCTTTTATATCCTAAATATTTCTGTTTGATGCCAAAAATTATTTGGTCATAACTTTTCAGAAATAACTATAAGAAAAAGGCAGAGGTTGCGATTATTTCGTTCTTCTGTCTTTTTTTGTTACTTGTATATTTTTTGTCTTGTTAACTATGAGAAATATGATTTCTGATGATTTATAAACAATCATTTAAACATATAATTTTATATTTGAATCATAGCCAAATGTCAATGATTTACATAAGCCAATCGAGGAAGAAAATAAATTAAAATTTAATTGTTGCTTCAAGTATCAGAATACATAAGATTTCCGATAAGATTTTCAATCAAAATTTCAATAGATATAGGTATAAAATAGTAATAACAGCAAATAAAATAAACAAATAAAACTGATGTTTGAAATCAATGTTTTTGCCTTCTGGCATTTTAAGGTTAAAGGCTATTAGTTTGCAGGAATAATTGACAGGGTAGTTTTTCAATACCCATGCGCGGATGAATAATATCTATTACTGTTTTTTAGGTTTTATTCCTTTGGTAATGGAGAATTGATTAAAGGTCGCCAATTTTACTGTAACTACCACAAAAGCTTACAATTTTGACCATTTGTCAAGCTTGATGTCATCAAATCTAGAAAACCTGGTAATTAATCAGATGAATTGGAGGCAAAGACCTTTAAAATCAATGTCACATTCCTGTCCTCCTACTCCGAATCAACAACTATGCCCCGCCGTGATGATATTAGGAAAATTCTGCTCTTAGGTTCTGGTCCAATTATCATTGGACAAGCCTGTGAATTCGATTATTCTGGAACTCAAGCTTGCAAAGCGCTGCGAGAAGAAGGCTATGAAGTAGTGTTGGTCAATTCCAACCCTGCGACTATAATGACCGATCCAGAAACAGCAGAACGAACATATATTGAACCATTAACACCATTATTAGTCGAAAAAGTTATTGCCAAAGAGCGTCCTGACGCTTTGCTACCAACAATGGGCGGACAAACAGCTCTTAACATAGCTGTGGAGCTTTCTAAAAATGGAGTCTTAGATGAATATGGTGTAGAGCTTATTGGTGCTAAGCTTCCAGCAATTGAGAAAGCTGAAGATAGAAAGCTATTTAATGAAGCGATGGCGCGTATCGGCGTAAAAATGTGTCCTAGTGGTACAGCTTCTTCTTTGGAGGAAGCAAAGCTAATTGCAACAAAAATTGGTGCATATCCTCTAATTATTCGTCCTGCTTTCACAATGGGTGGAACAGGCGGCGGTATCGCTTATAACGAAGAAGAATTTGCTGAAATGGCACAGGGGGGTCTGGATGCTTCCCCGGTGTCACAAATCCTCATCGATCAATCTCTGATTGGTTGGAAGGAGTACGAACTTGAAGTGATGCGCGACTTGGCAGATAACGTAGTAATTATCTGTTCTATTGAAAACATCGATCCCATGGGGATTCATACCGGCGATTCAATTACGGTTGCTCCAGCCCAAACATTAACTGATAAGGAATATCAGCGACTGCGGGATATGGCAGTTAAAATTATTCGCGAGATTGGTGTTGAAACTGGTGGTTCCAATATTCAGTTTGCTATTAATCCCGTAGATGGGGAAGCAATTGTGATTGAGATGAATCCTCGGGTTTCTCGTTCTTCTGCTTTAGCTTCCAAGGCTACAGGTTTTCCAATTGCGAAAATGGCAGCCAAGTTATCAGTGGGCTATACCTTAGATGAAATCAAAAATGATATTACCAAGCAAACACCAGCTTCCTTCGAGCCAACCATTGATTATGTGGTAACTAAAGTTCCTCGTTTCGCCTTTGAAAAATTTCCCGGTTCCCAAGCTGTGCTAAACACCCAAATGCGTTCAGTTGGGGAAGCTATGGCTATTGGGCGGACATTTAATGAGTCTTTTCAAAAAGCTTTACGTTCTTTAGAAACAGGACGTGCGGGCTGGGGCTGCGATATTAAGGAAAAATTACCCAGTGGTGAACAAATTCGCGCTCAATTAAGAACTCCCAATCCAGAAAGGATATTTGCTGTGCGTCACGCCATGCAACTGGGGATTACAAATGAAGAAATCTATGAACTGACAGGTATCGACCCATGGTTCCTAGATAAAATGCAACAATTGTTAGAGGTGGAAAAATTTCTCAAACGTAAATCTTTAACAGAATTGACACAAGAGCAACTTTTTGAGGTTAAACGTCAAGGGTTTAGCGACAAACAAATCGCTTTTGCGACCAAGACTACTGAAGACGAAGTAAGAAACTATCGCAAACAACTAAATGTAATACCAGTTTACAAAACTGTAGATACATGCGCTGCAGAATTTGAAGCATTTACTCCCTATCACTACTCAACATATGAGGAAGAAACAGAAGTAGTACCCACAAATAAACCTAAAGTGATGATTTTAGGTGGTGGTCCCAATCGCATCGGACAGGGAATAGAATTTGACTACTGTTGTTGTCATGCAGCTTTTGCTCTGGGAGATGCGGGTTACGAAACCATCATGGTTAACTCTAACCCAGAAACTGTGTCTACTGATTACGATACCAGCGATCGACTGTATTTTGAGCCACTCACAAAAGAAGATGTCTTGAATATTGTTGAAGCGGAAAATCCGGTGGGAATTATCGTTCAGTTTGGCGGACAAACACCTCTTAAATTAGCGGTACCCTTACAAAAATATTTACAAGATTTGGAAGCTCAAGAGTTTGCAAATCAAAAATTAGAAGCCCAAGAATTAGAAGCCCAAGAATTAGAAGCCCAAGAATTAGAAACCCAAGAATTAGAAGCTCAAGAATTAGAAGCTCAAAAATTAGAAACCCGAGAATCAAAAGCTTTTCGGGGAGAAAACTCAGGATTTACAATGCCCAAAATTTGGGGAACATCTCCTGATTCCATTGATATCGCTGAAGATCGGGAGAAATTCGAGAAAATTCTGGATCGGTTAAACATAGCCCAACCACCGAATGGTATCGCTCGCAGTTATAAAGATGCACTAGTAGTTGCCAAACGCATCGGTTATCCAGTTGTAGTACGTCCTAGCTACGTATTGGGAGGAAGAGCAATGGAAATTGTCTACTCTGACGTAGAATTGGAACGTTATATGACCTTCGCAGTTCAAGTTGAACCAGAACATCCAATCTTAATTGATAAGTTTTTAGAAAACGCCACTGAAGTTGATGTTGATGCGATCGCAGATCGTACCGGAGAAGTTACCATTGGTGGCATCATGGAACACATAGAACAGGCGGGTATCCACTCAGGGGATTCGGCTTGTGCCTTACCTTCTATGTCTTTACCACCGGAAATTCTCACTCAAATACGCAGTTGGACTGTCGAGTTAGCCAAGGCTCTGAAAGTAGTAGGTTTGATGAATATCCAGTTTGCCGTGGTGGGCTTGAATAACGACTCCCCCCAAGTTTATATCCTGGAAGCTAATCCTCGGGCATCTCGCACTGTTCCATTTGTTTCTAAAGCAACCGGCGTACCCCTGGCAAAAATTGCATCTTTAGTGATGTCCGGTCGAACACTTAAAGAACTGGAATTTACCAAAGAAGTGATTCCAAAACACATAGCTGTCAAAGAAGCCGTCTTACCTTTTGACAAATTTGCTGGTACTGATACAATTTTAGGACCAGAAATGCGATCAACAGGTGAAGTCATGGGCATTGATTGCGATTTTGGTAGAGCCTTCGCTAAAGCCGAAATTGCTGCAGGGGAGCTACTTCCTTTAACTGGTACAGTCTTTGTATCAATGAATGATCGCGACAAAGCCGCAACTGTACCCGTAGCCAAAGAATTTATTGAGTTAGGCTTTGGTTTAATGGCGACATCAGGCACACTGCAGGTGCTTAGAGAACATGGACTAGATGTTGAACTAGTACTAAAACTCCATGAAGGTCGTCCTCACGTCCTAGATGCGATCAAAAACCGCAAAATTCAGTTAATTATCAATTCGCCTTCTGGAGAAGAAGCTCAAACTGATGCAAGATTAATTCGTCGTACAGCTTTGGGTTACAAAATCCCTATTATTACAACTTTAGCAGGTGCTAGGGCAACAGTCGCTGCGATTCGTTCCCTGCAACGCACCACCTTGGATGTAAAAATCATTCAGGATTACTGCGTTACAACTTAAGTTTCATATGTTATTAGTCATTTGTTCTCGAACTGGGGATCGATAACAAGTGACTGATAACTGGTTAGTTGTTGAAAGAATTATTAAGCCAGAACTTGAAGTAAAAATTTATCGCTATGATTGAGATATTTTAAGAAAATTTCATAATATTTGTGCGAACATATTAAGTCACTGGAGTAAGTTTTCAGTCAAAATATGCTCTATTTAAGGCAATAAATGCCTTAAAAAAAATTCAAGTTCGCTTTACCGAACCTTCATCACAAAAATGAGAATGTTACAATTTATTAAGAAAATAACATAAGTCATAAATGTTTGAAGCGTAACTTTTTATCTAACTCCTGATACTTGTTTTAACAAAAGAATAATTGTAACTTTTAGCAGGTGAAAGTGTAATCAAACAGTTATTGAAAAATTAGCTCCGCCGAGCAGGTCAAAAAGCAATTTTTGATGGGTTGCCATTTTCATTGCAAGTGCGCCCAATGAAAACTATTTATTTAGTAAAAAGTAAATTCAAGTCTGAATACTACTGTCAAACCTATAATTACCAAAAAGTAGTGCCATGAAGACCGCTCAGAAACCAACAGACCTCGTGCGGACTTACTTGCGCGAGATTGGTCGCGTTCCACTTTTGACCCATGAAGAAGAGATTTTTTATGGGAAACAGGTACAACGTGCAACCAGCTTGTATGAAGTACGAGAGTTATTAGCAAATAAGTTGGGACGTCAACCAACTCTACAGGAGTGGGCAAAGGAGGCAAATCTAGAACCCTCTGAGCTCAATAGTGCCATCGATTCTGGTGAATTTGCCAAGCGCAAGATGGTAGAAGCTAATTTACGTTTGGTCGTTTCCGTCGCCAAAAAGTATATTAAGCGTAATGTCGATTTACTAGATCTAATTCAAGAAGGTAGTATCGGCATGCAAAGGGGAGTAGAAAAATTCGACCCCACTAAAGGATATAGATTTTCTACCTATGCGTATTGGTGGATTAGACAAGCAATTACCCGGGCAATTGCAGAAAAAGGTCGTACGATTAGGTTGCCAATACATATCACCGAAAAGCTAAATAAAATCAAAAAAGCCCAACGCCAGTTATCACAAAAATTAGGAAGAGCTGCAACAATATCTGAATTGGCAGAAGAATTAAAACTAACTCCCAAGCAAGTAAGGGAATATCTAGAAAAATCTCGTTTACCCCTATCTCTAGACTTAAGATTGGGAGACAATCACGATACAGAATTAGGTGAAATGCTGGAAGATACCAGCGCTTCTCCAGAAGAGTTTGTCACTCAATCATCTTTGTCTTATGACCTAGAGCGTCTGATGGGAGAGCTAACACCCCAGCAAAGAGAAGTAATTTCTCTACGCTTCGGTTTAATTGATGGACAAACAATGACCTTGGCCAAAATTGGCGAACAGCTTAATATTAGTCGTGAAAGAGTTCGACAGATTGAGCGAGAAGCGCTAACCAAGCTTCGTAAATATAAAACCAGTATTAATGAATATTTGGCGAGCTAGGTTGCTTCAAAAAGTCAATTGATAGTTAGAAGATCTTAAGAAGCTTTCAATAAGGTAGTTTTTTCAGTTAATTCTGTGTACTGACCATGTAAATAGAACATTCTTAGATGTTTTATATACCTCAAGACTGGGCGCGCAATACAAATAAATTTTGGTTGATTTCCACGGGTGTCTTTGAGAAAAATCTTTGATAGCCCTAGACTATATATACTATTTGCAGTTACTTTAGTCTGTTCGGTCAACGGGAACTACTACTTTTTTATATTGCCTCAATAGTAAGATATACAATCTTTTTCAGTAATAAAATGGAGACGCTGCACTTGCACGTCTCCATTATCTTTTGATATTCAGATGAAAATAACCACTATATTCAAGATTGGTAGATGATACAGACAGATACATACTATTTTTAATAAAACAGTAATATCCAAGGTTGTTAAACTGAAACTAAGTCTCGTTGGGTTAATAAGTTATTACAGGAGCTTACATAATGAGTGATTCATTCGATAGAGTTTCAGAGTTTTTTGAGAAAAATCCACACAATGATAATTTTCTGTGGCAATATGTTAAATCATTGAGCCCGGAAACAATTAGCCAACTGTCCAAGCCAGATTCTAGCGAAGTTTTTCAAGTAATGGAACGGAAAATAACTGGGTTGCTTGGCAATATCCCTTCCGAACATTTTGGTGTAACTATTACTACTAATCGAGAAAACCTGGGACGTCTTTTGGCTTCCGCGATGATGAGTGGTTACTTTTTACGTAATGCAGAACAAAGAATGAACTTTGAAATTGCTTTACAAGATATGGACAATGATGGCGATCAGAGCAGCTAGCGCAGCGCAGAGCCTGTGGTGTCGGCGTTAGCCTGCAATTATCAGTGAATGCCCTTGGTATGGTCAAAGCTTCTGGAGCAAGCATTACAGCAATAAATAAACCTGTAAATCAATAAATAAAGTTGATTGATGATTAAAATTATAATGGTCGTGCTTAGGAAACAAATTTTATATAAGTCTATGGTAGAAATAACTTGCAAAATAGCTCATCTTTGAAGTGGAAAACTTACAAACCTTGAAAAATTAATTTCCCATGCTCATTATGCCTTCCCTTAATCAATCTCAGTACGACTATAATTTCAAACAAATAACCGTTTCAAATAAATAAAAAAAGACTTAAGGTTAGTCCTTAAAATTAGGAAAAACTTAAATTTGAAGCTTAATTTAAATTTTAATCATATATTTGGAATAAGTATTTCAAATTTCAAACTATTTAAAAATATGTTTAAAATCAAAGCAAATAATTTTGACCTTAAGTAAGCTTCTGGGAATCAGGATATTATCCGCGCTAGCTCAACCGAAAAAGCAATACAATATCTACAAATTTATTCTTTGAGCATTTTCTTTGTCTTTGATTAAGCTATGAATCAAACCTCCAAAATCCCTCCCCATAAAATCATTGGTGCTGCAGTAATCTGGAACCAACAAGGTCAAATCTTAATAGATCGTCGTCCTTTGGGAGGACAGATGGGGGGGTTATGGGAATTTCCTGGTGGTAAAATTGAGCCAGGAGAAAGTATTGAAGAATGTATAAAACGTGAAATAACAGAAGAATTGGGTATTGAAATTGCTGTTTGCGAACATTTAATTACCATTGACCATACCTATAGCGATCTACGTATTACCCTAACAGCTCACCATTGTCAGCACCTTTCCGGGGAGCCTCAAACTATAGAATGTGATGAAATTCGTTGGGTATGGGTTGATGAACTAGAAAATTTTACTTTTCCTCCAGCTAACACCCAGATTATTAAAGCAATTAAAAAAAATTCAAAACAGCCTTTACTCGAGCGTTCAAAGCAGCAATAGTTTTACTGTGTTTAACTGCTAGTATGTGCAGAATTATTTGGATTCCAATCTAATTTTCCAAGATAATTTTTCCAAAATAATTTTTCTAAGCTAGGTTTTTACTAGGTAGGATATACGGGTAAAGTAAAGTGGAACCAAGCACCACCTGTGGGAGCTTTTTCTACCCAGATTTGACCGTAATGGGCTGTAATAATTCGCTGACACAAACACAAACCAATTCCATAGCCATCTTTTTCTTCATCCCGCTCCAAGCGATAGTGGTTTTCGAATATTTGCTCTCGCTTCTCCTCAGGAATACCTGGACCACTGTCACCAATACTAAATTGAACCTTTTGGGTCGTACGATGCAATCCAGAAATACTGATAACGCCACCTTCTGGTGTATATTTAATTGCGTTATCCATAAGGTTGATTAAAACCTGACGAATACGTTCAGGATCTGCATAAACTAGTGGTAAATCTTCAGGGATATCTTTTTCCAGTTTCAAAGATTTTGCTTTGTAGCGCTGGCGTAATTCACTCATCACCTCACAACATAATTTACCAACTTCTGCTTTCTGGGGGACTATTGGTATTTTTGTTTCTTTTCCTCGCCCAACCTGAAGAAGTTCTGCTATCATCTTGTCAATTATTCGTGTTTGAGTACGTGCTTGTCTGAGTAACTTAGCCGCCAGAGAAGGTGTCAGACGTTTAAATGTTCCTGTTTCTTGAATGTAGTTGGACTGCAGAGTCTCAACAGCAATTGCTGCTGCAGTCAGAGGATTACGGAGATCGTGTGCCAACATGGCAATTACCCGATCTTTGAACTGTAATTGTTCTTCAAGCTTGTCTTTCTCTTGCTTCAAGTGGAAAATTTCGTCTGATAATTTCATCAGTTCCGCCGAAACCGCAAGTGATTTAATTCCCGATGTCGAAGAATTTAATTTGTTTGTATCTCCTGCATTGTCACTATCTTCTATTAGACTTACCTGTGACTTAAAATACATTTCTACTGAAACTTGCCAACGAGGCCACCATACTTGTAATTGACTAATAATATTACTACCAGCCAAAATATGTCTCGGTTCAGGATGTATTTTTACTAAAGCTGGGGTAGCAACCAATTTGAATTGTTCAGCTAAATAAGGTTGCTGTCCGACATCAACAATTTCCAGTTCAAACTGATACTCTGCTTTTAACTCTTTTAAGTAAGATCGGATACGCTGCACCTGTTGTCCGGACTTGGGTCGCCCATCAATAAACAGTATCAGCTGTAGAGGAGCATCAGTATATGCGAACCGATCCTGGGAAAGTTGCATGAAATCTTGTCTGAGTACTTGTCACAACCCGACGACCCTTAAAAGTAGTTGATATAAAAAATGGCGGTCGCTGGAAACTTTTTTGAAACTTAAGATCTATTTTAGATTTTTCAGGGTCCTATTCTCTTAAATTGGTATTTAATATTATGTAGTAGATGTTGTTATTTTTGTGCATGGGAAATTACCCTACGGTCTTTAGCTGATTAATTTCGAGTCGGGAATAAATCTCAGTCGTCATCATCTCCGAATCAAAAAATTTCGTCAAGACTGATAGCTAGGTTTTATACTATGCCTAGTGAATAAGTACAATGGTACACATCTAAAAGCTGTAAGTATAAAAAATAGCTAAGATACAAACACTCAATATTTAAGCAATAGTTTATACCCTCCTAGAACTACAATGATTTCATAATTTTTTGTGCGTAAATAAAAGTAGACTGTATTAGCTCATTTCGTCAGAATTTAAATACATTAATCTTGACTAGGCATAAGTCCCATAATTGTTCGGAAACAATCTTTAGATATGCCCAGCAAAAGATATGCCCAGCAAATTTGGAAGTTTATTTCCTCGATGGATTATTATAATGTGTATATTGCCGCATTAAGTTTACCAACAGCAACGCTTTGAAGCTTCAATATTGATTGGAATACAGGATCGTATGACACTGTGGATTCTCGCATTGAGTGAAGCTAATAATATTTGTAATTATATGTTATCACTTCTTGAAGACTCCCGCGATTAATTGTGTTGCCCTAGTTTATATAAGCTGCTTAGGGTCAACAATAAGTAGTTTTAAATGGTGTCATAAATAGGGGGATTTTTTTTAAGCAGGCGTTATTTATTTATCATTGAAAATAATGCAGTTATTAATCGATACATTTTCTAATTTGGAAAAAGTTTAAAGTCGGAATTCTGGCGATAGAGTCACAAATTTTGTAGATAATACTTGTAATATAGAGAGCAAACGACAGAAGTTACAAATGGTCACTCAAAAATTAATCAATCTGCGCTAGCTTAGGTATTGGCACGAGTTATGTGATTTTCAGTGTTACTTCTGTATATTCGTTCTGTTATTTTTCTTAGTTTGGCAATTTTAGTAACCTCCCTTTTGGGTTGTGCGAATAGTTTTGTCGAAAAATCTTTGGCTCCTGACCCTAAACTTAAAGAGAAGCCTGATGTTTTTGCTGCGAAAACGGTCAGCGAAGAAAGCAAAGAGACCAAAAGTAAGCAGTCTAATAAAATATCTTCCAATCTACCAGTTGGTTTTCCCCAACAACTGAAGTATCCTAATGCCATTCTTGACGAAGCTAGCTCAACTGAAGGTCCTGCATCAAAGTTATTAACCCGCTGGCACAGTTCTGATCCTCGTAATGTCATTAGTAATTTTTATCTAAGTAAATTACGACAAAATGGTTGGAAAATTTTACAACAATCAAACGATGAAACACCAGTAGTTATTGCTGCGCGACTTAATGACACTCAAGTCAAAATTTCTATCGAACCCAAACCAGTAAATAATACTCAAGCTCAACAAGCACAAACTAATCAAACACAAACTAATCCAATACAAACAAATATTGAGTTATTAGTTGAAAACATAAATGGCGGCAAATTAACAACACAAAATAATTCCGATCGCGATCAAGAAAATCTACCTCGTCCAGGTTCTCCAGACTTTATTGGACCAGTTGCAAATAATACTAAAACACCTGAGTCTCAGGAAAGTTTGGAAAATAGCAATTTGGAAAATAGTAGTGATTCTGCAACCAAATCAAGGCAAAATTTTAACGACATCGATAAAATTCCACCACAACAGCAAGAAAAAATTCAAGACCTAGCAAAATTGGGGGTTTTAAAAATAAACTTCGATATTGGTTCAGAACAAAATACAAGTACTCCTAATTCAGCCGCAGATAATTCTACTCCAAGTAATCCCAACATCAATAAATTTGAACCAGCCAAAAATATTACTCGTCGTGAATACGCAAGATGGTTAATAACCGCCTACAATAAAATGTATGGCAACGACCCAACAAAACAAATTCGTCTAGCTTCAGCAAGTACTAAACCAGTTTTTAGAGACGTTTCAAAAACCGACCCAGATTTTGGCGCAATCCAAGGATTAGCAGAAGCAGGTATTATTCCCAGTTCGTTATCAGGTGATTCGACGCAAGTGCTTTTCCAGCCCAATTCACCCCTCAACCGGGAGCAACTAATTTTATGGAAAGTACCTTTGGATGTGCGTCAGGCTTTACCAAGTGCAAATTTGGCAAGCGTAAAACAAACATGGGGCTTCCAAGATTCAGCAAAAATAAGTTCAAAGGCTTTGCGAGCAATGTTAGCAGACTTTCAAAATGGCGATAAAGCTAATATCCGTCGGGTTTTTGGCTACACTACTTTGTTCCAACCAAAAAAAACAGTTACCCGCGCAGAAGCTGCTTCAGCTTTATGGTATTTCGGAACCGAAGGTGAAGGGGTCTCAGCACAAGATGCTTTGGCTTTGAATTCCACGCCATAGGAAAGCAACAGGACATATGTACACTTACTTTACTCTGTCCTAGATACTACTAAAATTTGCTTCAAAGTATAAATTTTAAACCAATAAAATATTACAAATTTGTATTTTTGAAAGTTAGCTCGAGCTTGTATATGATCGCGAAGTTTTTCTTTTTCTACACTCTCGGTTTATCTTCATTTCTATTTGCTAGTAGCTGTGGTTAAAAAAATTTTTTCGGCGTTGCATATTTTCGGGATGATAAGCAGATTTGCATAAGCTGAAACAGTTGATAAATAAGGAGAAATTTTTTTTGCGTATATTTGAATCATCCCGTATTTATGCAACGCCATTTTTTCTACTTGCTAGCAAATAAGATTCCATTTCCTAATTCCAGAGAACACGTAAGTACGGTATTGAAAAAAGAAGTTTTAAATTTTATTTGTCTCAGCCGTTTGTTATTTAACCCTCATATAAGCTCTGTAAAATCTAAAGCGTTCATAGTCTTGCATTCAATCGATGCACAATTACCAAGATTTATTCAACATTATTGAAGAATTAGTGATGCATCATTCTCCTAGTGGTGCAGAAAAAGAAGTAAACCAATTCTTGATGGAGCAATTTGATTCATTGGGAGTTAAAGCGTGGTGCGATCGCGCCGATAACATCATCGCCAAAATTCCTGGGAAAAATTCAGACCGAGCAGTTGCAATTACGGCTCACAAAGATGAGATTGGTGCCATAGTTAAAAATATTACTAATAAAGGGCAAGTTGAAGTTCGTAGGTTAGGGGGTTCATTCCCATGGGTTTATGGTGAAGGTGTTGTCGATTTGCTTGGAGATAAGGAAACCATTAGTGGTATTCTCAGTTTTGGTTCTCGTCATGTTTCCCATGAATCTCCACAAAAAGTACAACAGGAAAATAGTGCGCTGAAGTGGGAAAATGCTTGGATTGAAACTAAATGTACGGTTGCAGAATTAGAAGCTGCGGGAATTCATCCAGGAACTAAAGTTGTCGTTGGCAAACATCGTAAATCTCCAGTGAGATTAAAAGATTACATCGCCAGTTATACCTTGGACAATAAAGCATCAATTGCAATTTTACTAGCCTTGGCAGAAAAGCTGAAAAAACCAGCAGTAGATATTTATTTAGTTGCATCAGCTAAAGAAGAAGTTGGAGCAATTGGGGCAATGTATTTCAGTCAAAATCAGCGTTTGGATGCTCTAATTGCTTTAGAAATTTGTCCTCTTGCTCCAGAGTATCCCATTGAAGATGGCGAAAAACCTGTAATCTTGTTTCAAGATGGCTATGGTGTTTACGATGACACTCTCAATGCACAGTTGCGGTCTTCAGCAAAACAATCCAATATGCCGATCCAATTAGCAACATTAAGTGGTTTTGGCTCCGATGCATCGATCGCCATGAAATTTGGTCATATTCCTCGTGGAGCTTGTTTGGCTTTTCCGACCCAAAATACCCACGGCTATGAAATTGCTCATTTAGGTGCGATCGCGAACTGCATTAAGCTACTAAAAGTCTTTTGCGAAACAGAATTTGACAGTTGACAGTTATCAGCTAACTTTTTATTGCGCCTTGTGTCCTAACTAAATTGGTGGGTGATTGTTTGTTACATCTTTAGTGCCTATGCACTACTTACATAAAACCTAAGTAACACCTACGTGCATTAACTGTAGCTCGTAAGGGCGTCACGTTAGCCATACATAAACTGTTTACTGTTCACTGAAATAAGTAACAATCTATTAAAGGTATCGGCTATTGAGTCGCAATTTTCTACAATGATTCCAGCAAACTTGAACTAAGAACTAATTTAAACAAATGCCTAAAACCGTTGCCGATGTAATGACCCCCGATCCAATTGTTGTTCAACGTGAAACTCCATTGACCGAAGCGATTAAAACCTTAGCAGAAAAACATATTAGTGGGCTGCCTGTAGTAGATGATGCCGGACATTTAGTCGGTATTATTTCGGAGACGGACTTGATGTGGCAAGAAACAGGGGTTACACCTCCGGCATATATTATGTTTCTTGATAGTGTAATTTATTTAAAAAATCCAGCTACCTACGAGCGCGATTTACATAAGTCACTCGGACAAACAGTTGGTGAAGTGATGAGTGATAAAGTTATTAGCACTGCTCCAGATAAACCTCTTAGGGATGCAGCAAAAATTATGCGCGATCGCAAAGTTCAACGTTTACCAGTAATTGATGCTGAAGGTCAAGTAATTGGGATACTCACCAGAGGTGATATAGTGCGAGCAATGGCTTCTGAGCAAGATTAATTATTGAGCGTTTGTCACTGTTAATTTGTAATTGGTAATTAATTGATCGCCATTCAAAAAAACAGGTGACAAATGACAAATAACAAATAACAAGTGACAAATAATAAAGGAAAAATAACAAATGACTATAAATCCTGAATCTGTTAAACAATTATTGAGTTCCGAAGATTTGGGCGATCGTCTTCGTGGAGTTAATCAGATTCGTCATCTCGAACCAGCTATTGCTTTTGAATTACTTCAAGGTGCTATTGGCGATAGTAATTCTCGGGTACGTTATTCAGCAATTAGTCAACTTGATACATTTGGCGGACAAGATTTAGATTTGTCGTTGCAGATTTTACGCGATCGCTTGCTTAATGATTCGGAAATAGACGTTCAAGCTGCTGCTGCTGATTGTTTGGGTGCTTTAAAGTTGCACGAAGCCTTTGATGATTTGCAACAGATGTACCAAAAAACCAATGAGTGGATTATTCAATTTAGTATTATTGCAGCATTGGGAGAAATGGGAGATCCCAAAGCTTTTGATTTACTAACCCAAGCTCTCGCTTCTGATAATGAATTGGTGCAGACAGCAGCTATTAGTTCTTTTGGAGAATTAGGAAATGCAGAAGCTGTACCTTTATTAGCACCCTATGCTAGTAATTCTGATTGGCAAATTCGTTATCGAGTTGCACAAGCTTTGAGCAGACTGGGAGGAGAAGAAGCAAAGTCAATTATTGAAACTTTGGCTAATGATACAGAAGAAGCTGTGGCGAAAGAAGCAAAAAGATGTCTAACTGATTCTTGAATAAAAACCAGTTTTTAACAAAAATATTTTCTGCAGAGACGTACTACTATTGATTTCATCAATAGTAGTACGTCTCTAGTAATTTTATTGAATCACTAGGGTCAAATCTAGGCAGGCAGGTAAATATTTCTCCTTACTTTTCCAATCAAATAAAATCTTGTATTTTACCTACTGAAATGTATTTTACCTACCGAAATAATAAACGAAAATTACCCAAAATATACTACATATTTCCCGCTAACATATTCCCTTGCAAAATGGGAAAATTTTACTTATGTTTTATAGATAAAGCTATATTTTGTTATTCGATAACCTGTAACTCTAAAAACTAAGATAAAAACTTTTCATTCATTTATATATTTTTTATTGAATAAATTCTCATACTTAAAAAAGATATTTGTATTCCGGATAAATATCTCTTTATTTATGGAAATAACACATGGTTTTAACACAGATTTGTATCATTTATAGATTTTATCCTCAGTAATTTTCCCAAAATTGTTTTTCAAATCAAGATGCAATAAATACTAGATTTTTTTGATGACATAATTACGGAGATAGAAATAAGATACAAACATGCTTAAAAGAAAATAAGCAAATTTTTAAATCACATCAATTGCTTTAATAAAAGGTTTGGATTATGCAAAAGTTAAGCTTATTGGTCAAGACATTAGTTGCATCTACTGCTGGATTCAGTGTTTTGGGCTCTATGTCTGCAGCTAAAGCTATGAGCTTAGTTCCACAAAGGGAAGGTGAGATTGAGCTTACCAATATGTCTTGTATTGTGGATAATGCGGATTGTATCAATACTACATCCTTAGGTTATACAGTTACTAGTAAAGATCCAGTAAGTAATGATAACTATGGATTTAGTAGACTTTTCTCAGATAAAAAAAGTACGACTAATACTTGGGGTTTAGAAATTAATTTTAATCAGACGGATGAAGGTACAAACCCCCAAACTGATGCTTTTTGGTTCCGTCCTGTTGCTTATGATAATAACAATAACGTCATTGAAAATGGTCGCTTAGAATATGGGGTTTTTGAATTTAATTTTGCCCAAACAGCGAATGAAGTTAAATTATCGTTTTTAGATGTAGAAGAATCTCCATTTACTAGCATTCTTCAGGTGAATGGTGATAGTAATTCTCAACCTATATTTCTTCCTGCTGCTGGTGATGATGAAACTCAATATCTTGTTTTAAATAATGTAGATTCTTTCGTCGTCCAATTGGGTAACCCGGGTGACAATAGCACTAAGTTTTCCAGTACTGGTGATGGTGTTAATTTGCAAGTTAGCGTACCCGAACCAGGAACAGTTTTAAGTATTGGAACTTTAGCTGTAGCAGGTATGTTTGGTTTAAGAAGAAAACGCAACAACTCTTCTAAAACTACTTAGATATTGCAACTTCTCTTTTCTTGGGACAATAGAAAATACCCTATCAGGTAAGTGCATTTTTAACAGGTTTAAAATTTAGCTTTATATAAATCATCAGGGTGTTGTATCTATTTAATTTCATATTTTAAATTTCTTTTTCTCTTCCTTCTCTTCAGTTTTGTGTCAAGTAGATAATGTAACTAAGACAGCAATAGTTACTTTATCTACTTTTTTTTATTTTTATTTAAACCAATCTACTCAAACTAAGCTAATCATAAGTAAAAGCCTCATGTACCAAAAACTTGAGACCAAGTCGTCCAAACAAAAATCACAACTGCTGTAATTCCTAATATTCCCTGAATCAGATTTCCTACTAGAGTTCCAACAAAAATACCAATTCCAGCTTTTAAGGCTACTAGTAACTTACGTTGATAAATAAATTCACCAACAATTGCACCTAACAAAGGACCAATTAACATCCCGAGCAATGGTCCACCCACTGGTAAAGTTGGAAGTAAGCCAAAAAATCCCAGCAGCAAACCAACGAATGAACCAATTTGTCCCCACTTACTAGCACCAGCTTTTTTTGCACCCAGGTAACCAGCTAAAAAATCTACTGCTGTACCTATGAGTAACACTACACCTGTAACTATTACAGGTATTTCGATCGCAGCAAAGGAACCTTTAACAATTCCCCAAATAATCACTGCAACTAAAATTAAACTAATTCCAGGTACACCGGGAACAACCGCACCGATAATACCTACCATCATCAAGGCTATTAACAACCAATATATAATTTGGATTTGCATATTTTTTAAGTGGTAACCGGTAATAGGTAATAGGTAATAGCTAATGAGTAATTGGTAATTGGTAATTGGTAACAGTCAACTATTAACTATTAATCTCACTTAGGGTAACAGCTAATTTATTCGCAATTCCGGTAATCCAGTTTTCATCTTGCTTGGTATAACTGCGAGGAGCATTTGCACCTAAGATTAATACACCGTCAGAACCGATTGGCTGACAAATTACACCTTGAGTATTGGGTGGTAAATAGTCAAATTCAACCCTACCTGGATACACTTTTAAATCGACTAAATAAATAGGTTTTTCCTTTTCTATGGTTCTTTTTAAAATCGCTCCTGGATTAACTTCTGGAGAGGGACCCAAAATACCGCGACGTAAGAGAACGCGATTTCGATAAAAAACTACAATCGAACAGGTAACTGTGTTTGTTAGCAATAAATGAGAAGCCCAAGCAAGCTCTGTTTTAACTATTTCAGGTAAATCTTCTTGTAATTCAAACCCTTCATCACCAGTCAGTTCTACTGCATCGGGGATTTTAGGTTGTACTTGCTGCCAAATTAAACCCGTTAAAATTAAAACTGCACTTAAAATTACACCAAGTACATCCCCTCGTGCTTGGGATACAGTTAGTGTTGGTGTATATAGACGATTGATTAATAAAAGTGTAGCGCCTAGCCCTCCAACAACTATGGGTAGACGCCGCAAAACTTTATTTGGATCGTTTTTACTCATAGTTAATAAAAATTACCCTCTTCGACTTTTCACTAAGGGTTATGCTCGCAGCATTCGACAGTGTAAAGTCAAGAGTTAAAAGTTATGAATTCTAGAATTATGAGTTATGAATTATGAGTTATGAATTATGGAATTAAAGAATTATGAACTGATAATTATAAATTGAGAATAATTAACTGAGAATTACGAACAGAGAATTACGAACCTAGAAATATAAATCATACAATAATGAATTTGGGATTATAAATCTGGAAGTATCGATTACGAGCTACTGAATAATATTTCACTCTTAATTATCAACTTTTAATCCTTAATCCTTTAATTCCTAACTCTTAATTCTTAACTCCCAACCCTTAACTCTTAATCCTTAATTCTTAACCCTTAATTCTTAACTCCTAACTCCAATAATTTTTACTCCTCCCCTGGTTCAATAATTCGCTGAAATAAGTATCCAGTTCCCCGCGCAGTGAGAATTAATTCTGGGTTGCTCGGATCGTCCTCTAATTTTGCGCGCAGACGTGATATATGTACGTCCACAACACGAGTATCAACATGTCTCTCGGGAGTGTATCCCCAGACTTCTTGCAAAATTTCTGAACGGGAAAAAGCTTCGCCAGAACGACTTACTAGCAACTCTAACAAGCTAAATTCCATCCCCGTCAAACGGATGCGCTCGTCACCTTTGTAAACTTGACGTTTGTTGGTGTCGATTTTGATGGTACTTACATGAATTACGCCAGAACTAGGAATTCCTGAAGCACTGGTTTTGTCCACCCGACGTAATACTGAACGAATCCGAGCTTCTAACTCTTTGGGGGAAAATGGCTTAACAACGTAATCATCCGCGCCTAATTCCAACCCAGTAATCCGGTCTGCTACATCTCCCAAAGCTGTAAGCATGATAATGGGAACGTCTGACTCCTTTCGTAGTTCCTGACATACGCCATAACCATCGAGCTTCGGCATCATTACATCCAAAACTACTAAATCTGGCTCAGAAGAGTGAAACGTATCTAGAGCTTCCTCACCATCACCGGCTGTTACAACATCATAGCCAATCATCGAAAGACGAGTTTCCAGAATGCGGCGAATACTGGCTTCGTCATCTACTACTAAAATTTTTTCCTTATGACTTTCCAATTTTCCCGACGCTCCTTCACGAAAAATTTTTCAACATTAATTTTTACTACCATACTATTAAGATATCATTCCAATTATTATGTCGTAAAAATCTGCAAGTACTGTCATTATTGTATTTAAGCTCGTAAGCAAACTTAATGAAAAATTAAGATTATTTAATTAGATAAAAATGGCTAAGCCAAAAACAATTTATGTTTGTAATGAATGTGGTGCTGAATCTGCTCAATGGTTTGGGAAATGTCCTGCTTGCGGTACGTATAATTCCTTAGAAGAAGAAGTTCTTATCCAATCATCTACAGATTTACCTTCACGAGGTGTGGGTTCGTGGCATTCTTCACAAGGAAAAACCAAAGCAGTCAAAACACCTCAACCAAGAGCATCTTTAAAATTTGACCAAATTACCGACCGTCAAGTGACCCGTTGGCCTTCTGGATATGGAGAACTGGATCGAGTCCTTGGTGGCGGGGTTGTACCTGGTTCGATGGTACTCATTGGTGGTGACCCAGGTATAGGTAAATCTACTTTACTATTGCAAGTATCAAATGAACTAGCGCAGAGATATCGAATTTTATATATTTCTGGGGAAGAGTCAGGACAACAGGTCAAACTTAGGGCTTCCAGACTTGGTGTTACTGATGTTTTAAATGTTGTTAGCGAAGAAGATAATAAAACTGAAGAAACAAACGATACAAATGGGAATAAAAAAGCATCCAAAAATTTAGCAGATTTATACATATTACCAGAAACAAATTTAGAGGAAATCCTCAAGGAATTGGAATCCCTTCGACCAAATTTGGCTGTCATTGATAGTATTCAAACAGTGTTTTTCCCCGGATTAACTTCTGCCCCTGGTTCAGTCGCTCAGGTACGGGAATGTACTGCAGCTTTAATGAAGGTGGCAAAGCATGAAGATATCACAATGTTGATCGTAGGTCATGTAACTAAAGAGGGAGCTATTGCTGGACCGAAGGTATTAGAACATTTAGTTGATACGGTACTGTATTTTGAAGGTGACAGATTTGCTTCCCATCGATTGTTAAGAACTGTTAAAAATCGTTTTGGTGCGACCCACGAAATTGGCATTTTTGAAATGGTTACTAATGGGTTGCGGGAAGTTCCCAACCCGAGCGAACTATTTGTAGGTAATCGCGACGATCCAGCGCCAGGTACTGCTATTGTAGTTGCTTGCGAAGGCACTCGCCCGATAGTTGTAGAATTGCAAGCTTTGGTAAGTCCCACTAGTTATACTTCTCCTCGGCGTTCCAGTACTGGGATAGATTACAGCCGCTTAGTGCAAATTTTGGCGGTATTGGAAAAACGGGTGGGGGTTCCCATGTCTAAGTTAGATTCTTATGTTGCATCTGCAGGTGGTTTAAATGTGGAAGAACCAGCAGTCGATTTGGGAGTTGCGATCGCATTAGTTGCGAGTTTCCGCGATCGCATTGTTGATTCCAGCACCGTACTGATTGGTGAAGTTGGTTTGGGAGGACAGGTACGTCCTGTATCTCAAATGGAATTACGCCTGAAGGAAGCCGCAAAACTAGGATTTAAACGGGCGATCGTTCCGAAGGGACAAAAATTTCCAGAGTTAGATATTGAGATTTTACCTGTAGCGAAGGTAATAGATGCGATTATTGCTGCTATTCCCCAGCAGACTGTGACTGAGGAAGATTTAAAGCCTGATGATGATGGAGTTAAGCGAATACCCCCACCACAGGTTAAACAAATATTGGAAGTCAAGCAAATATCAGAAGAAGAAGCTATTGAAACATCGGAGGAAATGAGCTTTTGAGAAATTCAAAAGTCATTTGACGACGTATGCGTTAAACCTTACGGTATGGCTGCGTTTACGTCGTTAGACGCCGCAGGTAGCACAGCTAGAGGCTAGAGGCAAAGACGCACCTTACGGTGTTCGCCTGCGGCGCGTCTCACGCCGACGCCGCAGGCTCTAGTTATTGCGTACCGTAGAGGTATCGCAATGCTGTAAGGCTTAACCGTAGGTAGTAGTTCCCTAGGTAGCGCAGCTAGCTAGCTACACCAACACCCCACACACAACACGCAGCCCGAAAGCGTAGTCATTGAAAGCCGGGTAGTAGGAGTTGCGATAGGCACAACGGCAGTCTTCAGAACTGAAGTGCCAGGAACCGCCGCGCAATACTCGAGAATGATTGTCATTATCATTATTGTCAATTACCCATGCACTCTTGTCTGTCGGCGCTTCTTCATAATTGCTATGCCATTGGTCTGCACACCATTCCCATACATTTCCATGCATGTCGTATAATCCAAAAGCATTTGCTCTACCTAGGCTTCCTACATCCGTTGTTTGATTATAGTTACCGCCATAGTTCGCAAGTTCAGATGTAATTGTTTCACCAAAGTGAAATGGGGTAGTTGTACCTGCGCGACAAGCATATTCCCATTCTGCTTCGCTGGGAAGATGGTAGTTTTTGTTAGTATGCCCAGAAAGTCTGTCACAAAATTCCACTGCATCGAGCCAAGAAACACGCTCAACTGGTCTGTTATCTCCTTTAAAATGGGATGGGTTGGGTTTAAGTTCGTGACTGACTTTGGTGAGAAATGTAACTGCTCGCCATTGTGCTTGGGTTACTGGATATTTACCTATGAAGAAACTTGGAACTGTAACTTGATGTTGTGGACGTTCATCATCGTAACTACCTTGCTCATTTTCCGGCGCACCCATTATAAAGTTACCGCCAGGAATATACAGCATTTCAATTTCAACACCATTTCCTAAGTCTTCAGTAAAATGCTGATTCTGTACTCCCTGATAGTTAACTATCAGTTTTTGATTACTTCTGTTTGTATTTCTCCCAAAGGTGATATCAATTCTTTTATTATTGTCGTGAGTAAATAATTCTTTTCTTATATTTTTTAAATCTTGATTACCAGGATTCTCTTTACACGCACCTTCAACTAACTCTTTTAATTTACCTTTCGGCTCAGCCCATTTCTTAATCAAATAAAAAACAATAGCTTTAAGGGTTTGTCCTCCAGCTATTTCATCAAGGTTTTCATCTAACTCAATAGCAACCATCATCTCTAATGAAGCTTTATCTGGAAAAGCACTGATAATGGCGTCTCTTAATCTTCCTATTTCCTGACCAGATAATTTAATTCTGCTACCTGACATTGCTACATATCAATTTTCTTACTTACGGCTAATGTGAATTAAATTCAGCATTGTAATATCAAGGGGAATTTACGTTATTTCAGCTTCTAATTCACATGGAGCATTATTTATTACTTTAAATATTATTAATTAAGGGTATTGTGAGACTAAATTCTTAGCACCGTCATACTCATAAAGCTAACGATCAAATCTAACTATCCATTCTTGCTCATGACTTTTGGGACTCACCACAAAACTGCACTCAACATGATAACAAATAGCTGTCCTGGAGGACTTTTTATGCTTTAGATACCTGTGCTAAAGAATATAATTCTTGATTTATACATTCGTAACATTATCTTCTACTTGTCAATCAGCAAAACGATAGATTTGTATATATGTCATTTATATCAAAACATCAATTCAATTAGCGATCGCATTTTTCAAGCAGCATAAAAAATCTCCAAAAACAATCGCTCATAACCTCTCGCAGGAAATGAGCGACCGAACTGTAGCAATATGTAATGAAGTTAAGAATCAATAAATGCGAAAGACTATAAACATACTTTCGCCCGTATTGGTTTATTCAAACTTAATTTCCTCAAGCTGAAAATAAACCTGAAAATCAAAAAACTTATCCCATTTGTAGAGAGTACTTTGATAAAAGTGCTTTGATTTTTATATCGGCAATACGCATCGTTGACTCTATCATATATTGCTGATCTGGTGTGATGTTCAATTTTTTGATAGCCAAATCGAGGCGATCACCAGAACGCAAATTATGTTTGAGTTCCTTAATTTGAGATGGTTGTAAAATAGCTTGAATATCCCGATTTCTCCGCTGTCTAATTCCTTGGATGCGCTGACGGAGCATGGGAGTTAAACTCATTTTTGAGCGAGAATCAGAGTGTTTTGCTGGTTTAACCTGTTCGGTAACAAATGTGGCATTAACAGAACTAAATTTAGCCGTTGCTGCACAAGCAATTCCAGGTGACAGAAAAAAAATCATCATCACAGCAACTACAGCCAATAAAGACAGGCGCTTTGTATTTTTGATAGCCATTATTAAATAATTCACAGCATAAATTCACAGCATAAATTCACAAGATAAAATTTTGGGGCTTAGGTAAATTAATCCCCTGAACTGGATCTGAGATCCAAACTCTTTATCTATTACTCCCCGCTGACTTTTAGAAATGCTGAGGATAAGTTATTTCTACCTCATAATACAAGGAATATTCAACCTTAGAAAAAATAAAAATTTTTCTTTAATCTCTGATGAGTTAAATGTTTAACATTACTTCAACAAAACAATTTTTTCTCAGCTCAATATTTTGCAATAAAAATATAAATATTCTCTTATTCACAAGCAAAAACTAGAATGATTAAAACTTTCCAAAGGGTGATTTGGAAAGTCATAAAATTTACAAAGCTACCTTAAACATACAAATTATCAAAATACAGCGCCATGATTTTTGATTCCTGACTCCTAACTTCTGACTCCTGACTTCTGACTCCTGACTTCTGACTTCTGACTTTTGACTTTTGACTTATTGATCCGAGTTATTTTTCCTCATAGATTCAATCTTTTGTTGCAATTCTTCAATTTGTCGCTGTAAATCTTCTACTTCTTGATTCTTTTTGGGAGTTTCTGCATCAACATTTACCCCAGAAGAAGATTTTTGATAATTTCCACTCTTAATTTGTTGATATTCAGATGAAGTTGACCACTCCTGTAAATAGTGCAAACGTTCTACAGGAAATGGGTGACTGAGCATCATACCCTGTGCGCCGTTATAAATTAAAAATTTGTATACTTGGTTGAGACCGTCAGCATCGAGTGCTTGATAATTTTCCGACTGTTTCTGAAATTCTCTCAAATGACACTCATGGGCATACTTGATGCTACCACCGGAAATTTTCATCATTGTCTTCATGACCGTATCCAAGTCATCCAAAACCAACAATGCTGCTCGGTCGGCAGATAACTCAGCTTTTCTCCGCCACTCAAAGAAAGCAAATATTAAAGTATTACTAATTAAATTACCCAAACCGAAGGTTACTTCGCTGATAGCAGATGCAGCATTCATCGCCCAAATCGCCATTTGAATTAAAATAGTATGACCGCACTTAATGTGTCCGAGTTCATGGGCAAGTACTGTCCTAATTTCTGCTTCATTAAGTAAATCTAAAGTTCCTGCATTAATGACTATGTAAGGGTGCTCTTGTCCTAGAGCATAACTATTTGCTGTCGGATCTTGGGAAACAAACAGTGTAGGTTCTGGATTCACATCCAAATCCCGCACGCATTCTCGAAATATCTGGTAAATAGTGGAATATTGGCGAGGTCCGACTTGAATGGAATTACCCATCAAATACACTAGTTGGGGTCTTTCGACAAAAAATTCCAAATACTTACTAGCGATGAGGTCGAATCCTGGTAAACCTCTTAGGGCTTGTTCTGCTTGTAAATCTAAGGGGTGACGAAAAGCTGTGCTAGAAATTCCTGTATAAGTTGCCATAGTTCACAAAGTTGGGAATAAATCAATGAATAGAATCTGACAGTTGTCTATAAAATTTACTGCTAGAGTCATTTTTAGTGAGTTTAACAGGACAAAATCAGGAAAAATGTTGGATCTTTGATTTGAGTGTTTGATTTGAATCTTTGAGTGAGTAGTTTAACAATTGAGTAGTTTAACAATTAAGTACTGAATGCTGCTGTGTCTTCCCACTGACAACATAATAGGAAAGGGGTTAATCGCATCTTAAGGTCACTTTGTATGGAATTAAAAGCGCGTGATTGAAGCAGAAGTTCACTTATCACTACATAACTTCCTGCGATCGCAAGCGGGTTTCCCTTCCTGGCCTCATCATTTGACGATGGCTAGATTGGTAGCACGTGCATTGCGAGTAGGCAGAAGCGCCTTAATTCAAGTCGGTGCGGCTTGTGGATTTCAAGGGCGTTATCGGACTAGTTTTGTCGCTTCGGCATTAATGTGGCAAGGTCCGGTGATTATTGTTGCTACACCCTGCGTACAACAACGTCTATTACGAGTAGAAATTCCCCGCCTGCAGGAGTGGCTAAAAATTGATAAATCAATTAGGACGGGTGATAACTTCCCCAATAGTGAATTTCAAGGATTATTTGTCACCTCCCCCCAAGCTTGGCTAGCCGCACAATTAGCTAACAAAGAAGCATTTCCCAAAAATATTCCCACAATTATTGACGGGGTCGACGATCTAGAAGATTGGGTAACCGAACAGTTGACCGTCAGCTTAACAGCGCAAGATTGGGAAGAATTAATGCTTGCTTGTCCCAAGCAAGTGGACAGAATTCGTTCGGTAAGAATAGAACTCACCCGAGAATTATTCCAACATCCGGTTAATCCCCACGAATGTTACTTGATTTCTCCCAAAGAAGAAGAAACTTTAATTCGATTATTTTCAGTTTTAAATTTAGATAATTTACCGGATACTTGGAGAAACTTTTATCAGCACTATCAACAGCAAGAAGTGCAAGCCAATAATCTACAAGTAAATAATCTACAAGCAAATAATTTACAGGCAAATAATTTACAGGCAAATAATTTACAGGCAAATAATTTACAGGCAAATAATCTACAACCCAAAAAATTTGTTTCACCTCTAGTTTGGGCAAATATCATTCGTCGTCAGGGGTCATTTTCTTTGCACAGTGCCCCCGTGGAACCTGCTAATATCCTTTCAGAAATTTGGGAACGGCAGCCAGTAGTTTTGATTGGTAGTGCCGTAGAAGCAGAAACGGAAGCTCCAATATTTCGTCAGCGTATGGGTTTGGGCGATTTAACTTGCTTGAAGTTCTCCTCAGATAGTCAAACCGAAGCAATTCAACTGTATGTACCATTACAGTTTCCTTTACCCAATACTCCGGAATTTCAAGGAGGATTTATCAATAAAGTTCGTACCCTGCTATGTTTAAGTGCAACATCACCGGGCTTAACGGTCATACTAGTGGGAGATGTACCTTTAAAATCGCAAGTGGGAACAATCCTAGCCTCTGAATTTGGTTCCCGAGTACAAGTAGAAAAAACCTGTTTAGAAGAAAATGGGGTTTTAGTCAGTGGTTGGGAGTTTTGGCGCGAGCATCAAAGTGTTTTACCTGCACCGGAATTACTAATTATTGCAACCTTACCTTTACCATCATTAGAAAATCCCTTAGTTGCTGGTAGAGTTACCTACTACAAAAAAAGACATCTAGATTGGTTTCGCCTGTACCTACTACCAACAGCTCTAAAAGAATTACAAAGAGCTATTGCCCCAGTCAGAGAAAATCAAGGCATTGTAGCTTTACTGGATAGCCGTGTAATCAACCGTAGTTACGGAGCTGATGTTTTATCCGTACTTAGTCCCTCAGCACGTGTCAATTATCTCGACCCGAACTTGTTTTCCAGAAAAGAGGAGATTGGGGATTAGAGACTAGTGACTGGCGATTGGGAATTACAGCGGAACCGCAGGTGACACAGCTAGAGGCTGAAATACACCTGCGGTGTAATTATAAATACACCTGCGGTGTAGTTAGAAAAAAATATCGATGATTTCTAGTCACTAGTCGCCAGTCCCCAGTCGCCAGTCCCCAATCCCCAACCCAAATGCTATCATCCCCATAAAGCCTTTTACTGGAAGCAATAAGTTATGGGTGAAGCAAAGCGTCGCCGAGAGGCATTAGGAGAACAATACGGACAAGAGGCGAGAATTTTACCTTGGGTTCCCATTACGAAAACTCAAGCTAATCTATTTGTCGAATGGACAACTCGTGGTGCTTGGTTGGGAATTATCTTGATGGTTGTTGGCTGGGTGACAATTCGTTTTATTGGTCCAGCTTTTGGTTGGTGGCAATTAGCTGATTAGTTTCAATGTTTCACTTTGAAATAAAATCTTGATTATTCGTAATTTGTGACTAACTAATCGATGAAAATACTCGTGAATTCGACATTCTAGAAATACTTCCAAGATTCATTCAAAAAAATGAAGGGTCAAGAGTAAACTTTTTGGTTGCTTTTGACCCTTCGAATATGAGAGAGTTATTGTTCCCAAAAAATTTGGAATAACTTTTACAAGAACCATCAATGCAAAAACATACAACAACATTTACTAAGCAAATGTTTCGGAAAATGTAAAAATCACAACTTTCTTCTTCCTACAATCTTGAAGTATATTTTTGGAAAACTTCACCAAAGTAATTCTAAGTCTATGGAGCCAAATGAAAGATTAGTTAGTACTCAATGACTAATAAAAAGGTAAATACTTAAGTGTTGTGCAAACTTTATGAACATTGAAACAAAACAGTGATTTATGTTACGTATTCTGTTAATTTTAATGAATTTTGATTGCACAGATAGGCTTTTATTGGGATTAGACTTAAATATACTTGTATTAAATTTTGGTTTATCCTGAAACTTATAAACCTTTATTTCAAACAAAGAGTTAAAAAATGTCTCAATAATTACATTTTACAAACTACAAAGAAATCCTGCCGAAATGGCAACACACTTACAATGTATTTCGCTATCGTCGTTGGTAAGTTAAACAAAAGCAAATTTTCTGTTTTGCCAACGTGTATCTATGAAAACCGTAGTCTAACCTGTCCCTAGCAAAGCTTTCATTAATTATCAAATGATAGAAAATGGGAGTAATAGAGGCACTCAATGGTATCAACTGTTGTAGAACAAGACTACAGATACGTAGCCAAGTTCAAGAGAAAATTGAGTAGTTATAACGTCCCAAACTGATAATTCAATATCTGAATTGCTCTTAAACAGAAGCAAGCATGCGTTTGGATTATGATTTGCAAGATGTTCTTGATTAAATCGGCACTTTAAGTCATATATGTACTTTTTACATGCTTGACTTGCACCGAATATAAGCTACTCTTGAAGCGGAATGTATTAAACGAAAACATGAGCGTACAGACTGATGTAAAGAAAAAATTAATTCTTTAAATTTTGGCTGATAGTTTAAACTCGCAAAGTGAATAGTTTGATACGGAAGCAAGACAAGTAATGGACTACTTTAATCTAGGTAGTAACTAAATTTCTTTGTTCTTTATATTTATCTGGAAATTGTAATGAATAGTTTACAATACCAGTTCATGAGAAAATCTAAAGAAAATATAAAACAGACTAAAAACACAGTGGTGTCTGGAGGACAAACGTGTTTCTGAGACTAGCACAACAACATCGACAATTCGTTCAAGATCTTGTAATGAACTTACAAGCCCTGGCTATCGTTCTGGAGCGACGCGGATATCCTGCGTCCTGCTACACCTGTGGCGACCAGATGAATAGTGCGTCTTTCATGGTTAGTTTAGGTGAGAATCACTTAATCAGGTTTTTGGTATCCGACTACGGAATTACTTGGACTGAAATGCGTGATGATCGCGAATTAATGAAATTAGAAGGTGCTGAAGCAGTTAATCAACTGCAAGAACTTGCTAATATCGTTAAGAACTTTGTAGGAACCCCAAAAATCCACAAAACTCTTGCTAAGCGCACTTAATCTTCCAGTGTGTTTGTGGATGCTTGGATAGTGATTAGAAGGCACATTGGGAATTTTGCCAGTTAGTTCCTAGTATGCGTTGGCTCTTTCGCTAGCTAATTTTTACCAAAAGTAACTATTGACTAACTATTACCCATAACCCTCTAATCAATAAAATTTAATTTCGAATGGGTTAGTTGTAAATTTATTTGTTCAGTTTGACTTCAAAGTATTGCCTAAATTCAGTTATTAGTTGTTTCGTCAAAGACAGCAAAAACACTTGTGAAGTCATAGTGATTTTACTTAACTTCATTGGCATAAGTAAAAAATGCTATTGTTGCCGAAATTGAGATAATTTTGTGATTTTTGATTGTTTTAGTTCGAGTTAGCTTTCCTGTGTTTATATTGCTCGTTCAAAACAAATTACTCCCAAAAGTATACCCATCAAGTTTTACAATAGCGATTCTTTGAATAATCCTTGCAGCTTTGATCGCGAGTAAAAACTTCTGGTTTGCGATTTTGGTGTTATAAGATTAATCAATCTTCAGGAAATATCAATAAGAAAATTATTCCATACCTTAATTTTGTTCGTGGTGCGTTACCGCTAATAAGCGCGTTCGCACCCAAAACAATAGAATGTTTTATTTACTGGAAGTCTCTCACAAAGGATTATTGCTAAATTTTGCCGACTTCAGGATTTCCAATCCTGGAATCAGATTTTTTGGCATTGATTTTTTGATCTCATCATTTTCTTCATCTTTCGCTTTTCACATTCATTCGCTTTTCACATTCAAATGATGTTTTCATAATCATTTGATCGCTACATAAAGTTAATAGCCACAACAAAATTTTGTCTTCAGTTACTTTAAATTAAGTGGACTTTAAATTAAGTAGAAAGTTCAGTTTTCTTAAAGTACATCATTCAAGCGCTAACAAGTTTTTTAATGGATGCTGTTGTCCCAACAATAATATTTGCAGCAGCTTCTAGACCACCAGCGTACTGAATATCTTCTTGTAATCTTTCAGCATTTTGCCTGTAGAAATCCTCTGTCATTACCCTTTGAACTGTATTCCTTAAATTAGCAACAGT
Organism: Mastigocoleus sp. MO_188.B34; assembly: GCF_030065675.1. Lineage (GTDB taxonomy): Bacteria > Cyanobacteriota > Cyanobacteriia > Cyanobacteriales > Nostocaceae > Mastigocoleus. The sequence goes on along the minus strand of NZ_JASJDK010000063.1, from coordinate 9,438 downwards.
TAATTTATTGAGTGGAATAAATTCACCTGCTCCAGACCAAGCAATACGTGTGGCGACACCCGGTTGACTGTTAGTAATCGGAATTACAACCAAAGGGACTCCATTACTTAGAGATTCTAAGGTTGTGTTCATCCCTCCATGAGTGATTGTTAGACTAGCTTTTTGCAATAACTCTAGTTGAGGTGCATATTTTACAACTACTGGATTTCCAGGTAATTTTGGTAATTCTTCAGGTTCAAGAGAACCACCCAAAGATATTACTAACTGCACATCTGGCGCGGCGCAAGCTTCAGCAATATAGGAAAAAATATACTGAATCTGATTTTGTACCGTTCCTAACGAGGCATAAATCAACCTTTTTCCACTTAACTTTTCAAATGGGAAGTCAACATTTTGACGCGTCCTAGGATGATGTAATGGTCCAGTAAAGTAAAAATTTGAGGGAAGTTGGCGTCTGGGAAATTCAAACTCTGGTGGTTGTTGACTCAGAGTTGCTAATCTTAATTCCGAGGAATAGTTGTGAGAATATGGTTCTAAATTCCACTCACAACGATAATCAGCTATTGTTTTTTGTATTGGTTTGAGCAAATTGTGCAAAAAAGCATAACCAACTTGATTGCGAATTAATGCCCACCATGCCAGATTATAATCCCAAGTTGTGAAATACGGAGGGACAACATCTTCTCCTTTTAGGAGCAAACTGGAACATACAGTTACAAATGGGATATTCAAATGTTCCGCAATAGTAATTCCTGCAGATAAAGCTTCATCTATCAACAGTAATTCGATCCCAGCAGTTTTAATCGCTTGGGGTGCGCGATGTAAAAATGAGACAGATAATTCTTGAAGTAACTCAATGGTACAGCGCAATCCTGCTAAACCATTAAATTTTCCTAACTTGCGAAAATATTCAGTTGTTGAACCAGGGGGAAACTCAGATTCTAAAATCGGGAAAAATTCCAATCCTGCTGCTAAAACGATCGCTTTAATATCCAGTAGACCGATCGCTGTAACGCGATGACCCCGTCTGTGTAGTTCATTTCCCAAAGCAATCATTGGATTGAGATGTCCGGTCGCTGGTGGACAAATAATGCCAAAGTGAGTCATTTTATAATATCGGTTTTCTAACGGGTTAATAGATAATTTCAAATACAAGCGCCGAAACAATAATTCGGTAATTTATTACAAATCCTGTTTTTAATACCCTTGACTTTTTATTTACTCCAGGCTAAGGCTTTGGTAAACAGAAAGGGTTTTAAAGACGGATTTGGGTAGATACATGTTTCTTCCCAGAGATCGAAATAGATTATTTTAATCTTATAGGGGTAAGATTACTAATTTATCAAGCTCCCATAAGATAGATATAGATAATGCACTTACGTCCAGTAAACAACATAAGTGCATTATCTATAGTAATTATTACTATTAGAAAAAATTGAAATTAAATCAATTTAATTTTATTTAAGTTATTTTATTTAATCTTCAAGAATTTTTCTAATCCTGCTACCATGCTTGGAGGCCAACGTCGAATATTCTTCACCCAATCAATATCTTTATATCTACGGTCTATTCCGTAGGCTGCGACCCAGTTACTTTCAGCTTCTCCTCTTTTTCCTGCAGCCCAAAGAACCACAGTTAATGCAGCCCGCATATCGGCAGACTGGGGATATTTACGAACAATATTTTTAATTTCTCGGGTTGCTTGTTCTTTTTTACCTAGTTCGTATAAAGCAAAAGCATAGTTAGCCCGTGCTAAGGAAAACTTCGGATCGATTTTCATTGATTTCTGGTAGTCAGCGATCGCCAAATCCCATTTACCTAATCCACCGTAAGCATTACCGCGATTGTTATACGCCATTGCATCATTAGGATCTAGCTTCAGGACGTAATTATAATCAGCGATCGCATCATCCCATCTCCCCAAGCCTTCAAATGCTGTTCCTCGATTTAAATAAGAGTCGGTGATGTTGGGTGCTAACTCTATAGCTCGGTCGAAATCTGTGACAGCATCTTCGAGTTTGTTTTGACTAATTTTCAAATTTCCTCGATTACTCCAAGCTGCAGGATTGGTGGGAAATTTCTCGATAATCTGCGTCCAGTAAGTTTCTGCTCCTTCTAGGTCACCCCTACTCATTGCAGTAAAAGCTTTCTTAGCTAATTCATCTCCGATTTTTAGTTCTTCATTTGTGATGAGAGATATTTGAGTTTGAGCAAAAACTGGTTCAGCCCAATTAAAAATTAACAATAAACTTAGTAAAATCCCAATTAATTTAAGCATTACTTTGACAGTTATTAGTTTGTGAGAATTGAGGGATTGGGAATTGGGGTTCGCGCAAGTGTGGTGATGCATTAGAAAAGCGGAGCGCGAGCAAAGACACACAGACACGTCAGTATCTACACGTCATATAGGGATTGGCGATTATGGGGCGACAACTTCGTATAAGGATGGTTAAGTAATTTTCTCGCCAGCCCCAGTCGCCAATCCCCAGTCGCCAGTCGCCAATCCCCAATTGCCGACACTACAACAAAGATAATTGTTCATTAGGTGGTTTGAAACCTAAGTGTTTATAAGCTGCTGCAGTTGCAACTCTTCCGCGCGGAGTTCGATGTAAATACCCAATTTGCATCAAATAAGGTTCGTAAACTTCCTCAATTGTTTGGGTATCTTCACCGGTCGCAGCTGCAATAGTTTCTAGACCTACAGGTCCACCATTAAATTGTTCGATAATAACGCTCAACATTCGCCGGTCTGTCCAATCTAAACCACAGGGGTCAACTTGAAATAATTGTAATGCTTCCCCTGCAACCTCTTCCGTAATTTCACCACTCTTTTTTACTTCAGCATAATCACGGACGCGTTTGAGTAATCTATTTGCGATACGTGGCGTTCCTCGCGCTCGTCGGGCAATTTCTGCTGCACCATCATCACTCACAGGCGTTTTAAGTAATTTAGAACTGCGAAGAACGATTTGACTAAGTTCATCTACTTCATAGAAACGTAACTTTTGAATTAAACCGAAGCGATCGCGCAATGGAGAAGTTAAAGCACCGACACGGGTTGTAGCCCCAACTAGAGTAAACTTTGACAGTGGGATACTGCGTGTTCGAGCACTAGCACCTTTACCCACAGTAATATCTAAACGAAAATCTTCCATTGCGGGATATAATATTTCCTCTGTCATCCGCGAGAGGCGATGAATTTCATCAATAAATAAAATATCTCCAGGTTTGATATTCACTAATAACCCCATAATATCCCTGGGTCTTTCCAGAGCGGGTGCACTAGTAATTTTATAATTCACCTCCATTTCTGCAGCTAAAATCATTGCCATTGTGGTTTTTCCCAATCCGGGGGGACCATACAAAAGTAGGTGATCTAATACTTCACCTCTGGACTTGGCTGCTTCAATTGCAATTGCTAATACATCTTTTAAATCTTTTTGCCCAATATAGTCAGCAAAACGTTGGGGGCGAATGCTCTCTTCTGGCTTACCCTCTTCGTCCTTGGCTGCTTGTGGTTGTAAAAGATTTTCATTGGGGGGAGAAGATTTAGCTTTTTCCCTTTTTGATTTGGGTTTTTTACCTGGTTCTGGAGGGTGTTTTTTGGAGGAGATAATTGCCATAATTCACCGGCTATCGACTTCTACTTGTAAAACTTGAAGAGTGCTGAAGACAGAAAAAATGTGACGACGATGCAAAAATTTTACCTTCATTTCCTTCCCCAATTCCGAAAACAAAGATTAATTGACAAAAATCAAAATAACTTTTCTCATTGGGAATGAGATATTTGGCTGAATTAAGTAAGGGTGAAGAATTTTATATTCTCCTCAAAGTATTTGTGACAGAGGGGCTTGGAGAATTTCAATCTGGCTCTGTGAAAAAAGCTTTGGGGTTATGGTCTTATTCTGAAGCTTTATCATGTATGCTGTCTTATTGGGTAAAAATACGGGTGCAAATCTTTTTCTTTTCACCCTCAAATCAGCTCGTCAGTTTTAATTAAAATTTATTTTCCGGGTAATTACTCAGGAGTCAAAATTCCTTATGTTAGCCAAAAGAATCTTACCGTGCTTAGATGTTCGGGCGGGACGAGTTGTCAAAGGAGTTAACTTTGTTGACCTTAAAGATGCAGGAGATCCCGTAGAATTAGCAAAAGTTTACAACGAAGCAGGCGCAGACGAGTTAGTGTTTCTAGATATTACAGCCTCTCATGAAAACCGAGATACTATTATTGACGTCGTTTACCGGACAGCAGAACAGGTCTTCATTCCCCTCACAGTAGGCGGTGGGATCCAAACCTTAGAAAATGTTAAAAATCTGTTACGAGCTGGGGCAGATAAGGTTAGTATTAATTCTGCGGCTGTACGAAACCCAGACTTAATCGACCGTGCAAGCGAACGTTTTGGCAATCAATGCATAGTTGTTGCAATAGATGCTAGACGTCGCACGAATTCGGAACATCCTGGGTGGGATGTATATGTTAAAGGTGGACGCGAAAATACTGGTCTCGATGCCTTGGAATGGGCAAAAGAAGTAGAAAAACGCGGTGCTGGAGAACTGCTGGTAACTAGTATGGATGCTGATGGAACGCAGGCAGGATATGACTTGGAATTGACAAGAGCTATTTCCGATGCTGTACAAATTCCTGTTGTTGCTTCTGGTGGTGCGGGTAATTGTCAACATATTCATGCAGCGTTGACTGATGGTAAAGCTGAAGCTGCGTTGTTAGCATCACTACTACACTATGGACAATTGAGTGTAGCAGAAATCAAAACATACCTACAGGAACATAAAGTTCCTGTCAGGATAAATGATTAATTCTCATTAATTTCCAGCACAATAAACCTAAATTGAATTGCATGGAATTGCACACACTTTCCGAAAAGAATGTTAATATAAATTTACAAGAATTAATATAATTTAAAGTAGATTATGTTGGTTCCAATTTTAGTTCTTGATGTCGCACTAGTAGCCTGGTCGTTGCATCTAATGGAAAAAGCTTTTGAAAACAAGGAGTTTTCCTTGATGCTGGCTGGTTTGCTAGTTGCTCTTGCGGCGGCAGCAATGATGGTTGTGTATTTTTTAATGGGTAATTGTATGAGCTATTTGCTCCACTCTTAATTGAAACATTTTATCCATCTTTTGTTAAGATGTCATTCTGTCTTGAAAAATAACAATTGCAAAAAACTACAAGTAAACAAGTTAAAAATATCTTTGTATTTGAGCAAAAAGTTGTTTGTATATATTTAAAGATATATTAAATTACTTATTGACAAATTTTGCGACTTTGTGAAAATCTATTTTTGTTAGTTGTTAGTATCTCTATCGTCGAATTTAACTTGTCGAGTAATACTTTGTTTACGTCTGATATGCCAACATCTGAAAATTAAATCATACAGATGAAGTTGTTAACTCTAAAGATTGTAAGCTTAGAAATTCTATTTTATAGATATATGTACTTGACAAAACATTCTTTATTAATACAAGATTAGAGATGCATTATCCGGGGTTATAGCTCAGTTGGTAGAGCACCTCAATGGCATTGAGGGGGTCAGCGGTTCGAATCCGCTTAGCTCCATATTTTTGGCATATGAATAATTATTGAATGTGAGTGAGATATCAGTCATAATTAATACAGATGATTGAATTTTTCTCAACCAAATTAGCTAAATTACTTTAGCCTGTAGGGCTTGGTAAATATTTCTGGATTGACTGGGAAATAAAAACATAAATTGACTTAAAAAAACTTGTAATTTTCTCTCAGTAACAACAGTAATTTTGCATAAATAACTCAATAAACAGAAATTGTTTAATTTTAGAGTCATAAAATTAACAGGCTTCAGAATTTGAAATAACTATTTAGACAATAAGAAAGAGAAAATAAAATGAAAAAAATAATTTGCCACGCTTTTGGAAGTAATTCGGCAACAGCTTGTGCAGCTCTTATACTGGGTTTGACAACACTGTTATATTCTTCTCCCAAAATATCAACTGCGGAAGCGCACGCGGTAGCAAAAAGTAATACAGTTACTCCTCGAAGGCGAATTGAGATTGACTTATCAGATCAGGTGCTAAGAGCATGGGATGAAAAAACAATAGTTTATATGATGCCTGTTTCTACAGGAAAACGTTCAACACCTACACCCACAGGTAAATATCGCGTTCAGACCAAATTACGCTCTACCCGGATGCGTGGTGATGGGTATGATATTGCCAATGTTCCTTACACAATGTACTACCATGAAGGTTATGCAATTCATGGCGCTCCTTGGCGTAAAAACTTCAACGTTCCTGGTAGTCACGGTTGTGTAAATTTATCTGTAAAACATGCTCGGATGCTATATCAATGGGCGAGAGTGGGAACGCCGGTTATTGTGAAACGGTAATTGGTAATGGGTCATATAAATTTTTTCCTATTCCCAATCCCAAATCTTCAATAGCAATCCCCCAATCTCAACTCAATTGTGCTACTAATTGATTTTCCAAGAGGGTTTCGTGGGTTAATAGGTCTTCGACAGTAATGCGCAAAAATCTTTTTTCGTCCACTTGAAAACAAATTTTAATTCGATCGCTACCTGGAAAACCTGGTGGTGTTAGTTTTGCAATACTTCTAGCACCATCTTTATCATTAAGGGGAGTGACACTAGTTCGCTCACTTTCTAAACGACGGGTAACTAAGCGATCGCCATCAAAATAAACTTCTGTTGCACCCGCATCTGCACCCAATTCACCCATGATTAATTCAATGCTGGGTTGATTTTCCATGGAAGCTCCCAACACTAACTCGACTGGGTTACTCATAGGGTAGGGCTGTCCGGGAGGAATGATAGGATGCCAATTATGGCGTTTATTGCGTCTATCCCAATAGCGAATTCCATAACTGTGATAGAGAAAATCTTTAATTTCTAAGCCTTGTGCGAGTTGTAATGCTCCTTGGGCGATCGCTTCAAAAGGACGTTCGCATCTAACTTTGTTTGGTTCAAAATACTGCTTTACCCATGACTGTAAAGCTGTTAATTGTGATGTTCCACCAACTAATAGCACTGCATCAATATCTGTAACTTCTATTCCCTGACGTCGTGCTTGCTGCAAAAGAGACGTCATTGATTCATCTAATAACTCAAAAAATGAGTTTTCTTTGAGAATATTTTCTAGGGTTTCGCGATTTAGTTCTAATTCGTAACTTTCAAAGGTTTCATCATTAAAATAAACTTCACTGGCTTGGGATTGGGTGGAAAGTTTAATTTTTACCTTTTCAGCTAATCTTGTGGTGAGGGGAGTTACTGCTAGTCCTTGAGTTTTGGCAAAATAATCGACTATCCAATTATCAATATCGGTTCCTCCCAAATTTTGCCCAGCCTTTGCTAATACTCGAGCAGTTTTTACCTTTTGTTTGGAGTCTTCTGCTAAAGATTTATTTCCCCACTTCAACAAAAAACCCACAGGTTTTGTGGTGTTTTTAACGCTTTTATCCAACTGTACCAAAGATAAATCTAGGGTTCCACCACCAAAATCAATTACTAACAGATTGTCTTGCTCTGTCAAACCATAGCCTAATGCTGCTGCTGTTGGTTCATCCAACATGCGTACTTGTTCTACAGGTAAAGCCTGACAAACTTCTCCCAACCAGTGACGGTAAGCTTCAAAACTATCGACAGGAACTGTCAATACTAAAGAATCTCCCACATCAGGATTTGTTGCGCTTAACTGGGAAATCACTTCAGATAAAAACCATTTTCCTACCTGTTCAAAATTGATAGTTTGTCCGTCTAACTCAGGCATAAATCCTGGTATAGATGCCCCAATACCCCGCTTAAAACTGCGAAAAAATCTTGATTCACCGCTCAGATCTAGACCGCGATCGCGCACTTGTTGTCCGACTAAAATCTTTCCTTGGACTGCATCTTCCACATAGACCAAACTGGGAATTAAAGGCGGATTTAGACTTTGTTTAATTGATAAATTAGGTATATTTAAAGTCTCTGGCTGCTGGGTAACAGGATTCCAGCGAGCAATAACTGTATTACTTGTACCAAAATCTATTGCTATTGCCATATTTTATCAATAATTGAGAGGTATTGAGAGCAAGTTTTTGAATTATATATCTTTGTTCTTAGAATTAATTTTATCGTCAAACCATACTTTTTTGGTATTGATGATTTTTCCATAAATGCAATATATTATCAATAATTTATTATTATTTGAGAAGATGGAAATATATAACCCCTACAACATCCAAATACGAAGGAGATTTATCAGTTACCAGTTACCAGTTAACAGTTACCAGTTACCAATTACCCATTACCCATTTACCGACGAGTCAAAATAGCGTACTGAAGACGTGCTTCAGCTAACCTTTCATCTAAATTAGGTCGAGCACCAACAGTAAATTCACCAACAACTAATAAACTTCAACTATTGGTGCGATCGCTATTCCGATTTCGGGCTGTTGGTTGTTGATGGTACCAGCAGTTTTGATAATTTCTACATCACGAAAAGCAAATAATCAAATAGATATAGCACTGCAGAAAACTGAATCTTAACCTATATCTTGCATCTGTTTTATCGACTACGCTTTTCACACCTGGGATTAAAATCCCAGTCTAATAGTATAAGTCCATTGAAATGGACTGGGGATATGAATCGAAAAATGAGTAATATATTAATTTGGCTAACATCTTCAGGCTATTAACTAAGTTTGCCGAATATAAAAACTATTTCTCTGTTTCTACACCTGTCCATTTGGTAGTTAAAATTTGAAGTAGATTCTGAAGTTTGAAATCATTCCAACTCAAAGTTTCAGAAGTTTCAACAATTAAATCTCCCTGCTTGAGATTAGTTAGCAGCGCAGAACCATTTTTAAGACTATGGAAAAGAGCATCTGCAACTTGTAATTGATTTCGGGGAAAAGTGTAGTAAATTTTATCTTTCTCAATCCTAACTTCTTTTGGTAAAGCTCCATTAGGAATTTTACCTCCCAAAAATACTTTCCAACCTGCAATGAGAGAACGGTAAACTATTGATTCCGTTTCAAACTGAGGAGATTTCAATAAACGGATTTCGCCTTCAAGGGAATCTTGGTTAAGGGTTATTTTTTCTGGAGTGAAATGTAATTGAACTAAAACTTTCTGATGTTCGATTGTTGCAGTTAATCCTTCTTCAGGATGTGTTTGTAAGCTTTTTAGTTGATCAACTCTAGATTCGGCTTGTTGACACAGCAGTAAAACTGTTTTCTCCTTTAAAATCAATTGCTTAGCTTGTGAGCTAAACATGATGTATTCCCCAAGAGTTTTCTGTAATAATTTTCTGGACTCCTGAAATGTTGCTTTAAGTTTGTTAAATACGCTCATATAGCAATCATATTTGACTTGTGGATAGGTAAATCCTGTAGAGACGCGCCAGAGGCTAACGCCGACGCCGCAGGCTCTGGCGCGTCTCTAC
>NZ_JASJDK010000194.1 GCF_030065675.1 Mastigocoleus sp. MO_188.B34 | reverse complement strand
TGGTTTTTGCGTCATGGGTCATATTCTACGATACATCCCCTACATTTGTTCCTTCTTCTTTTTTCTTCTTACCCCGATTTACTGAGCGGATACGATTTTTACATGAATTATTTAGGATGACTATCGTAGGATTTTTAGACTCTTGAGTAGAATCGAAACTTGAAGTCTACAGATATATTGAACCTGTCGAGCAAAATATTAATATTTATTATTCCCACATTAGTCAGAAAAGTCGTGAAGATTCGAGTATAAAATCAAAATATATTCTAGGTTATTTTCGATTGAATAGAATCTATTAATCTATCTATATCATCGTCAATATCGACCACAACTCTGGTGTAATCTTCACCAGTAAGATCGATGACTACGGTATTCTTTTTATTTCTGGTACACCAAAATTCTTTCTTACCTTTTCCATGATAGGTTCCAGCAGTAATTAAATTAGGCCAATATGTTCCTGGAGCCCTTAACCATGGTGGTCTGTCGCCATCAGCAATACGGCGAATTCCACTTATATTTTCAAAATTAATTTTGAGCGTTCCCTTCAATGACCAAATTCTGTCCCACCCCCTGATTTCAAGTGTTACAAAAGATTCATCAATTTTATATTCCACCATACTTATTTTCCCTTATGATTCGTCTAACTGTCGTTAATACCTTGCCCTAGCGTGAGTCAGTCGTACACCATAAACTGTTAACTGTAAAACTGTAAAAAAGTAATTCGAAAGTCACTGTGATAAATATATGAAGAAGTTTATTAGTTTTTTTCTTATTAGTTTTGCTTTTGTAATAGCGATCGCTAGTTGTTCGATAGATAACCCTACTGGTGGCGGAGATATTATTATTGCCTCAAAAGCTTTTACAGAACAAGATATTCTAGGGGAACTCCTAGCGCAGCATATTGAAGCAACAACGAACCTAAAAGTTGATCTGCGTCCCCGTTTGGGTGGTACCTTTATCTGTCATCAAGCAATTACAACCGGCAATATTGACGGCTATGTTGAATATACGGGAACTTCTTATAATGCCATTTTAAAGCAGAAAGTCGTTAGTGACCCTCAAGAAGTTTTCCGGCGAGTTAAGGAAGATTACGACAAGAAGTTTAATTTGAAAGTAATGGAACCTTTAGGGTTTGAAAATACTTATGCGATGATTGTTCGTAAAACAGATGCAGAGAAATATAATCTGCAAAATCTTTCTGATGCCGAAAAATATGCACCCCAATGGCGTGCTGGAGTGGAATATGAATTTATGGAGCGCGAAGATGGTTTTCCCGGATTAGCAAAGACCTATAATTTGAATTTTGCTCGCTCACCACAGCAGATGGATAAAGGTTTATTGTACCGAGCCATTACTCAAAATTTAGTAGATATGGTTGCCGGTTATTCTACTGATGGGCAAATTTCTCGTTTGGGTTTGGTAGTACTCGAAGACAATAAAAAGTATTTCCCCCCCTATGAGGCTACACCAGTTTTTCGTAAAGAGACCTTGAAGAAATATCCAGAACTTGAAAAGTCTCTTTCACAGTTAACTGGGAAAATAAATGCTGAAGAAATGAGCAGACTCAATTATCTAGTTGAGGGAGAATTAAGAAATCCTAAAGAAGTTGTCAAAGAATTTCGTAAGTTAAAAGGTTTAGCTTAATAACAGACAATTAAAAAATATTATTCTGGTTATCCTATGGGGCACAAATGTGCCCCCGATCCTGTTGATGTTTTGTCTTTTTTGTTTCTTATAGCAAAGTACAAAAAATATTACACGCTAACAACTTGAATTTGACTTGCAGCTTCAGTTGCTTTTGCTCGTGCTTGTTTGACAGTTCTGGCTTTAGCTAAAGCTATACCCATTCGTCGATAGGGATGGGCTGTGGGCTTACCAAATAAACGGATATCAACATCTGGTTCTGCGAGTGCTTTTGCTAAACCTGTATAAATAATAGAATCAGATTTCTCAGCAGCCAAAATTACTGCACTAGCCGAAGCACAAAATAATTCTATTGTCGGAATCGGTAAACCTAAAATTGCTCGAAGATGTAACTCGAATTCATTAAGATTTTGAGATATCAAGGTTACCATCCCCGTATCGTGAGGACGAGGAGAAAGTTCAGAGAAAATCACTTCATTTTTAGTGATAAAAAACTCTACCCCAAAAATTCCTGCACCACCCAATGAATTAGTAATTTTCGTTGCAATTTCTTGGGCTTTTGTCACCATACCTTCTGGAATTTCAGCAGGTTGCCAAGATTCTTGATAATCTCCCCTTTCTTGACGATGTCCGATCGCAGGACAAAAGAGAGTTGGTGCATTCCATTGTTTAATTGTTAGTAAAGTAATTTCGACTTCAAAATCAATAAATTCTTCTATAATTACTTTGTGATTATCGCCACGGGAACCAGCTATTGCATAATTCCATGCTTCCTCTACATCGGCTTTATTTTTAACTATAGATTGACCTTTACCTGAAGAAGACATTACAGGTTTAACTACGTTAGGAAATCCAATTTGCTCGCTAACAGCAATCAATTCTTTTAGGTTATTTGCATAACTATATTTAGCAGTTCTAATACCTAATTTTGTATGCGCTAATTCCCGAATCCTGTCACGATTCATTGTATAGTTTGTAGCAGCAGCTGTGGGAATAACAGTAATTCCGCGTCGTTCAAATTCTTGTAACTTTTCCGTTCTAATGGCTTCAATTTCGGGTATTATATACCTTGGTTGATGTTTACTAACTACTCTTTCTAAGTCATCACCACTGAGCATAGAAATTACTTCTGAATGATCGGCAACTTGCATCGCAGGTGCATTTTCATATCTATCGACAGCAATTACATAGTTACCGAGTCTTTGAGCAGCTATTGCAAATTCTTTACCTAGTTCTCCTGAACCCAATAACATTAACTTTTGAGGTAGATTCACCGAGTTTTTCATGTTTCCAATTTAAATAAAATTGTTAAGTATGGTCATGGGAGATAGGGAAGTCACTTTAAGTTCCAAATTTTGAACGCAATCTCTTAACCTAGATCAATTATCGATTACCAATTCTTAATATGCAATTGCTAAATACCAATTATTTTTAGTATTTATCAACTAGATTAGGTAAAAAAAGATTGTGCATATTTCAAAACAGGTAATAGTACTCGGAGAAAATAAGATAACCGAGTTATTACAATAATTAAAAACTATATTCAAAGACTAATATCTCTAATCAGGAATCAATCTCTGCTAATTCCATCCAACGTTCAGTTGCTCGATCTATTTCTTCTTTAAGTGCTTCTACTTTTTCGTAGAGTTGTTGGACTTGCGTATAGTTTCCGGGAGGAACACTTGTCATTTCCCGTTCTACTTCTGCTTTCTGATTTTCGAGTTGGGAAATTTTTTCCTCTAACTGCTCAAATTCCTTCCTTTCCCAATTCGATAACCTATGTTTCTTCTTCTTCTCAACTTTTTGGGTTTTTGGCTGGGTTGTTTCTGATTCTGCTTTTTTAGTTTTTTCCTTAGCAGCTATACTTTGTTGCTGTTTCTCTTCAGCTTGCTGATAATCCAAATAGACAGAATAATTACCCGGATACTGTCGTAGTTTACCAGATCCTTCAAAAGCAAAGATTTTATCTACGGTGCGATCCAAGAAATAGCGATCGTGAGAAACTGTTATGACACAACCTTTAAAATCTTCTAAGTATTCTTCTAGTACTGCCAAAGTTTGAACGTCTAAATCGTTAGTCGGCTCATCCAAGATTAAAACATTTGGCGCACTCATCAACACACACAACAGATATAAGCGCCGTTTTTCTCCACCTGAAAGCTTATGAATTGGAGCATATTGTTGATTGGGAGGAAACAGGAATCTCTCCAACATTTGAGAGGCTGTAATCCTGTTTCCATCCGTCGTGTTGATGTATTCCCCTCCCTCTTCTTTAATATACTCAATTACCCGTTGATTTTGATCTATTGCATCTAATAATTGTTCGGAGTGCTGATCGAAATACCCAATATGAATGGTCGAACCAATGTCCACAGTACCGGAATCAGGTTGTACGCGTCCGGTGATGATATCCATTAAAGTTGATTTACCAGCACCGTTACCACCAATAATCCCTACGCGGTCTTCTGGGCTAAACTCATAGCTAAAATCTTTAATTAAAATACGACTATCGTAAGATTTAGCAATATTATTTAGCTCAATAACTTTTTTACCAATACGACGACTAACAGTCGACATATCAACTTTACCCTGAGCTTGTTTAAACTCAGTATTTTGCATTTCCTGAATGCGATCTATTCTTGCTTTTTGCTTAGTACTTCTGGCTTTGGGTCCTCTTTTAAGCCATTCTAACTCGCGTCTCAGTACTCCTTGATGTTTGCGTTGAGTTGTTACAGCAGTTTCTTCAGCTAAAGCTTTCTTTTCTAAATAATATGAATAATTACCTGTAAAACTATAAATATCTCCTCGGTCTATTTCTACAATTCTGTTTGTTACTTTGTCTAAAAAATAACGGTCGTGAGTTATTAATAATAATGCACCACGATAGCGTTTTAAATAACTTTGTAACCACTCTACAGAATTAGCATCTAAATGGTTGGTTGGCTCATCCATTAATAATAAATCTGGCTCAGAAAGTAAAGCTGATCCTAAGCTAATACGTTTACGATAACCACCAGAAAGACTACCAACTTTTACACTAAAATCTGTTATTCCTAACTTAGAAAGAATAATTTTGGCATTTGTTTCCAGATCCCAAACACCATTTGCTTCCATCTGCTGCATGACTGTGGAAAGACGAGACATTAACTGGGAATTTTCTGGATTATGGGCTAATTTATCGGAAATTTCTTGATATTCTCGTACTAAATCGATTTGTTCGCCACGGTCAGCAAAAACTTGTTCTAAAGCGGTGTAATTTTCATTTAAATCTGGATCTTGTGGTAAATAAACGATATTGGCACCAGAATTTACTAAAATTTGACCGCTATCAATTGATTCTATCCCAGCAATTATTTTTAATAAGCTCGATTTACCAGAACCATTAATGCCAATTAAACCAACTTTATCGCTATTATCGATACTTAAATTTGCATCTTTGAGAATTTCTTTGATGCCAAAATCTTTCTTTACTGATTGTAGCGTAACAATACTCATAGTATTTAATATTTAGTGCTTATTTGGTGCTTATATTTAATATTTATATTTTGGCTTAAAGATTTTACAATATTTATGGATTTTTCGACAATTAACCACTTTGGTAAAGACCTTTTCATATTTGGCTGAAGGTAAATTAGTGCAAATACATTGTTGAATTGATTGTATGTAACTGATTTTTAAACTTGGGGTTTGGGTTGATGAATTTACTGTCTTGTGGATAGATTCAAATTTTTATCTGTGGGCTTCTATATATTGTACGCGATTGAAAAGACTCTACTTTTTACTAGTAATCTGAATTTTGTTCCTAGCATTATTTTTCTTGGGTCTTTTCTCGTACCGGTAACTTTTATGTTCTTCGTTTATGAATTCTTACCGAGCAGAGAAGCTTCTTTATCTCCACTAGCTATTTGTTTTCTTGGAGGTGGAGCGATCGGTATCGTCGTAGCGGGAATTCTCGAATATGACGTACTAAAATCTTGATTTCCTACCAATATTAGCAGTTAGCCTGATTGAGGAAAGTGCTAAACTTATTTCTCCATAACATAACTATTCACAAGAACGTTATCGCTCGCTCGTTAGGGGACTTTTATCACCTGCAGCATATGCTGCTTGAACTGGGTCGATTTGCTCTATACTTTGAAGAGAGTGGCTTAAAGCAGATAAAATCCAGTTTAATTTTCAAGTTTAATTTTCAAGTTTAATTTTCAAGTTTTAAAAGTATTTGTTACAGCCATTGTTCTTCATACATTGTGGAAGACATTACAATCTTCACCAAGAGTAACCTTCATTAAATTTCTGAACTTGGAACTCTTGAGTCTTCTGGTTGTTATAACCACCTTAAATATTCTTATTCGTCAGTTGAAAAAAGCACAAAATAGCGATCCCGTGGTAGATAGTACATCTCTTAAAAAGTAGGGATCTATTTTTTAGTGAACCCTAATAAAACTAGGTACTCAATATTTTTTGTTGAATGATGTAGTGATAAAAGCCATTAAGGCTATTTTAGTATATTTGCACTACATTAAATCGCTTTACCTTACTTGTTTGAGGAAAATATACAGAAAAGTATTGATTCCATTTATTTAGGACTTACGCATCGTACAAATTTACTACTCTAAATGAACGAAAATACTTTGTTTCAGACTATTGTCAATAATTCCATAATTAAAGTAATTGCATAAAAAGTATCGGAAAATTGATATTTAATACCTAAAATACATACCTCATATTTTCCTCATTCTGTCAATGCGTAAGTCCTATTATTGTTTGTGAGTAAAAAAAACTGTGAGAGATTCTACAATAAGTGGAGAATATTTTGTTGCCTTGTATGGCTCCATCCGATTTTTTTGATTTCTAATTACGTTACCTGCTCTATCTGCGACCTCAGAATTAAACAAATAAATCTAGGGGTAAATGACCATACATCTCATTGACTCCCTGTTCGGAATAAGACTGACAAGAAACTAAAACACCACGATGATGTCCGAGATAGGAATCAATATGGCATACCCCATTTTTACCGTTTAACTTAATGTAAACTGGACCATCAATATGGGGTAAATTACTAGGAGCTTCGTAACCAAAAGCACGAGAATAAGTTTTCATAGCCAGTATGCCTTTTTCTGCAGTCTCAGCACAAATTCCTAAAATTTGATAATCAGAAAGATTTCCTAGCAATAACAAAGCCGAGCGAATCCGGATTTTATCTGATTGCTTAATCGGTGGTGCCACATCTACGCAATTGAATTTGTTTAAAATTCTTTTGGCTTCTGAAAGACCGAGATGATTCTGATTTTTACTGGTCATAAACCTGGATTATGAACTCACTTACTTGGTGTTGTTGCTTGATTTTAGATTCGATAATATAGCAGTTCTCATACGAATACAATACAACTGTCTCTGGTTTTAGAAGCAATAGTAATTTCGGCAGCCATAAAGGATTTGTATATTCATGGTCTGGAGAACTGCTATATCTAGTCTAGATTCCAAACTAGTTCTGAAGGTTTCCGGTATTAAAAATGAAAGGAACGCTATTACTATTTTTATCACTTCCACCCATTACTAGAACCCTCGGCATTTGAGCGCCACCCATTTTCCAGGCTTCAATTGCTTCTTTCTGTAGTACTAATTCGCCACCTTGGGCTTTTAGGGTTTCTGCTAGAAGTCTTTGAGCTTCTGCTTTACCTTTGGCGCGATTAACTTCTGCTTGTGCTTCTTGTTCTGCTTCTTGGGCTACATATACTGCTCTTTGTGCCCTTTGTTCTGCAATTTGTTTTTCCTCAACAGCTCTGGCAAATTCGGGAGAAAAAGTTAGGTCGATAACGCTGGTATCTAATACGATAATTCCATATTTATCTAAACGTTCCCCTAATGCACTATCAAAATCTTCTTTAAGTTCGCTTCTGCGGGTAATTGATTCTTCTACTGTTCTCCTTGCGGCTGCTATTTTAAATGATTCTTGGGTTTGGGGAGCAATAATTTTAGTCACAATATTTTGTAGAGTCCCCTGTTTGCGTCTAATTTCTACCGCTTGGGTTGGGTCGATTCGAAAGTTAATTGCGAATTTAGCAGTTAATTCTTGTAAGTCTTTAGTTGAACTCTGGGCTGGAATCTCATATTTTTGCACTGTAACGTCATATATATCTACAGTCGAAATAAATGGCGGTTTAACATGAAAACCTTCTAATAAAGCTCCGTCTCTTGCTTTACCTAATATACTCAGTACACCCGCTTCTCCCGGGTTCACAATCACAAAGGAATTAATACTGAGAATTATAAGTAATGAAGTCAAAATTCCTGCTAGTAAACTCTGCCAATTACCAATCTGCTGATTTTTCACCCTTCTGTCTCCTTTGATTGATTCTCAGATATCCTACTCGATCTTCACTAATACTTTAGTGCTATTAATCGTGGTAATATCAGTTTGAGGTAAACTTTTTTCCAGCCTTGACTACTGTAGTTAAATCCTCTGGATCGTCAAATACAAACTCGCGTTCCGTGCATCCCCTAAAGCGTTTGCTTGACTACGGACACAAATATCACCAACAAGTTTGGCAAGCAACAACTTGTTCTATCCTCAATAAGCTTTTTGACTTAGCACCACCAGCTTTAATTGGTATCGCTGTAGATGTAGTTGTCAACCAGCAGGATTCTATCATTGCCCGATGGGGAGTTAAAGATATATTCGGACAATTTGTTCTTCTTTCGCTTTTAACTGTCATCGTTTGGGTTTTAGAATCAGCATTTGAGTATGCATACGAAAGACTTTGGCGTAATTTAGCACAGAATATCCAACACGATCTGCGTTTAAATGCTTACGGGCATTTACAAAATTTAGAATTAGCTTATTTTGAAGAACGTAGCACTGGCGGTTTAATGTCTATTCTTAATGATGACATTAACCAGTTAGAACGATTTTTGGATGTGGGAGCGAATGACATCCTCCAAGTACTAACTACAGTGATTATTGTCAGTGGTACTTTCTTCTTTTTGGCTCCCAGTGTAGCATGGATGGCCATGTTGCCAATACCTGCAATTCTTTGGGGTACCTTTGCCTTTCAAAATTTACTTGCGCCTCGTTATGCTGATGTTCGAGAGAAAGTCAGTTTTTTAAATTCCCGCTTGGCCAATAATTTGAGCGGTATCATTACAATCAAAAGTTTTGTTGCTGAAGAATATGAAAGCGCCCGTTTGAACAGAGAAAGTGAAGCATATCGCCAGTCTAATTCTCGAGCGATTAAACTTTCGGCTGCTTTTACTCCTCTAATTCGCATGCTTATTTTGGTTGGTTTTACCGCCCTAATGGTCTTTGGTGGAATCTCAGCAGTTAACGGTAATTTATCTGTAGGGGCATATAGCGTTTTAGTATATCTAATTCAAAGATTACTTTGGCCTTTAACAAGACTGGGAAATACCTTTGACCTGTATCAGCGAGCAATGGCTTCTGTAAATAGGGTAATGGATTTATTGGATACTCCCATTACTATTCACCATGGAGATATTTCTTTACCTACAAAGAATGTCAGAGGTGAATTACTATTTGATAATATTACTTTTGCCTATAAAGACCGCTATCGTGTGATTAAAAATCTGTCATTGCAGATTCCTGCAGGAAAAACTATTGCGATCGTTGGTTCTACAGGTTCCGGTAAGAGTACTTTAATTAAACTTTTACTTCGATTTTACGAACTCAGTTCGGGTAAGATTCTCCTCGATGGAATTAATATTAATAATTTAAATTTGGCAGATTTACGTCGCTGTATTGGTTTAGTTAGTCAGGATGTATTTTTATTCCATGGAACAGTCGCGGAAAATATTGCTTACGGCAAATTTGAGGCTACAGATCGGGAAATTCAAAATGCAGCGAAAGTAGCAGAAGCTCACGAATTTATCACTCAATTACCTGAAGGGTATAACACTATAGTTGGCGAGCGGGGACAAAAATTATCTGGCGGACAAAGACAGAGAATTGCGATCGCCAGAGCAGTATTGAAAAATCCGCCAATTTTAGTTTTAGATGAAGCAACATCTGCTGTAGATAATGAAACAGAAGCTGCAATTCAACGTTCTTTGGAGCGCATTACTGTAGATAGAACCACAATTGCGATCGCTCATCGTCTTTCAACTATTCGTAATGCCGACCGTATTTATGTTATGGAATATGGTCAACTAGTAGAATCTGGAACCCATGAAGAGTTGATAGCAGACAATGGGATTTATGCAAGTTTGTGGCGAGTACAATCGGGTTTGAAGTTAGTCGATGATTGATACCATCATCATCTTTACACAAAGTGTTTGTATCCGCTCAGTAAATCGGGGTAAGAAGAAAAAAGAAGAAGGAACAAATGTAGGGGATGTATCGTAGAATATGACCCATGACGCAAAAACCACCAGA
>NZ_JASJDK010000062.1 GCF_030065675.1 Mastigocoleus sp. MO_188.B34 | reverse complement strand
TATTCAGTTCTATTTGCGTCTGGTTTTTCAAACACATATAAACCTGGATTAATCCGTACTTTCTCTATATGTTTGGCAACTTCCAAAGCAATTTTCATCCCATTGTGGTGTATATCAGCCACAAGGGGGACATCTCTGTAAGTCTTGATTAATTTTTGTTTAATTTCCGCTAAAGCTTTAGCATGAGCAATGCTAGGTACAGTAACGCGGACAATCTCACAGCCAATTTCATGTAAGCGACGAATTGCTGCAACAGAAGCATCAATATCGAGGGTATCTTCATTGATCATTGACTGTACTACCACTGGGTGAGAGCCACCAATGGTCACATCTCCTACCTTAACTGGGCGAGTTTTTCGCCGTTTGATAGTAGTGTCGATGTTGGGTTGGTTAAATGTGTTATTTGAGGTTGTTGTTGGTGTTGCCAGCGTTTGCATAACCTATGTAGGTGAATTTTGTAGCGAAAATATCAAATTTGAGAGTTCTCTGTTTTTCAGAGTGCCACACTTAGGGAAATTTTGCTTCACTTAGGCAAAAAAAAATAAAAAAAAAGACAAAAATCTCGAGAAATATTTGCCCTTTAGTTGAAAATACGAGTTCTAAATAAAAAGTAACTAATGTTACTTTTAGTGGTTGTGTCTACTAGTATAAATACAATAATGCGAGGATATAAAATTGATAAATAATATACTATCTAAGTACTTGGGTAGTTATATTGTTTATTGCTTTACTTGTATTAATATACTTAATATTGCTTATATAGTTTTACAAGCTTATGATTTGTATCTCCTGATATGTAAAGAATTAATTGTTTAAGTAAGAGAAATTTAATCTTATTAAAACCAAAATGACCACAAACTCACTTAAATTAAGAATCACAGATAGTATAAAAAACAGATTAAATTTTATACAAGTAAATATAATTAAATCAAAATTAGTGTTACTTGGCTCATGAATATTAATAACTTACTTGTTTTATACAAAGAAAAAATCAACTCTTATTTTCAATTTAGCGAGTGTTTTTTCGAATTATTATCTGTAGTAATAAATTAAATAAATTAAACTACAAATCAAATAAGTTAAACTACCTTTATGATTTAAAGGATAATAAATTTATATTATTCATATATGTAGCAGAATTATGCGCTGTAGCACACCACTGCGCTAACAGGACAGACTAGACTGCCCATGTCCTATGGAGGTTAACACAGCACGATAGAATAGCTTTACACCTGGGTTTTAGCTTTTTAGCCGTACTTTACTGACTTGCAATCCGCTATATTCTTTATGAAATTTTTGTCCCTTGAGTGCTGAAAAGCTATATTTTTTGAGTAAGTAATAAACTTAATTTCTATGGAGGCGATTACACTACTTACTACTCTTCCAACTTGAGTACAACCAAAGTCATGTCATCTGTGTTGGGTTTATCTGTACCCATAAACTCATATACTTGGGCAAATACATAATCCAAAATATCTTGTGGATTACTAAATTTTCTACAAGCAGTTGATAAAGATAAAATCAAATTTTCCTCATCAAAGCGATCACCGCTACTATCCGCAGCATCAGTAAAACCATCGGTATAGTAGATAATTGTATCTCCTGCTTCTAAGGTCGCTTGAGCATCTTCGTACTCACTATTCGCATCCAACCCAATAAGCATACCAATAGTATCTAACCGAGTAATTGTCTTAGTTGCTGCATGCCACCAATAAGGCGGATTGTGAGCAGCATTACTAAAAGATAAAACTCGAGTATTGGGGTCATACTCTGAGTAAAACATTGTTACAAAGCGGTTAGAGGTTTCTAAATCCGCGTACATTACCCGATTTAAATTTTGTAAAATTCTCGCGGGTGAGTGACCATTTAAAACTTCTCCCCGCAACATTCCCCGCATCATAGTCATGATTAATCCTGCGGGAACACCTTTTCCCATCACATCACCAATGACTAAACCCCAACGACCATTAACAGAAACACTGTGAGCGTGGGGTTGAATTTGCTTGTGACTAGTAGGAATAAAGTCGTAATAGTCTCCACCTACACGATTTGCTGGCTTACAACGAGCAGCTAAGCTCACTCCGGGGATAGTCGGAAATTGACGTGGTAAAAGTCGCCTTTGAATTTCTGCGCCAATCTCTAATTCTTGATCCAGACGTTCTTTCTTTCTCAGTTCTACTCCCAATTCATCATTCTCAATCGCAACTGCAGTCTGATCGGCAACTAAACGCACTAACTTCTGCCTAGTTTCTGTCCAAGTATATTCTCGATCACGACTCAGCACATATAACCATCCCCGCTCAGTGTGCTTAACCAAAATCGCGGTGCCAAAAATCTGAATATCTGGTCCTAAATAGCGATGCATGCGATCGTCCAAAATGCCTGTAGCTGTTGCAATTGGAGGAGAACTGGGTGCTAAAGTGATTTCGCTACTGGCGTTTTCTAATGCTTTACGAATATTTTTTCTTTGGCGGCTATCTTGCCAGTGCAACTGTTCTAGTCTTACTTGACCGTTGGGTTTATAAAGAAATAAGGCACTACCATCAGCATCAGTTACCCTTGTTGCCATCAATGGGATTAATTCTAGGAATTGATTTAAATTATTGAAGCTTCTAAGAGCAAAACCCAATGAACTTAACAAATCTTGAATCTTATTTTGCTCTCGATGCAATCGTGCCACAAGTTCTTTAAGCGCAACAACTGGAGTGACGTCAGTTGCAGCACTACCATTATTTTCACTGGATGGAAAAGGTGATTGAGACACGGGCAGTAATATGACTTCAAAAGCGGGATATCTATAACTGAAATTACTTGTACGTTATCTTATAAATCGATGACTAAACTACATTGATGTGGGAACTGCTAGTTTAGCTTCTTCTGAAAGAAATAATAGATAAACTTTATAAGTATTTCATTTTTGTTGCTGAATTCTATCTCCACTGACATTAAAATTCGAGTGTTTACACTTGTTAATCAGTTTGAGTAAAATCAAAATAATTTTTCAAAGCTTAACCCATCAAGATTGTAATATTTTCATAATTTTGGTTACTAAATCATATACCTGAAGATACAAAAGTCATTTTTTATTTTCCTAATTCCCATTGAGTGGATAATACCGAATATCCCTTAGATAAACTTCCTCAAAAATGTACGCATAAGTAATTCTGCTACAATTTATAATTTTTCAACTGTTGATACTCTGTAAAAATTAGGCATTATTCAGAACAATATTTCAGTTCTAAATATTTAGGAATTCTACCACCTCTTGCTTACAAATCAAGCAGATATTCACACATATAACCAAAATTAAAATGATGAAAATATATACGACTAGGTAGAATTGAAAAATCTGAACAAAGCATAACCTAAAAGTTTTCACAACACAACAGAAATCTTGTCGTTTTCATTAAAATGTCACATAACTACTCAGTAATTTTTCGCTGTAGAATTTACTGAAACTCTCACATCAACTTGGATTAATATGGAAAAATTAGCAACTACAAGTCTTGTGGGTAATATGCAAATTTTACAAATTATAAAAATTCCTGAGCGTATGATAAACAATATATGAAAGCTGTTGGAACTGATTGACTTACAAAAGCCAAATTTTAACAAATTAGGATCGTTAGTACCAAATAATATTTACGTCAGGGCTTGTACTATTTGACACATTTTTTTGCAATTAGATAATTAAAAAATATTGGTCTAAGATACAGCACAAGCCCTAATTTTTTTAGTAACTAATAGAGTTGCTCAACTACTCAATAATGCTTCAACAAACTCATAGCTAGAGAAAGGACGTAAATCTTCAATACCTTCTCCTGCACCAATAAAACGAATTGGTAAACCTAACTGTTTGACCACAGCCAAAGCAACTCCACCTTTAGCTGTCCCGTCAAGTTTAGTTAGAACAACACCACTGAGTTTAGCTGATTGGGAAAATACTTGGGCTTGGCGCAAACCATTTTGTCCCAAGGTTGCATCAAGCACTAACAATGATTCTACTCGAGCATCGGCAGCTTTCTTGTCAATAATCCGCCGGATTTTGCTGAGTTCTTCCATCAAATTTTTCTTGTTTTGTAATCTTCCCGCAGTATCTATTAAAAGTAGTTCTGTTCCTCGGGCTTGAGCGGCTGAAATTGCATCAAAAACTACCGCTGCAGGATCAGTATTTTTGCCTTTATTAGCAATTACTTCAACTCCACTTCTTTCTCCCCAAACCTTTACCTGTTCTACTGCTGCTGCACGGAATGTGTCCGCAGCACCAATTAAGCATTTATAACCGGATTTTTGGGCAAGATGAGAAATTTTACCTATAGTTGTGGTTTTTCCTGCACCATTAACCCCATTTACCAACCAGATATTGAAAGAATCTTTATCAGGTGCAAAAACCGACCGATCGGAATTTTTCAATGGTGTGTCAAGCATATCTCGAAGAATTTCTTTGAGATAAGCAATTGCTTTTTCTGGTGGAAGAGTTTCTTGACGAAGTTTTTCTTGCAGAGAATTAACAATGAAATCAGTAGCTTCTACACCAACATCTGCTTGTAGAAGTAGTGCTTCAATTTCTTCTACCCCTGCTTGGTTGAGAGGTCCTTGACCGACAATTGCACGGAGTTGGTTAAGAATTCCTCGTCGTGTTTTTCCTAAACCCTGACGCAATTTTTTCAGCCATGTAATTTCTTCGACAGAAATATCTTCAGGACGCCGACCTTGGGCTGCTAAAATTTCTGCTGACCATAAGAATCCCTCATCAAACTCCACTCCAGGAATTGCTGAAGAATCAATATTGGAACCGGCGTCGGTACTTATTTGACTCGCTACTCCCTCTGTCTCTGGTTCAGAAGTTTCAATTGCATTGGCGATTAATCTTTCTTGCTTAGCTTTTCTCTCTGCAGCCGCTCGCTCTAAAAAAGATAGATTTGCTTGAGGTCGGTCGCTACTATTGGCTGTAACAGAGATTTTTTCTTGGTCTGATGTTTCCTCCACATCAGTTTTTACTTCTTGAGCAGCGTGAAATGTTGTATTACTTTCAGAAGCAGTACTTTCATTAATATTACTTTCTTGTTCAGTAACACTATTTTCAGCAATGGTACTTTCCAGAACAGTACTTTCAACAGGTGTATTAGATAACTCTTGAGTACTTTCTGAAACTATTGTTTTCCTAGTTTGTTCGACCTCAATTACTGATGTTTCTTTTTCAGTGTCTGTTGTACTAGATGATTCTTCAGTACTTTCTAAAACTACAGTATTGCGATCACTAGCTTCTTCAGTAGCTGATTCTTTTGTTTTTGACTCTGTTGTAACAGGTAATTCTTGAGTAGTTTCTGAAGCTATGATATCGCTATTGCTGGTTTCTTCTTGAGCGACAGATTCTTCTGTTTGTGTTTTTGTTTCTGGAGAAGTTTCTCTTACTTCTTGAGTTTCTTGAGACGGTAATTCCTGAGTTTGCTGTTTTTCCTGAATATTTTTGTAAGCAGCCTTCGCCCACACCAAATAATCAACTGCTTCATCTGAAGAATTTTCTGTTTCTGTAATAGGTGACGTTTTTGAGGATGAAGTACTTGTATCTTCTTCCTTCGCGCTAATTTTTTCTTCTTTTTTTTCGTCAGAAGTTGTTTTAGATGAATCGTTATATTGACGACGAAACCAATTAAAAACCATTGCTGTTAGTAATATTAGTTATTTTAACTCCACACTAACAAGAGAGTTACCATGCTTAAAACAAGTACCAAGGTCTAAATTCTGTTTTTTACTCCTCATTGACCCAAACAATCATCTGCAAAAAGTTTACTTATTAAATTCATCTACTACTTTAGCGTTTTTGTACTTCGTCCTTCTCAAAACAAGAATCAAATTCTTAAAAACATCTCCAAAACAGAAGTTTTTATCCTTATAGAGCTTTTCAATTTCTAAGGTTTACCCGAATCGATACCTAAATACCAATTTTTTATTTTTGTTCTGTTTGTTGTTCTGTGACTCGACGGAGTACACCGTTAATAAAACGGTGACCATCCTCGCCACTATAACGCTTAGCCAGTTCTACTGCTTCATTGATTGCAATTCTGTTTTCCAGTCCTAAAAACACCATTTCTGCCACAGCGATTCGCAAAATATCTCGATCTATTTGAGCAAGGCGATTGACTTGCCAGTCTACTAATGCTTCAGAAATGACTTGATCGAGATGTTTTTGCTCACTATTTGCTATTTTGACAATTTCAATCGCATATCTTGCAACTTCTCGATCTTGGTTCGCCAATTGAATCAATTCTGGGAAGTCTACCGCCGCACCCAGTTGGTTGATTGCGGTTTGGGTATGCGTGATCGCCTCCCTAACCATAGTCCGAGAATTATTGAGGTCACTAGCACGAGTTTGACTACTCAAAAGTCGATCATTACCGCGCTGCAACTGTCCCGCAGCATTATCTAAAGTATCTTGAACTTCTGAAGTCAGCGTTCTCACGGCTGCTAGCAATAATTTAGGTAGTTGAACCTCAGTCAGTTTATTGGGGTTAGTTGGCAGTTGACTAAGACTTAGCAAGGCTAATTCACGGGCAATTTGGCGAGGTTTTCGAGAACCTTTATGAGGAGATTTTTGGGCTTCCATAACTGTCAAAGAGGGGTGAAGAATAAGAAATTTAGATCTATTGGCTCAAATTAATAGCTCGAAATTATTAGCTCAAACTGTATCGAGTAGATACCGTATCAACTGTAAATCTCCTCAAGTTTCTTCCACTGGCGTTATTTGCCGCTTGAAGGTAGGAGGGAAAACTTCGAGTTTGCGCTCCTTATCCTTAGATAACTTGAGGGGCGGCAACAGGGTATTAGGAGCTACGATACCACCAGAAACTAAAATCTTAAAGGCATCCTCTATGGAAATAGATAGATTAACTACTTCGTCTTCTGGAACGACTGCATACCAACCAGTTGTTGGGTTAGGAGTCGTAGGAATGAAAACACTGAGCATCGGTTTCTTCATTTTACTTTGAATATCACTGCTAATTACTGCTGTGACAAAACCTATTGCCCATATTCCTTGACGGGGATATTCAACTAAAATCACCCGACTAAATTTACCTTTAGAATCTTTGAGTAATGTTTCTAAAAGCTGTTTGAGTGTTTTGTATACTTGCCCTGCTAATGGGATAGCTTGTAAAATACGCTCGCCAACATCTAACAACCAACGCCCAACTATATTTCTAGCCATTAAACCAATCAAAAGTATGCTTAGTAATGGCACCATTAGCCCCACCACCAAGTTTAATAGGTTTACTAAGATTGGATTCATCCCATCAAAGGGATTTAGTTGTTTGGGAATTTTAGTTAGAAAATCTATTGTCCAACTAGCGATTGTAATTGTTAGCCAAATAGTTGTTGCTAAGGGAATAATTACCAACAAACCAGCTATTAAGTCATTTTTTAAGCTTTGTTTCCAGCGTTCGGTTACCAAGCTATTGCTCTCCTTTTTTTGCTTAGTGGAACCTTGTGTCTTGGTGATGCTATTAGCAGAAAAGACACGAAATTGATGTTGCAATTTATAGACATCATATTTGACGCGTAGTCACTCAGATTTTGGATATCGCAACAAAAATATTTTTTATTTTTTCTTTTCCCTTGTTCTCCTCATATCCAATATTTTCTGATATCTCAACCAATCGTCGCAAAATCGGTAAGACCTCAAGAAATATTGGAAAGTGAAGGTAAGGGAAAAATTCACCCGTATTTAATTAACAAGAACGTAAGAAATATTTACTAACTCATAGGCATACAAAAATTGATCGGGATCCCGATCCAGTGATTTGTAGGGCTGTTACTTTATATGTTTAAGACTTGTAAACGATTGTTGCAAGTCATTCAGATTATTACTAATATTACCGCGCTCAGCAAAAAGCTGCTCATAATTCCCCAAAGCTGCGAAATAAGTAAATATCTTTAGATGCCATAATGTATCCCTTATCCAGAGACAAACTGGACAAAAAATTATGTGAAGACTATTAATTTATGTTAACAAGATCTTTAATACTTGGTAATAATTTCTAGTTTTTTCAAGGATTTTTGAGAGCATGGTGAATTTTACTAATTCCATCCAGAGACAATCTTGAATTCAAAGATGGTTGGGAAAGATGTTTTAATTCCCAAATTTTAAGTACGATTAGATACTCATAAAATGCTTGTAAGGTGCACCATGCTAAGCCTGGGCGTCCGTCCCAGCACCCACCCAATATGAAATACATGTAAAAGAAGCGAATTAAGGGTCTAGCAGGAAGACGCAAAGATAAATCTTTCAGAGCCCGACGACGTTCTACTTCCGAACGTCCAAAAAACAAATCTTGCCAATTAATTTTACCGTTATGTAATTGATGTAACGTTTCTTGGGCTTCATCTGAGGAATAACGATTGTGTTTATCAATCCAACGACTCAAACCTTTCCCACAGGTATAGTGGGGATAAGTTTCTCTGAGAAAACCTGTAGCACCTTCACAAACTTCCCGTTCTGTATGACCATAGTCATCAAACCAAACTTGACCGTGTTTTAACAGGCGTAATTGATAGCGTGGATACTGGGTAGAGTGACGAATCCAACGATCCATGAACATTACGCGTTCGGCAACATAGTATCCAACACATTCAGAATTTTGAACTTCAGAATTTTGAACTTCAGGATTGTGAACTTCAGAATTTTGAGCTTTAGAATTTTGAATTACCTCTTTGCATTCAGCGAATAACTCCGGTGTCATGCGTTCATCTGCTTCAAGAATGTAAACCCATTCATGTTTTGGAGGTATATAATTTAACATCCAAGTGCGCTGGCGTCCGTGACTTTCAAACTGATGTGTGACAACTCTTACGGGATAAGAATTGGCTATTTCAACCGTGCGATCGCTACTACATGAGTCAACAACAATAATGTCGTCTGAAAGCATTGCTGACTCAATACAAGCTGCAATATCCAGTTCTTCGTTGTATGTCAATATGTAAATTGAAATCATAAGCGGCAATATTTAAAATTATTTTTATAAATTGATTTTAAAGAAATTGAAAAAAATTATTCAAAATTTGAGAAGTCTAAAATTTGGGAAGTCTAAAGTTTGAGGACAGCGTGAGAATTAGTTGGAAACTAATTTCTCTTACTGCCTCACACCAATAAATTAATTCAACTAAGCAGTGGTGGCTTTACGTGAATTACCTCGTAAAGTACCCATATTTCTCAGACCAGTCCAACCGATAATAATGTAACCAATTGCCAACAATAAACTACTAATGCCAATTCGCACTCCAGAACGCCACGCTCCATCTCTTTCACGCTTCGCAGCTTCTTCTTTGCGTTCGTTAATTTGACTTAATTGCTGCTTTGCTAAAGCTTGAGGGTCAATTTGTTGCGCAACTAATTTGTCTATATCTTTAGGATTAGCTTTAGCTTTGTTCAGTAATTCTTTAAGGTTTGAATTTAGGGCTGGATTTGCTAGCGCTTCATTATACTTCTTTTCGTCCTTTAATAATTCAGTAATTTGAGCTTTTAGCTGCTTACGTCTATTTTCTAGTACAGCTTTACCCTGTTCGCTGTTCAATTGGGCTTCTAACTGGGAAGCTTGACGACTTAACTGTGTTTGGGCTTGCTCTGCTTGCTTATTAATTTGCTCTACTCGTTGAGTGCTAGCTTGACGAACATTATTGAGGTGTAATGGAAAAATTAGCAAAAACATTAACCCTAAAATACTGGAAAGTATCAATGCTGGCATTCTTAAATCAATACCGGAATTTCCAGAATTATCATTAGCAAAACTATCAGCCCAGTAGCCACTGAATAACATACCTAATCCCACTATAGGTACAATTCCTCGGTCAACCAGTGCTGTTGCTAAGCTAATTTGCCAAGTTCTATCCGTTGGCTGAAAGGGAAGTAGCAAAATAATAAAATCAATTAGAAAAGACAAAATCAAAATTATTCCAACTACTTTGAGTGTGCGACCTGCATTCATCGCAGCAAATGATGTATTCACCATAGTTTGTTTGTTTTGTAGTAATTAAATTGATTGCTCAATATCAACTTGCTGGAAGATTATTTTCACAACCTTAACTTTTATTTATTTTCCTTCGTTGGAATTTAAAGCAGGCAGTGAATTTTTAACTTTTTGTCAGAACCTAGCTCAAGGTAACATCTAGCACCACTGATGTCTTCAGAAATATCCCGTTCCATATAAAACTATTTCAGTCAACAACCAAAATACTTAGAACTTTAGCTTACCTAATTAATTTAGGTAAATCATCAATTAATACTAGCAAAACACTTTACTCGTAATGGTAT
Source organism: Mastigocoleus sp. MO_188.B34 (assembly GCF_030065675.1). Classification (GTDB taxonomy): domain Bacteria; phylum Cyanobacteriota; class Cyanobacteriia; order Cyanobacteriales; family Nostocaceae; genus Mastigocoleus. The sequence goes on along the minus strand of NZ_JASJDK010000062.1, from coordinate 30,736 downwards.
GGAGTATGTAATATTACTCACATCTTGTTCTGAAAACCAATATTTAAGTAAATCTGCCATTTTAGATTAGTACGCCGTTATGTATTTTCTGAATGATATAAATCAGTTTTTTGCGGTGTCTGTGGCAATATTTTTAATCGCTAAAATTTTGAATCTCTAGAATCCTAAACGCTTGTGAGAATTTTATTTGTGGTTGATTTAATACAGGTTTGCTCAAATTTACAAATATAGATAGACCCTGAAATTAGCAAATATGACTTAAATTCAGTCTTATACAGTTTGTATTCACCGAAAATTACTTCTTGATGGGACAATAAGAAATGTGAATACTCCGGTAGAACGCTTGCTCCAGACCCAAAGGAAGGTATAGAAATGTGGAAAAAATTTTTACTTTTATTTTTGATAACACTGAGTTTTTTTATTACAAATGTTGATATTGCAGCAGCAGCTGGTCTGAAAAGTTACGTAAATACCGACAAAGGATATCAGTTCTTATATCCCAACGGCTGGGTACAAGTAAAAGTTTCTGGTGGACCAGATGTGGTTTTCCACGACATCATTGAAACTACGGAAAACGTTTCAGTTATTGTTAGCCCTGCTCCTTCCAATAAGACTCTTACAGAATTAGGTACTCCTACGGAAGTAGGGTATAAATTGGGTAAAAATGCTTTAGCCCCTGAAGGTAGTGGACGAAAAGCAGAGTTAGTTGATGCTCGCGAACGGCAAGTCGAAGATAAAACTTACTATATGTTGGAATATGTCGTAAAGCTGCCAAACAATAAGAAAAGACATAATCTTGCCAGTGTTGCACTTCGCCGTGGTAAAGTATTTACCCTAAACGCATCAGTCTCTCAAAGACGTTGGCCAAAAGTCAAAAGACTGATTGAAGATACTGTTTTATCCTTCTCTGTTTATTAACCAAAACTTAAGTTAATGTTCTTTTGTTAGCTTGATTTTTCTGCCACAAGCAAAGTCTCATGGAAATTCCCAAATTTGTATTGGCTTCAGCTTCACCAGCACGCCGTCGATTGCTACAAACTGTTGGTATAGAACCCAAGGTAGTACCCAGTGATTTTGATGAGTCACAAATCAAACTTAAAGATCCATCAGAACTAGTACAGAATTTAGCTTTGAGTAAAGCAAAAACTGTGAGTCATCAATTCCCATCTGCTTTAGTTATGGGTTGCGACTCTGTTTTACTAATTAATGGTCATATTCACGGAAAACCAAGAGATGAAGCCGAAGCATGCGATCGCTGGCAAGAAATGCAAGGGAATGTTGGCGATTTATTTACCGGTCATGCTTTGATTGATAATCTTCAAAATCGCTCTTTGGTAAAATGTCAAGTGACAAAAGTTTACTTTGCGCCAATGAGTAATGATGTCATTAAGGCATATGTTGCTACTGGCGAACCTCTCAAATGTGCTGGAAGTTTTGCTCTTGAAGGTAAGGGGGGATTGTTTGTAGAAAAAATTGAAGGTTGCCACAGTAATGTTATTGGTTTGAGTTTACCTTTACTGCGGCAAATGATTCTTGAATTAGGATACCAAGTCAACGACTTTTGGTAGTGATTTTTTTTGATTCCTCTATTTTCCTAAAATAGAAGTGTGAGTATTTGTTTCCCCGTGGAAACAATACAAAACTTATTTCTTTGTTGAAGACATACAAACTTAATTTTCTTGAGGGAATGTAACTTTATTCCCCTACGGGAAGTATCAATACCTATTCTCCTAGAGTAAGTATCAATACTTATTCCCCTACGGGAAGTATCAATATCTATTCCCCTACGGGAAGTATCAATATCTATTCCCCTACGGGAAGTATCAATATCTATTCCCCTACGGGAAGTATCAATATCTATTCCCCTACGGGGAAATAAAACTTACTTACCACCATAGAAAAAAGCTACTTCCTTTTCCTTGAGGGCTGTAAAACCAGCTTCGAGTAACATTCGATCTAGTTCTGCTTGAGGAATGTGCTTTGCGCCAATTCTAACAATACGCGAGCGCATGGTATTGGATACTCCGCTACGTTGTCTATTTGCCTCCAATCCCATAACTTGGTGATACAATTCTAATTTAGCTGGAGGAATTGGAGAACCATCTAAATCAACTCCTTTAGCAATTGCATTATCTACAGCATCCGCACCCTGAGTATTTGAATCAACCCGATCTGTTTCCGCAGTCATGGATCTCAAAAATAGTTTTCTCCACTAAATTTTACCAGCCCAAGGAGTACAGAAAAAACAAGTAAACATATACTAGCTTTACTTGAACGCCAAATTACAAAGTTCTTGACATTTATCTTCTATGTTGAAACTACGAAGCACTTAGGAGGTTGAAGGGATGAAAAATCCTAAATTTCGACTCTATGGTTTAGTTGCAGTTGCAGTCATAGCAAACACGGTAGTCATGGGTATGATTCTTGGTGTGGCTGTAGTCAATGAAGTCCAATTTATCAATCAGATGGAACTAGGAAATTAAATTAACATTACAACTCGAACACAAATTGAAAATTATTTGTGAAAAGCTATCCTGATTTAGTGTAGATAAAGTCGGTATTTATCCATACTCAATTTAATGATTTATCTTTGGGGAATATTTTACATGTTTACCCATAAGCATCAAACTTTAAGTAAGATTAATACAGTATTGAACCTATTTAAAGGATGCTGTACGAACAGAATAAATACCAAAAACTACAACTTTTAATACATTTCGGTTTGTAAATAAATTTTGTTCACAAACTAAACTCAGCTACATCATCTTCCGCGTCTGAGATCATGTTTTTCTGAACTGCTGTTGGTTTAAAATCATAACCATGAATTAATTGAGTAAAAGAAATCTGGGGATTTTGATAAATTATATTCAGTATGGCAATAAAGTCTCTGACGATTTCACCTGGCGTAAGTAATGCATCGGCACCCAAGCGACTAATAATTTCTTGAATAAATTCTTGTAAATCTTTATTTTTCAATTGACTCTGATAATTAAAATTAGCAGAGTGAATATCAGTTAATATTTGTAAAAGTGTTAGTATTTCCTCTTCTTTCAGGGGATTTAGGCGGATAACAGGTCCCAAATACTCACTTACACCAGCTTGCGTTGCAAAGCGACTTTCTTTAGTGCGCCTGCGCCAAGCAGAATCAGCAAATAGCCCGCGATTGCGATCTTCTAAAAATTTTGTAGTACCACCAATCATAATACCTAGGTTTTCGGCTTTGCATTGCACGGTATCGTTAAACATTGCCAGCAACCTATTATAATTTTTTTCTCTGGTAACTGTTGTGGATATTTGAGATAAATGGACTGCTTCATCTAGCAAAACAATAAGTCCTTTATAACCAATTTCAGCAACAAATTTAGCTAATAATTTTATATAGTCGTACCAACTGTTATCATCAATAATTACTCTTACTCCCAAAGCTACTTTCGCTTCTATTTTTGTAGAGAATTCACCCCTTAACCAGCGAAGTGAAGCATTTTTTAGATCTTCATCATCATTACAATATCCTCGCCAATAAGCAATAATGACATTTCCAAAATCAAATCCGTGAACTAAATCTTCAATGTAGTTGATTACTTCTCTGATTTTTACTTCAATTTGACGGTCGAAATCTTCATCATTAGGTTGCATTCCTGTTTCTTTAACTACTTCTTGTTGAATTTTATTAATCCAACCTTCTAAAATCGAGACTAAAGCACCACCGTCAGGACGAGTTTTGGTTGCTAGATGACTCATTAATTCCCGATATGTTGCTAAACCTTGATTATTAGTTCCAGCGAGTCGACGCTCTGAAGATAAGTCAGCATCAGCTACTACAAATCCTTGCTCCATCGCTTTATTTCGTATTAACTGAAGCATGAAGCTTTTACCAGAACCATAATTGCCAATAATAAAGCGAAATGCTGCAATACCTTCTGCAACATCATCGAGATTTTGTAAAAGGCTTTTGAGCTCTTGTTTTCTTCCTACTGCAATGTTTTCGATACCTAATCTGGGTACGACTCCAGCAGCCAGAGAGTTAATCAAACTCGCAGATACTTTTTTTGAGAGTTTCAACTTTGCCATTTAGTTCACCTCAGTTGGAAAAATATGCAGAGGCGTGCAGCCCATAATATTAATATCGCCCCATACTATAAGTATTGATTAGTATAGACAATATTATCGAGGGTTATTTTTGATGGGAAAATTTGATGATAATAATTGTGATGAGAGTAAGTAAATAGATTCTAGTTACTTAGAAGATCCCTGTTTGGCTAGCTTATGAGAATAAATTTCAATCATTGTTTGAACCTTTGCTAAATGCTCTTCACATATTCCTGGAAATTCCTTTCCTGGATCGATAATCAATTCACCAAGAGTGTCGCTCGCACGCTCATTTATTGAATCAATCAGCAAATTAGGCATAGTAATATTGCTCTGCGCAATATTTTTGACAATGGGATTTGGGTTTTCTTCTTCTACTAATGCTTGCAATACTTGAACCTCATGCTCGGGAAGTTGTTCTAAAAGAATTTTCCATTCTTGTGGTAGCTCAGTAGAAACGTCATTTTCTTTGTCTAGTTCTGCAGTTTCTAATGGATCTAGCAGGTCAGCAAAGGGAAAAGGTTCTAAATCTTGTTCTTCTAGGTCTTGTTCTTCTAGGCCTGGATCGAGCAAATGATTTGAGTTGATATTTTCCATTTGCTGCAATAAGTCGTAAATTTGATCCTGCAAAATATCATGCTCGTCTTGTAGAAGGGATACCTGTCCTTTTAACTGTGACAATTCGACTTGCTTAGTATCAACCTCTTCTCTTAAACTACCCAGTTTATCTTCAAGACTTTGCTGCTCGGAAATTTTTGCACTTATTATTTCGTTTTTTTTGCACTCTACAACTTCTAATTCCTGCAAATTAATACGCAGGTCATATAACTTTTCTTCTAATTGTGGCTTTACTCGATTGAGCAAAGTTAAATTATTCTCTAATTCTTTTTTGTCCTGTTCGAGTTGCTCGATTTGATTTTTTACTTTAATAAATTCTGAACGCGATACATTACAGTTAATTTCCAAACGACGACTTTCTGCAGTTATTTTAGAAAAATATTTTTCTAATTCTTCTTTACTTTTTTCTAGGTTCTCAAGTTCTGTTTTTAGTTGCAGTATTCCTGTTTCTGCTTGTTTTTTTTGCCCAGCATAGGTACTTAATTCACGATCAATGCTATCTCGTTGATGGCGATATTCCGTTACTTGATTTTGTAATTGTTTAGATTCTGAATAAAGTAGCGAACGATGTTTTTCTAAACTATTAATTTCAACAACCATCCGCGATTTTATGTCTTCCATTTCCCTAAGTTGTCCATTTAGGGATTTTAAGGATTTTAAAATTATTGCATCGTGATGTTTTCGGCGCTGATGGGCGAACAGTACCGCCATATAAGTGGTTGGAATATAGAGTAGTGCAATGATAGCTGCACGTTTAAAACTACCAGTTAATGCAAAACTCAAACCAAAACTTATACCGAAGGCAACGATATTTATGATAAATCGATTACTTACCATTGCTACTTGCATGATACTAATAAAGAAGCATGACTAAATAAGTCACTCTATAATTTTTATGTAGTTTGATATTACATTAATATTTTTGAATCATTGTCACTGAAAACTGTAAAGCTTGGGTTTTATAGTAATTTAAATAGCTTACAATACTCAACAGTGAAAAATTGACTAACAAATTGCCAGTAATTTTATTCACTCACGGATACAGTCAAATCAGCACTTAGATAGTTTACGAATTGTTTGGCTGTGCGTCCGGAACGACCATTATGCCGAGTAGCCCATTGCAAAGCGCGAGCATCCAAATCTTCTTGGGTAAGATTTATATTAGCTTGCAAAGCCAACTGGCGAACAATTTTGAGATATGTATCCCGATCTGCAGGTTCAAAAGTTAAAGTTAAACCAAAGCGATCGCTAAATGAAAGCTTTTCTTGTACAGTATCCCAGGCATGTATCTCATCATTATTTCTCAGGGCTGGTCTATCGGCAAAAAATTCACGAATTAAGTGACGTCGATTGGAAGTGGCATAAACTACAACGTTTTGCGGTCTAGCAGTAATATTACCCTCTAAAACAACTTTTAGAGCCTTAAAAGCATCATCATCTTCTTCAAAGGAAAGGTCATCAACAAAAATAATGAACTTCTGAGATCGTCCTCTTAATTTTTCTACAATCTCAGGTAAGCTTTTTAAATCTAATCTACTAACTTCCAATAAACGTAATTCACGATGGACGTACTCGTTTAAAAGAGCTTTCACCAGGGAAGATTTTCCCGAGCCACGACTGCCGTATAGTAATATATTCAATGCGAAATGCCCTGATAGTAAGAATTCTGTATTCTTGAGCAAAGCATCTCGCTGGGTCTCATAACCAATCAATTCTTTGAGTGTAATCGTATCTGGATATCTAACACCAATAAACTGATTGTCATGCCATCGTAATGCTTGATATTTAGCAAATAAGCCAACACCAAAATCTTGGTAGTAATTAGCTAAAATAGATACAGCATTTTCCCAGTTATCCAGGGAAGATATTTTTGCAATCATTGCTGATTCTCTAGCCGTTGCTACCCTATCTTCAGAGGAGTACCACACTGTTAGTGAAATTGGGAGATGAGCTACAACTTGAACCCATTCACTTAAAACGGCACAATTACATTCATGTAAGCTTTGTAACGCTTGTAAATCTTTCCCTACAGCTGCAACTAAAGCCGAAGTTAAATTCTCCATATCTTTTTGTTGCGCTAGTTGGCTAAAGGGATTTTCATTCCTGATAATTTGTGTAATCAGATATTCTTCCCAGTTTTGATGTCTGGCAGCTAACAATTTAAAGAAATTGCCATAAGCTTGCAAACAAACTCGTGCATCGGCATCAGTGTAACGTATAGCCTGCAACAGGTCAAGAAAAGCTTCACCCACTTTACCTTGTAAGACTGATTGGTAAATTAAAAGAGAAGCAGCTTGGCGTTGAATAAACTGAATTCTGGAGTTGATTGAATTTTTTATCCGATCTATTTTTAATTTCCCTTCTGTGGAAGTAGGCATTGTTTCATTATTCATCAGTAGACTTGGGATTCAAGTAACCGCACTATCCTAAATTTTCTATCTGAGTCGGGCTTACACTTCATCTTCTACATAGGTTTTAACAATGACTATCAGTGTGTTCAGTATAATTTTATATGGCATCCTAGAAATTATAGGGGGTCTTATTGGTTATCAAAAAGCAGGTAGTAAAATTTCACTTATAAGTGGCGTCATCAGTGGATTATTATTACTTCTATCGGGTTTTGTGACATTGCAAGGTCAAAAATGGGGTTTGATTTTGGGTTTTGCTGTGGCAGGTATGTTAGTTATTGTATTTGCTGTGAGATTCGTAAAAACACGTAAATTTATGCCTGCAGGTTTAATGAGTATATTAGGCTTGGTGGTAATCTTTTCGATCCTTAAGAATTTTTGACATCTCCAGGTAAGCGATCGCGCCTCAAACTAATATTCTTTATTACTTGTTCTTTGATTGAATGTTTATGTATATTTGTACTATACAAAAAAATACTAAATTGTTGATGTAGTTTAGGACAAGTTGTATAGGTAGTAACAGACAAAATTGGTTTGATTCTCAAGTTCAGTAGATTTCTAAACGAATCCGAACTTATAGAAGCTCAATAGGATTATCTGGGTAAATCGGCAATCTACTAACAACCTTCAAATTTTACTTGTCGATGCTAGAACCCAATTCTGTAGGTAATTAAGGATTAACCTTGTGCACCTGAGAGCGATTTACAGCAAGAACAATGATGTAGCACAAGTCTTCAAATCTATCCTTAGGATTAGAATCGAAAAACATTCTTATTGACAAATACGTTCTTTAGTAATTGTGAAAATCGTATTCTAAACAACCTGATGTTTATACCAGGACTAAAAAATACACGACACTAAATTTTGTTTTTGTCACGTCTCAAGTTTGTCACCTTTGTAGGTGTACACTATTTGTAATGCTTTCGCAGACAAAAATCAGACCTAAATTGCAAAAGACTGCTGAGTATAAGATAGACTTCATAACTTAGCCATTAACCAAATAATAAATTGATGAGATTTGACTAAATATTTAGAACGTCTTTCCATCAATTAAGGATTATTCGCAAATAATGTATCCCCAATCATCAGAATATGGTGTTGAACAATATAAATTTATATTGATTTGTTCGGGAAGTACTTAGTAGTAAATATTTATTGCTAATAATCTATTTTTTTACTGTATATTTAGTCTATAAAGATAATTCTCTGAGCCTATAAAAAAAAGATGTAATTTTTTTAAGATGCGTGCAAGAATAAAATATGTTCCTTACGATACATGTATCCATTTTGAGAATTGTTTATATTTGTTTCCACAACTACCCTAAATCATAGGTTTATCATGTTTGTGAGGTGAATAACAGTTATTACTTGCCTAGGTTGATGTATAGTAAAAAACAGAATGTTCTAAGAAATGGAGACATAGTAATTACAGAAAAATAATTGCATAGTTACAATTGTTAACTGAGAACTTTTGTACTTTATTTCTGTAATTTGATAGGACAAAATACTTAAATTATCGGTTACAAACTATAAATAAAATGATTTTCTTTAATGGTTTGATTAAAATATATAATTTTCTATATATACGTAAGTAATTGGTTTAAAGAATTTAAAGATTCAGTAGTTAAATATTAATTACATTTAAAATGATGATAAAAAAACATGGAGTTAAACTGGCATTTTGGCAGCTTTATTTTAGAAATATGGGATATTAATAGATCCTGCTCGTAATTGTCGATTTTGACTTGAAAATGCTCTTAACTTAAACAAGCATTGTTCAAGTAAATACTGAAGAACCGTAAATTTTTTCCACAGTCTTAAGGATTAGGACATATTACATGGTATTTTCATTGTCTTCTCATAACGTTATCCAGTACCTGCATGATGCGGGTCTGTGTAGCTCAGAAGATGGCGCATCTGCTGATTCTGAATTACCACAGAGTAGCAAGAAGAATTTGAATTTACTTGTGAAGCTGGCTTCCAATTGTAAGTTACTTGTGAAACAGGAACGTTGTACCCAAGGTTTTGGGAGTCAGGAAGAATTTTTCAATGAGTGGCTGTTTCATGAATTGCTCAATTCATTTCCAATTTTAAAAAATATTTCCGCGATCGAATCCCTGGTTGTGCACTTTGATGAAGATGATTCTATTCTTGTCCGTCGCTACTTAAGCGAATATTTTGAACTGGATAACTTTTACCGCGAAAATGGTATTTTCCCTGAAGAAATTGCAACTGCAATTGGTAAAGTTTTAGGGAGATTACATTGTGCTACTTTCAATCGTCGTGAATATAGAGACTTTATCGCAACAGCACCAACAGGTGGAATTCGCTATCAGTATTACAATCCAGCCCAAGGTATTGAAGGAGTAGGACCAGAAATTTTTACAAAAGTTCCAAAAGAGGCGCTTGTCTTTTATGAACTCTACCAGCATTATGACGATCTGGAATCTGAAATTGCTGGTTTAGCAAATAGTTGGAATCCTTCATGCTTGATCCATAATGACTTAAAACTAGAAAATATATTGCTGCATTCTCAATGGGAGCAACAAGATAAAAACTTGGTGCGATTCATTGACTGGGAAGCATACTGCTGGGGAGATCCAGCCTTCGAACTGGGAACAACAATTGCAAGTTACCTAAAAATTTGGTTGGAAAGTTTGGTAGTAGATCCAAGCATAAGTCTGGAAGAATCTTTTCAACTAGCAATGGTTCCTTTAGAAGCTATTCAAGCTTCAATTTTGGCTCTCACTCGCTCCTATCTTAAAACTTTCCCCAAAATCCTAGAATATCATCAAGAATTTATCTTGCAAGTTGTTCAGTTTGCGGGGCTTGTACTTATTAAAGACATTGAAAAACAAATAGACACAAATAAATCTTTTGATAACATTGGTTTGTGTACCTTGGAAGTTGCCAGAAAGATGCTGACAATGCCACAAATATCTGTGATGACTGTATTCGGCGTCAATGAATCAGAAATTATTAAACATATAAAGAAACTGCAAGTACTTCCTATAAATAAAAAAGAAAATAATTTACTTCCGATTTTTTACGAAAAAACACGTTTACGTGGTTGCTGAGAATAAAGGGTAAGAGAAAAAATTAGGGCATCCAATAGAAGTGGTGTAATATTTTTCTTATGTTTTGCTCTATTTTTGTAGGGAAGTATAGAAAAAATCGCTCGCAATGATGATAGACACTTCAGATATTTCACTACCTAAATATTTGCTTGATATTGCTAGTGATATCCAGATAGAAGCTAACTTTTGCATTCGTCATTGTGGTTATGAACCCTTCATTCTACCGCCAACAGTAGCAAAACGTTTCAAACAACTTTCCTTCGCTCTCCAGAATAAATATCTGGCATTATTGTTGCGAAATTTATTATATGGAATTTATTATAATCACTCTTTAAATAATGTTTTAGCTGTTCGTAAAGATAAATTTATACTCAATACAAACTTAGAATTAGATTGTGGTTTTGATGTAGATTGGGATTTTTACGAGCGATTAGACCAAAGTAATTGCGGAACTGGATATTTTGATTCTGATTGGCAAGTTTTGAAGCGGGAACCAGATGGTAGCTTGGCATTAGCTAAGGACAGTTTAACTTTATATGTGGAGTATTACCATCATTCTGACCCACCAATAGAAGATGCAAAAACTGGCGAACTAATATCAATATTAATGCCAAATCATCAGCTACAAAACGGCGTTTACATCGCCATTGGTAATGCTGGTAATATACAGCATGATAAAGACATTGGATTAATATGTTTTAATATTAGCTCTGCTGGTGCTATTGCTGTGATGGATAGCTTGACCCTAGGGTTAAATAATTTAGAAATCCCCTTCAATTTTCAGGTATTACATAATCCTAATTTTTATCAACGCTTTGACTCTGGGATACTTTATTTTGAACGGAAAGATTATCTTGGGTTAAAAAATGTTTTGGAAACTGTTTACCTAGAAAATCAGTCCTATTTTGAGCAAGAAGTTCCTTTATTTACCAAATTGTTAGCACCAGGATTGAGTATAGCGGAAGAACCAAATCAAAAATTTGCCCCTCAAGAAAGTTTTGGAATAAACCGCTGTCAAATTGTTGCTAATGCACTTTTAGATGCTTGGCGACAGGGAGAAAATTCTCCACAGAAGAGAGTATATTTTATATATCAGCATTTTAAAGAGGTGGGAATTAGTTTAGATTATCCTTACTTAAATCCTGATTCTAAAGATATTTATCAAATGCTAAATTTGTGAATAGAATTCACAAATAGTAATGTAGCAGAATTATGCGTTGTAGGTGCAGTCGGTCTATTATGTCCCACGGACGACTACGTACTTAGCTTAGCCAAAAGCTGCGTGCGCTATCTACGGAGCGGCTAATTTACGGATATGCTAATGAATTTTCCATCATGCCACACCATATGGGTCATACTAAAGAAGTAATTTTAATTTATTAGTATTATGGGTTTTACCTATAGCTATAATGTTCGTTTTAGGGATACTGATGCTGCCGGAGTCGTATACTTTGCAAACATTTTAAATATTTGTCACGAAGCTTATGAATCATCTTTAGTAGATTCAGATATAGATATTAAAGAATTTTTCACAAAACCAATTTTAGCTTTTCCAATTGTTCATGCTGATGTTGATTTTTTTCGCCCTATTTTTTGTGGAGACAGATTGGAAATTAAAATGATTGCTAAAAAATTAGGTAATGATAAATTTGAAATTAATTATGAAATTTTTGCTCAGAACATACTTGCAAGTAAAGCAAATACAAGACATGTATGTATCCACGGGAAAACTAGAAAGAGGGCAGATTTGCCAGGATATATTATTTCTTGGTTAGATAATCTTGGTTAGATAATTATTATGCTTAGGATTAGATAGTAGCAAGAATTGAAAATTATACTTATTGTATTTTGATTTTGATATTTTAAATTTGATATTTTAGATTTGGTGTTTTAGAAATTAATAATATTATTCAACTAAATATTGACTAGGATTTTGGATTTTGTGATTTTGTCAAATGTAAACTCAGTTTATCTCTTGCAATTTCATGTAACTTCTGGCGATTTATTTTTCCCTGAGAATTTCGCCCCAAGGATGATACCGGAATCCAATATTTGGGAATTTTAAATTTACTGATTTTTACTGTAAGCTGATTTTTTAGTTCTAAACTGGTGATATCTGTAGATTTTGGTACATAAATTGCAGTTACAGCTTCTCCCCAAATTTTATCTGCTACTCCAATGACACAGATATCACTTACCATTTTTGTTTGTCTGATTGCTGATTCAACTTCTAGAGGGTAAACATTTTCGCCACCAGTGATTATTTTGTCACTATCACGTCCCATTACATATAAATAATCTTCCTCATCTAATAATCCCAAATCATCTACTTTTAGGCTTTCATCTTTATTTCTAATGTATGGATAGTAGCCGAGAAATAGTGATTGAGCATCAATATTAAGTTTGCCAATTTTATTTGATTTCAATTTATATTTATTATCGTTAGAAATATAAACCTTTGCATGAGGTAAAACTTGACCGCAACCTAATTTACCTTTGAGAAAATCTTCTGGTTTAAGAGTTGCAATTTGAGAAGCAGTCTCTGTCATCCCATATGTTAAAGCTAAGGGAATATTATAGTATCTTGCCTTTGATAATAATTCATCCCAAGCTGGAGCACCTCCTAAAAGTACTGTTTTAAATTGTGATAACCATCTATTCAAATTGGATTTTTGAATCAGACGTTGTAATTGAGTTGGAACTAAAGATATAAAAAATTTGGAGTGGTCAATATTATATCTTTGATATTTTTTTAGCTGATAATTTTCTAGCTCTCGAAATGGTAATATAACTAATTTACCATTGCTAGTAAAACAACGAATAAATTGCATTAAGCCGCTAACATGATGTAAAGGCAAAACACAAACAGAATTTACTTGAGGTATTTGAAAATATTTCTGGAATCCTTGTGAAGATGCTGTTAGTGTTTCCCAGGTATGAATCGCAAATTTTATTTTTCCTGACGACCCACCAGTGGGGATCATGATTGGAGAAAATTGAGAATCAGATAAAGAAAATTGTTCCTGTGCTGATATTTGATTTGGAATTATTTTTTGCTTATCTGGAATTTCTTGTCCCCAAATAATATCTGGTGTTACTAAGTCAAATACTTGTTGCCATTCTTGATATTGCCAATCAGGATTACAGATAAAGATTGGACATTTTGCTGTGATCGCAGCAATTAAACTAGCAATAAAATCTACAGGTTGACGCTCTACTAAAAAAATATTGGGTATTTTTTCATTTTGCTTAGATTCAATTAATTGTAAATATAAATTTTCTACTATTTGCAAAAATTGATGACTATTTTCACAAACTAACCACTCATTAGATGAGTGAGATATCCAATTATCAAGCATATTTGAAACTTTTATCGCAATACGTAATTAAGTTAGAAAGTTAACTAATGATGTTTGTCCTACGGACATCCTAGAGGCTTATAGCTGCGCTACCTGCGGAACTGCTAACTTACGGTTCCGCTAACGTTGTAGATACGCTCAAACCTATAAATAATAAGCTTTTGGTCGCTATCAGACGCTGTATTTTATGACCTACGTACACGCAAGCCGGGAGGGAGTCAGCCAACCACTTGTAGTTCTTCGTCGCATAGCGTCATATCATATGGGGACTGATTTACCAAAAATTATTTAGCCAATCTTCTTCTGGGTCTGTGAAATAGTGTTTAATTCCAAAACCTAATGCTCTTTTTTTTCGCGATAACTCATTCGCTATTTGTAAAGCAGCTTCTTTCCCAACAATAGTCTCAAAAACTGATGAAAATACAATATCAATTTCATTCTGTTGGTAAAACTGACGTAACTGCGATCGCGAACCAATAATTCCTGGTTTAACTACAAAAATTTCTCGCCAACCTTTTTCATAGCAAGCTTTTAATTGTCGTAGAGTCGCAACTGATTCATCTAAGGCTATCGGGGTTGTATAACTACTACTCAAATCCAGCATTATTTCAAAATTTTTTGGTGCTAATGGCTGCTCGATAAATTCTATTGTGAGGGGAAATTCAGATTCACTGTTAATGCGATCGCAAGTTTTCAACCACAAAATAGTTTCTTCATAAGTTAGCCCACCATTAGCATCCAGACGTAACTTAACATCAGCAGGTAATTTGCGTGCTAATACTTTTAGGATAGATATTTCCTCTATTACTGGGTAGACTCCTATTTTCCACTTAAAAGTGCGATATCCAGCTTCCAAAAGTTGGAGATACTTTTCTAATACTTGTCTTCCTGCTGGTAATAAAGCACTGTAAGTTAAATCTTGATTACAAGAAGAAGGAAAATCTTTCTGTAAACCATCAATATACTTTGCTTGTGGTTTCCAATTACCTGTTGCTATTTCCCAAGCGCTTTCAAAACCAGATTGACAAGCTGGTAACTTATCTGGGATTCCACAGATGAGCTCCGAAGATATTATGTTTGGTAGTTGCTTACAAAAATCTAAAGCTTCTGGAAAACTTTCTGAACCAAACCATTCAATTGGAGCAATTTCTCCCCACCCAATTTGATCGGTTTCGTCTTGAAGACGGAGGATAATACCCTGACGAATATCCCACATTCCATGACTAGTTTGCAAAGGAATTGAAAACTTCCGCTGATAAGGACGAAATTCAAACCTATAAAGCATATTGAGAATTTATCCCGACTATTTGTAAGATTGATAACTTAATTTATGACTAGATTACAAATACTGCAGGTATATCAATCTTCTTGAAAATAGTTGTTTGGGAATTAGGAAAATTTTGGAGTTTAGTTTTAGAGTTTAGAAATATTGGAATTTAGGAAATATTGGATTCTGGAAAATATTTCAAAATTGACAGTTATTTTACCCAACAGGGAGAAAAAAGCCCAAACCAAATAGCAAACAACTCCAAAAATGTACTGCTACTGCAATAAATTTACTGTTACTGACTTTCTCTGGTTGGTCGTGATTTTCCCCGACGTGTCGACATAATTGAAACCCAAAAGGTAAGCTTATCCAACTTAGTAAAGTCCAAACTGGAAAAAAACCCCAAGCTACGAAGCCTAAAGTTGTGGCGTAAATACTTCCAGTAAACCATTTAAGAACTTTGGCGGATGTTTGTGTCCCCATTCTGACAATCGGCGATCGCTTCCCAGCAATTGAATCATCCTCGACTTGATGAAAATGGGAACAAAATAAAATCAAACTAGTTGCAATTCCAACAATAATTGAAGCTGTAAAACTTTTGATTGATATAGTTTGAGTTTGACTATAATACGCTGCATCCACACCCAAAGGACCAAATGCAAAAAAGCAAAGAATCTCCCCCATACCTCTGTAACCCAAACGGAAAGGAGGTCCTTGATACAGATAACCTAAAAAGCAGCACAATAAAATTATCCCAATTACAGTGATATCTTGCTGCCAGTATGAAATGATAATAATTCCTAATAAACCCAAGAACAAAAATAAATTTCCCAGCCAGAAAACTAATAGTTTATTATCTGTTAAATTCACTAGAGAATGGTGTTTATTTTGATCGATTCCAGTTTCTGAATCAAACACATCATTACTTAAATTTTCCCAAGCAAGAATAAAAATTGCTGACACCAAAAAAGTATAAAAAACTGCCTCATTGAAAATTTTAGTTTCCCAAAAAGCAACTGCACTTCCTACCCAAATTGGTACAATTGCAACACTGTACATTGGCGGTTTAATAGCTGCCATCCATAGTTTTCTTTTAGGATATGAAATTAATTCTTTTGTCATTTGTCGTAATTAATTAAATTACTATGCATTGTCTATTTGCTCAAGTTGAGATGGTTTGAAAATAAACAGGTTTTTCGCATAAACTTTTAATATTAGATGAATGTCATAAAATAGTTGATAATAGCTTGACTTTTTTCGCAATCAACTTTATCTTGCAACCGACTTGAGAGCAAGGCATTATAAAGTATGGCAAAAACATAATAACCAGGCAACAGTCTATGGTCGTTAAATGGTATTTATTTGTGTTACCTGTAGAAATACGACCATGAACTATGACTATTATGGAAGCTAACTTTAAAAAAATTTACTCTTCTTGCGACACATGACAGTTTCACCATGCACTGCCGATTTTTTGATATGTAATAAGGAGCTATACAATTTTTTGTTAGCAGCGCAGCAGTATTGTCTAAAAAATAATTGCCAAAGAATAGCAAATATTTCTTTAGAAATTAAACCAGTCGATCCTCTAACTATATTTGCCAATTTAGCATCAGAATGCCAAATAAATTTTTACTGGCAAGATCCAAGTCAAAAAGAAGCTATTGCAGCTATGGGAGCGATAAAAAAATTAGAAATAACTGGTAAAGAAAGGTTTAAACAATCTGAATACTTTATCGAAGAATGCAGACAGAAAATAATTTATTTTCCCCAAGATAATTCTTTACAATCTTTTCCTGTTTTTTTTTGTAGCTTCGGTTTTTTCGACCGAAATATCAACCAAAACTATCCTTTCGCTGAAGCTAATATATTTTTACCACGTTGGCAAATATCATATAATCGTGGAAAATGCACGTTAGTCGCAAATCTTATTATTGATGCCAGAGTAGATATTCATAAAACAATCGAAAAAATCTGGGACAAAATTCAGAAAATTTCTAATTTAAAACATAATATTGAAATTAATTTATTAGAGAGTAATAAGTATATAAAAAAAGCTGTAACTGACCCAAATGAATTTAAAATTTCAATATTATCTGCACTAAATGCTATCAATTCCAATTATTTAAATAAAATTGTTTTAGCAAATGCCTTAGATGTTAGTTCTAATCGTAATTTTGATTTATTTCAATCATTAATAAATTTACGTTACTTACATCCTAATTGTTATATTTTTTCTACTAGTAACGGCAAAGGACAAAATTTTATTGGTGCGAGTCCAGAACGTTTAATTAGTATTCGCAAAAATCAGTTAATTACTGATGCGCTAGCAGGAAGTGCGCCTCGAGGTCAAACACCTACTGAAGATGCTGCTAGTGCAGATAGATTAATTAATAGTCAAAAAGAAAGGCACGAGCACTCTTTAGTTATTGATTTTATTACTCAAAGTTTATCTGAACTCGGCTTGTCTCCCGAAATATTAAAACCACGTCTACGACGGTTATCTAACATTCAACATTTGTGGACTCCGATTCGAGCAACAATTCCTCAAAATGTCCATCCTCTGCAGATTGTGGCAAGATTACATCCTACTCCTGCAGTTGCAGGAACTGCACCAGATTTAGCTGGTAACGAAATTCGCCGCTATGAAAATTTTGAAAGGGGTCTTTATGCCGCACCTCTTGGTTGGATAGACTTACTCGGTAATAGTGATTTTGTTGTTGGTATCCGTTCTGCACTCATTGATGGCGATCACGCTAGACTTTATGCTGGTGCTGGAATAGTGGCTGGCTCCGATCCTGATAAAGAAATTGCAGAAATTCAACTGAAACTCCAAGCTTTATTAAAAGCATTAGTGTAAATACTTATTTCAGTAATAATATATATACTATTAGTAGTATTTTATGCAGTTAAGAACAAATATTTATGCAATATGAATTGATGATTCATATAAATTTATGATGAAATTGTTCAATGTAGCTTTTTTTTACGCTAGTGTAAGAAAAACAGTTGATTGAATACATACCTAGTATGTGCTAGTACAGTTAATTATTCCTGAAGCAGTGAATTTTAATTGTTGTTTTGGCTAGCAGTTAATTTGTATTAATTACAACTAGTAATAAAAGCTCAATTAGCTCATAACCACTAATTAAATTGAATAAGTTTGAATAGAGATAGATACAAGTCGATAACCTATTTCACATGAAGCTATTAAAATTTTACAATTGTTAATCCACTATTTTAACTACAACTCAAAATGCAGATTAAAGAGTGAAGTAATATTTATGTGAATCTCTCAAAACTGGAATAAGATATCTGGATATCTATTTCAGATTTTATTCACGGCTTATATTCTCATCAAAAATTATGAACTATTAGTTATTAAATATAGCTTTGAAAATAAGAATTGTATATTTTTGAGTAAAAAGTGGATATTTAATGAACTAATAGAAAATATTAGCCTCAGATTTAAATTGCATTATAATTATAAAAAATAAGTAAAACAAAACATCCTCAGTAATGAAAATAGATCGTTGAATAGCTTACATACATTAATTATTATATCGAATTTTGGTTATTTTTAATGTCGCTAAAACTTATTGTCATTATGAGGAAAAATTTGTTTTATTCTAATTATGAACTTATTAATATCAATATACTTTAGACTTGGGATAAATATTTAAAAATCTGTTGTCATTTAATATTGAAAGCACATAATATTAAACGTAATTGATACTTTAGGTAAAACTCTAAATCATCAGTTTTTCCAAAATCTTCTCATACATAACTGTTCATGAATATATTTAAATTTAATTTAATGTGAGGATGTTTAAATCTAATTTTAGTATGATCTGAGAATAATACAGTTCGACATGTCAGGATAAATGATATATATGACCACCACATAATAAAAAAATAAAACAAACTTTTAATTACAAAATACAGTTACTAGAAAAAATTTAAAAAATCGGTCTAAAGTCAAAAAATAAAAATTGATACTTGGTAAATTTATCGACAACAAAAATAAGCTAATGAATGTTATGGATAATCAAAAATCTTTTTCCAAGTTTAAGCGTTTACAAGAACTCTTAGTATTAACATCTCTGAGGGATGTTCCAGCCATCGCTCTTGGAAACAAATTACGTAACTTTGGCTATAAAACTATTTTCGGGCGAATTGGAAATTCTGTATATATTCAAGAAGGAGTGGAATTTCTCAACGCATCTAATATGGAAGTGGCTGATGGCGTACATATTTTTAAAGGCGCTCGCCTAGATGCAAGAGGTCACCAAAACAATAAAATTATTTTTGAAAGTCAAGTTGCAATTGAGCGAAACGTTGACATAGGAGCTTTGGTACATACCTCAGTACGTGTAAAAGAGAAAACTTTTATTGGACCTGGTGTTTGTATTGCAGGACCTGGAGATATTGTAATTGGTAAAAGCTGTTTAATAGCAGCCCATGTTGGTATTTTTGCCAATAATCATAATTTTTCCGATCCTAACCGCAATATAACCGAGCAAGGTGTTACGAGTAAAGGAATTACCATCGAAGATGATTGTTGGCTTGGTCATGCTGTGACAGTACTAGATGGAGTAACAATTGGTCAAGGAAGTGTAATTGGTGCAGGAGCAGTTGTAACGAAAGATATTCCTGCTTACTCCGTGGCTGTAGGAACTCCCGCGCGAGTCATTAAAAGTCGAAAATCTAAAGAATTGTGGACTTTGGAGCAAGAAAAACTGTCCCATACTTTTTTATCAAAGGAAGAAAACCAACACCATAAGTCTTCTCAAGTTTGATAAATAAGTTATCAAGGTTAGATTCTCTATATTGGAAATTTGTATCCAAGCTTGATTGTTACTAGGGCTCAGTATGCATAAAATTTAGTTAAGCTAAACTAGTCATTCAAAGCATTTAGATGTGGGAAGTGGTATCACAGCAGGTCACAAGTCAATAAGGTATGGGGTAAATTTTAGAAATAATGACAAGCAGGTTGAAATCCTGTAGAGTCTGACCCGATTTTCCAGTTATGAAGCGTAATTCTTCTTGACTTTTGACTTCTATTTGCTGTAGATATTCCCAGTTAAGTAGCTCTTGTTATTTATGGAAACCTATATTGTGAGAGACCGTCAGAATATTTACTAGAAGTTATACTTCTAGCCAAGATAAATCGGACATTTTGTTTGGGTTGCGACATTAAAGTTGTGAATGGGCTCAGCTTTGAAAATGTTTGACTTATTTGTGCCACATTTTTGGAGTTTGTGTTTAGGAAGCATCTATAGTTAAGTCCTTCTGGGAAAATATCTGTTGCAGCATTCTAGACTTAAGCAAATGACGATCGGTGTTATGAATTGGTACAGAAACTCAACCACCCAAAGCGATATGCAAAAAGTACCAAACTTTCTCGATCGCTAAATCATAGTTTCAGTTTAGTACCTAAAAGTACTCAAAAATAACATCAAAATATCGTTCGACTAACTCTTCTATAAAAAAAGGGATGAGATTTGGGTAAGATATAAGAGCAACTTTTTCTGCATCCCAGATACAAAAAGCTTCTCATACCTGTAGGAGATGTTTCTATGCTGACTTTAAAAATCGCTGTTTATATCGTGGTTGGTTTGTTTTTATCCTTGTTTATCTTTGGATTTTTGTCCGGTGACCCAGCTCGTAACCCCGGACGTCAGGATATGGAGTAATAAATAAAACAAATTATCCAAAACTGCCATAAGGCGGAATACAGATTTAAGTCCTGGAGATGGCTTGTCCTAGATTTGCTTCTCACACCTCCTATGGAGAGTAGGATAGGCAAAATTTATTGTCGGAGGGAAAATTTTATAATTCCTTCCGGCTTATAATTTGCTTCTACTTGGCTGTTTGTTAGCTAAATTACAGGTAAATATGCTTCATCCAGTTCTGCCGCCCCAACCGCCTTCTAAACTTGAAAATTTAGAATCTAAAAGTTCTTCTATTGTCATAAATGAAGTATCGAGAATAAAAATTGCCAAGGTTAATACCAAGGCAGAAATAAAAAAATATGCATCTTCTCGTAAGAAAAAATCCACTTCTTCAAGTAAATCTGGCAAACTCAAATCTAGACAACAAAATTTAATTTCTTCTAATTTAGTTGCTCAAATTCCAGCTTCGCCTGCTGCACCAGAAAGCTTCCCGACAGAATTTTCTCCCCGAATTTATTTAAATAGTGCATCTGTTTTAGGCGAACCACTATCTATCGGTCATGAAACTATCAATCATGAAAACTACCGGTCGCAAACTCTTAGCTCTCATGGTGTGATTTCTTCTGCTGTTAATGATTCCAGTGAAAAAAATAAAAATCAAGAAATTGTAAAAGCAGTTAAAAAAACAGAAATTTTATTACCTGCACAACAAATTACTTTATCTGATAGAAAAACTAATATTTCTAAAAATCATCAGCAAGTTACAAAAACTAGTAACTCATTATTAAAAAAATCAACTTCACCGACTAAAGTTCAATTTAGCTCTCAAAATAAACTGGGTAATGATCGGAAAGCATCAGTCACATCATTTCCGGTTATAAGGTTTAAGGCGCGCCAGGAAACTGTCAAGCTACCAAAGAAATTTACTATTTCCCAGGAGCAAAACACCCCAACACAAACAGGAAGATCTAATAACAACCTACCGTCAACTAATCGAACCCCAGAAACTCGCAGGATAATAGAAGTAGTTGCAGATAAGCAAGAATATGACGAACAAAGGCGTGTCATTACCGCAAGGGGCAATGTCATTGTTAGATTTGATGGTGCTGTAGTAGACTCCGATCAACTCCAAGTTAATTTGGATAATCTGATTGCAGTTGGTCAAGGTAATGTAGCATTAACCCGTGGAGATCAAGTCCTACGAGGAGAGCGATTCACATACAACTTTATTCAGGACAGCGGAGAAATAGATGGAGGTAGTGGGGAAATCTTTATTCCCACAGCTAACACAGATTTAGCTTTTACTTCTCCTTCCGATGGAGCGAACCCAGGTGGAGCCATTCCGCGTCCCATAAGTGACAGAATAAGAACCAATCAACCTCTCACTTCGGTGAGTAGTCCTGGGGGAATTAATATTGGGTTTGGTAGTTCTGGTAGAGGTGTAAGCCTTCCCAGTACACAACAAGGTGGTGAAGTTCGCCGTCTCCGATTTAAAGCTGAAAAAATAGATTTTTATCCTCGAGGATTCCAAGCCAGAGATGTTCGTATTACTAATGACCCCTTCTCACCTCCAGAACTTGAGTTAAGGGCAAATACAGTAACTTTAACTAGAGAAACTCCACTGCGAGATCGAATAAAGACTAAAGGACAACGCCTGGTATTCGATCAAGGTTTTAGTTTACCAATTCCCCGTAACAGTCAGGTCATAGACCGTAACGAAAGAGATGCAACACCAGCAATTGTTTCTTTAGGTTTTGATGGCGATCGCAGGGGGGGATTATTTTTTGAACGAAAATTTCAACCTATTGTTAGAGAAAATTTTAGCCTTAGTCTCACTCCCCAGTTTTTTGCCCAAGAAGCCGTTCAAGGGGGTACTGGCAATCTTGCAGGATTATTTGGTTTAAAAACCCAACTCGGTGGAGTACTAGATCGAAAGACTACAATCAAAGGCTCTGGAGATCTAACCAGTTTTAATTTCAATGATATAGAAAATAATTTACGAGCAAGCCTGCGCTTAAAACGAGTGTTAGGGGGTGCGAATGCAAACCCTAATAATAGTCATGTTGCCAATTTAGAATATAGTTACCGCGATCGGCTTTTTAATGGGACCCTTGGTTTTCAAACAGTACAAAGTAGTTTGGGGGGTGTAGTTACTTCTCCAGTTATTCCCTTAGGGAAAAGTGGTTTTAATTTAAAATATCAAGGTGGAGCTCAACTTATTGAGGCTAACACCGACCAGCTGGACTTATTAGATGTTGACCGGGACAACAATCGCGTTTCTCTAGGACGCGTACAAGCCAGTGCTGCACTCGAGGGTGGTGTTTTACTTTGGCAAGGGAAACCCTTACCACCAACAGCAGAAAAAGGACTTCGTTATACTGCCAATCCAGTTGTACCCTACATACGCGCAATTGGCGGAGTTAGAGGTATTAGTAGCTTTTATTCTAATGGTGATAGTCAAAATGTTTTGATTGGTAGTATCGGTTTGCAAGGACAGTTTGGTAATTTTTCTCGACGTGCATTTGACTATACAGCTTTTAATATTAGTTACTCCCAAGGTCTAAACGACGGTTTATCTCCTTTCCTGTTTGATCGCTTTGTGGACGATAGAGTTCTTAACCTGGGAATTAACCAGCAAATATATGGTCCATTCCGCCTTGGCATTCAAACATCTATTAATGTTGATACAGGGGAAAGTCGCAGCACTGACTATATTTTGGAATATAGTCGTCGTACCTATGGTGTGAGCCTGCGTTATAATCCTGTTCTGGAGTTAGGTGGTATTAGCTTTCGCATCAGCGACTTTAACTGGAGCGGTGGTACCAATCCATTTTCTGATGACTAAACTTAAATCTGACAGTCATCAGAATACATCCATAATATTTATGAATATTTATGGATAAATTTATTTGATTAAATAATTTGATTATTTGAGTACAGCTACTGTTAGAGAAATATTTATAATTGGCGTAGAAACATCTGTACTAAACTAACAATTCGGGCAAATATATCTTCCAGTTTGAGCAAAGCCTTATCTAACCAGTTTAGGAGTCGCTCCAGGGGATGTTTATCATAACCTACTACTTCTCCTTCCGTTTCAAAGTAGTCTGGGTCATGTTCTATATCCCAGTTAGAGCTTGTTTCTGAGGGTTGATGAACTATTTGTCCCGAAGAAATATTGCGATCAAAAGTATTTACAGTGCTTACAGGCACATTTGTAGAAACATTTGCCAATTTGTCATGGCGATCTATGTTGATATTAGCATCGGCAGATTGTCTATCTTCAACATTTATAAAAGCTGAAGGTGCATCGTTTATCGAAGTAGAGTTTGCTTCTAATTCTGTTCGAGTAAAGTTTTCCTCGATATCTGGCTTGCGCTTTGCAATCCAATATTGTCGCTTGGGAACTGAATCTTCTTCTCGTCTAAATATATTAGTAATTCTTTGAAAAATATTTTTTGATTCTTGGATTTCTGTTTGTGGTATCAAGAAAGATGCTATTGAATCTGGGTCTTGAGCTTTTTGAGATTCGGAAAATATATCGTGTAATTCTAACCAATTTTTGCTTTTTTTTGGACAACTACTTGCTATTTCTTCCTTCGCTATTTCTTGATTTTTATGATTTAGATATGTATTACTTAAATTGCTACGTTCTAAATCACTTTGATGGATATTTGTATTACTAATTTGAGTGGTATTTACTATTTCATCAGCTTTATCAACTTCCTTGTTTCCAGTATTCCCGGTTAAATATTTTGTGTTACTATTTTCTGTCTTTAACTGATTAATCTCAGTATTATCACTTTTGCCAAAAAAGTAATTTAAAGCCCCTTGAATCAAGTTCTGAAATGGAAAAGAATTTTTTGTCTCCACTTCTGTAGAAATAGATTCTTGAGATAAAGATTTTTGTGCTTGATTGGGTATTTTTTCTTTACCGTTTAAAAACATACCAAACTTGGTTTTCATGGGAAATACTAGTTGTGAACTATAGGTTTGTAAGTTTAAATTGCTGTGAGAGAATGTAAGTAAACTATTATGCTCAACCGGTAAAATACTAGTATCAGTTACAAATTTATTTTTGTTGTTATGAGCAAGTGTTAATTTCGACTCATTTACAACTTTGATCCAATTACTAAATATCGTATTTTTCGGGGTTACCCTTGAAGATTTATTAGGAAAAATTGGACTACTAATTACCTTTATAAATAAGCTAGATACTTTGTATAATAGTGTTTGTGAATTTTCTTTTTTTAATAAGCCTCTGGCTTCATAGTAATCATCAAGTTTGCTCCTAATTAATTCTTGTAAGTTTAGTTTTTGTTGGAAGTTTAAAACATCAAGAATTTCATTTTTTTCAGTAACTAAAACTAAGTTTTGTGTACCATAACTGGTCTTTGCAGGGTCAGAGAGTTGCGAAGCAATTCTCCTAAATGTCGTTGGATAATTATTAGTATTTAATGAGTTAACACACTCCAAACTTCCTTCTATATCTCTGTCCATTTGGAAATTTTCTACTATTTTGTTCACCTCTATTACAGCCTTATCGGCTGAAACTACTGTTTGAGGTGAAGGCTTCTTCCCAAACTTTAGTAAATGGAAGCGACTTTTTGATTTCTGAGAAGGTAGTTGTTTTCTACCAAACTCGATGCTAGTTTGCCACAGCTTGTTTATCGGGTATAGCATTGCCTCTAAAGACCAGCTAGTGGTAACTTTCAACTGTCGTGTGCGTAGCCCAAAGAAGTCACGAAATAATCGAGACTGTTTGCGAATAAGGGTCAATAATCGACTTTGATAGCGATTATCAGAAGAAGAAGCCATGGTAGTAGGGGTTTTATTTATTGAGAGATTAATTGCCTCTGAGGTTCCCGCTCAGTAGTGATATATTTTCAATTATTTTATTTCTAATTGTTTTGGTTTACCTAATGTCGGGAGAAATATGAACTCTTCTAACTCTTCAGAACAATCACATAAACTTATTTTTTCAGTAATTGATAAATTACGTTCTTTTTCTCAAATCAATGTCCAATCTCAATGGCACTATCAAACAAGCGAACTCAATGTAAATGATATCAGTACGAGTGATTTTTCCCAGTGTAATGTTGCCCAACTAAATAAAAAAGAACATATTCCTTGGAAAAAGGGAAGAAATGTATTGTGGCTCACACAAAAAGTGATCGTTCCAGAAAATTTATATGGATACGACTTACAAAATTTAAGTTTACGGCTGGCTTTAGTCTGGTGGGCAGATTCAGCGGAAGTTTATGTTAACGGTAAATTAGTTGCTGAGGGGGATCTATTCGACTTTTACCCCAGAGTTTTACTTGCTCAAAGGGTGAACCCAGGAGATGAATTCATTGTAAGTTTAAAGTTAATTAGTCCTGGACATGATGATGGAGCATTAGTAAAGTCTGTTTTAATTTATGAGTCTAATCTAGACGGTATTCCTGAACCTGGTTTTGTTGCTGATGAGTTGGCTGTATTACATAGTTATCTCAAAGCCTTTGCACCCCAAGAATTGGATGCTTTAGCTATTGTGTTGGGGGAATTTAACTGGGAAACAAACCCCCAAAATTCACATAGTGAAATCAATCAGATATTTAATGATCGGTTGGTTGCTCTACGCCAGAAATTATGTGAATTGAAGCTTAATTTAGACCTACCAAAATTGAAAATTCTTCTGTTAGGTCACGCCCATTTGGATATGGCTTGGTTATGGCGGGTGAGTGAAACTTGGCAAGCAGCCAAAAATACTTTTGAGTCTGTTCTGCAACTGCAGGAAGATTTCTCGGAGTTGATTTTCTGTCATTCAACTCCTGCTTTATATGATTGGGTAGAAAAAAATTATCCAAAATTATTTAATGCGATCGAGCAGAAAATAAAAGTTGGGTGTTGGGAAAATGTTGGTGGAATGTGGGTAGAACCAGAATTAAATTTAATTTCTGGAGAATCAATTGTGCGCCAACTCCTATACGGTCAACATTACGCCCTAGAAAAATTTGGCAAGATTTCTCGAGTTGTATGGCTACCTGATAGTTTTGGGTTTTGCTGGAGTTTACCCCAGTTTTTAATTAATGCTGGAATAGAATATTTTGTCACCCAAAAATTACGTTGGAATGATACAACCAAATTTGATTATGGGCAGTTTTGGTGGCGATCGCCTGATGGTAGTGAAATATTTAGTTTGATGTCAGCGCCCATCGGGGAAGGGATAGACCCGGTCAAAATGGTTGACTATGGGCTAGAATGGCAAAATCAAACTGGTTTATTAAACTCCTTGTGGCTTCCTGGGGTAGGAGATCATGGTGGTGGTCCTACCCGTGACATGTTAGAAATAGCTCGTCGCTGGCAAAAATCACCTTTATTTCCTGAGTTAGAGTTTACAACTGCAGAAAAATATTTACAATCTTGTAGACACAGAATTACTAAAGAAACAAACACCACAGAAATTACGCATCAAAATTTAGAATCTGGAGAGGTAGAATTGCCTGCTGAGCCAGAAAAGTATCCCGTTTGGAATGATGAACTTTACTTAGAATTTCATCGTGGCTGTTATACTACTCACGCCGATCAAAAGCGCTGGAATCGGATATGTGAAAATCTTTTATATCAAGCAGAATTATTTGCTTCTTTGTTAACCATTAGCAATGGGACCAAATATCCCAAAGCTGAATTGGAAGTAGCTTGGAAAAAGCTTTTATTTAATCAGTTTCACGATATCCTTCCTGGTTCTTCTATTACAGAAGTTTATGAAGATGCTTTACCAGAATGGCAAGAAATTCAAAAGATTGCTGATGGTGTATTACAAAAATCTTTGCAAGGCTTAGCCACACAAATTAATTTTCCCGAACCACCATATCCCGAAAGCTTACCTTTAGTAGTATTTAATTCTCTAAATTGGCAACGCTCAGAAGTTGTTAGTATCCCTGTAGGTACAACAAAAATTGGCAAAGAATGGCAAGTTTATGATGTTTCTGGGAATAAAGTTATTTCCCAATTAGGTGATGATTCAAATTTACTATTCCTAGCAAATGATATTCCTTCCATCGGCTATCGGGTATTTTGGCTTACTTGTGCGAACATAGAATCTACAGAAAGCTTAGAGAAAGAGATTTTTCAAGAAAAAGTTAATTTTGGTGAAGAGCAACAAAAATCTGATTTATCTAGATTTACTTTAGAAAATGAATTTTTGCGGGCGACCGTTAATGAAGAAAATGGTAATTTATCGAGTATTTTCGATAAAACTAATAACCGGGAAGTTCTTGGTTTAGAAGGTGGAAATCAATTACAAGTATTTCAAGATAGCGGTCAATACTGGGATGCTTGGAATATTGATCCCGATTATGCCAAACATCAGCTACCACCAATGGAACTTGAATCTATTCAATGGATAGAAAGGGGGTCTCTTCAAAGTCGCCTGCGCGTAGTACGACGGTTTGGTAAATCTGAGTTTCAGCAGGACTACATTTTACAAGCAGCTTGTCCCATGCTGAAAATTGCTAGCAAAGTAGTTTGGCTAGAACGTCAAGTAATGGTTAAAGCAGCTTTTCCTCTAAATTTAGAAACTTCAGAAGCTACTTACGAAATTCCCTGTGCGACAATTATTCGTCCCACAGAATCACAAACTATTCAAGAAAAAGCTAAATGGGAAGTTCCTGCTTTACGTTGGGCAGACTTAACAGCAAAATTGGAAGCAACAGGCGTTAACTCCGATTTTCTCAGTCAAAATCCCTCAGCGGAAGAGCAAAATTACTATGGTGTCAGTTTGATTAACGATTGTAAATACGGTTATGATGCCCAACCAAATCAGTTACGCTTAACTTTATTAAGAAGTCCTAATTGGCCAAACCCAGAGGCAGATAAAGGTTTGCACGAATTTACCTATGCTGTTTATCCCCATCAAGGAAAGTGGAGCACAGCACAAACAGTAAAACGTGGTTATGAATTAAATATTCCCTTACAAGTTGTACAATTAGGTACAGAATTTCTTAGCAATTTGAAAGCAGGTGAATATTCTTGTAGCCCTTCAATGCCAAGTATAGGTAATTTCTTAAATCTGTCGGCAGATAATTTAATTTTGATGGCATTCAAGCAAACTGAAGAAGATCCCGAACAATGGGTTTTACGTTGTTATGAATGCCATGGAGAAACTACTAATTTCTCTTTACAAAGTAGTTTGGGTTTAAAGTTGAGAGATAAAGTAGATTTACTCGAACGCTCAATTTGGACTTCTCAAGCTAAAACATCTCAATCCAAAACCTCTCAAACTCAAAAATATCAATCCCCATCCGAACAACAAAACGTGGCAATTGAACCTTGGAAAATAGTCAGTTTTAAATTATCTCTCGAACAATAAATTTTGGCAGTACAATTCAAAATACGTATCTATAAATATGTCAATCAACTAAAATAATATTTTCAAGTTTAGGTAAAAAACTTAGGCAATCATAACTATTTTTACCCAAAATCCTTAAATATGGATATATTACTTGGGAGGCTAAAAATGGTTTCTAATATTTTCAATCAAACAATTATTAAATCTTATGGATACAGAGAAACAAATACCAGAATCACAAAAAGTTAGCGCTCGAGATTTCTGGACTATTAAAGAAGGTAATTGGTATTTGGTTACTGTTCGCCCTAAAAAGCGAGAAATATTTTTGAAATATCTTGATAATGAAATAAAAAATAACAAGTTAGAAGATTTAGTCTTAGCAGTGGAAACTCCTGAAAATGCCATCTATGAAGATATTGTCTTGCTGAATTTAAGTAACTTTCAAGCTGCATCTCTACAACTGAAAAAAATTCAATACTTTCAAAGAATTGAACGTCAGCCACTCAAACTAGAACAAATTAATAAAATGTTGGCTCTTGAGTAATCCTAACCTAAAGAATCAATAATTAGGGTCGGCGATTGTTTTCACCGACAATCGAGTTATTAACGTTCGAGGAAAAGTAAATTTTTCACCTAAAGCTGTTGCTTAGTACATTGCGGTAAGCGCCTGTAAAAATTGCAGGAAAATGTTCTACGAAAAACCCAGCACCATGTCACTGACAGATGGATTTATGCCGCTCTGCGTTTCCCACTTAGGAAAAGTATGTGAAATTATCTTCCATGGAGAATGGGAACTGAAAAACATAAAAATTAACAAAAATTAATATTTTTATATTTTTGGAGTTCCTCATTTCTAGTTTTTATTGATTGATTTTTTTAGTCTTCGTGATCTTCAAAGGGGTCTGCAAGTTGCTTGCTTGGAGGCCCAAAAGCAGTGTAGATAGATAATGCAGTCATTACTATAACTACAGCGCCAACAGAAATACTAAGAACTATTGCAGGTTCCATAACGGGTATATATTATGAGTGGTATTCTTATAGAATATTACAGAAGATTAAAAAAACTTTATTCTCTATCCGGATAGTTAACTATGGCACAAAGAACACGGCTAGGAGATGTTCTCAGACCTTTAAACTCTGAATACGGTAAAGTTGCTCCCGGTTGGGGCACAACACCTTTAATGGCAGTATTTATGGGATTGTTTTTTGTATTCCTGCTAATTCTTCTGCAACTTTACAACAAATCAATCATTATTCAGGGTATATCTGTTGACTGGAGTAGTTACGGAATCTAGTATTTCTGATGAACATTTTTGACAAAAATTAGTTATTTTACCCGGCAAGCTAGCTGGGTTTTTTTGTACTTACTTTTATACTAATTTATAACATTGTTATGGCTGTGAAGCCTGTAACACCTCATGGAAGTTATTAATGACCAAAAGTACCTCAGTTTTTTAGCCTCAACTAACAGGACTGTTGAGTGAAGATTTTGGGAGTTTAACCCCAATTGCAAAAATTAATAACAATTTGAGAAATTGATGCTGGATAATCCCTGCCAAAAAATCTTAATTCGGTTTGGTTGGTTGAAAATGATATTAGCTACTTAGCATAAAATTACCATGGACTGTTACCCAGTTTTGCAAACTTACCCATTCGCGAGGAGAAAAGGATGAATATTTTTGGTATTGGCTTACCAGAGATGGCTGTAATCATGGTTGTAGCCCTATTGGTCTTTGGTCCCAAAAAGTTGCCTGAAATAGGACGTTCTTTGGGAAAAGCATTAAGAGGTTTTCAGGAAGCCTCCCAAGATTTTCAGGAAGAATTCAAAAAAGAAGCTTCAGAGTTAGAAGAATCTCTCAAGACTACTGCACAATTAGAATCTAAAAAACTTGAAGCAGCAAAATCAGAACG
>NZ_JASJDK010000061.1 GCF_030065675.1 Mastigocoleus sp. MO_188.B34 | reverse complement strand
GCTCAGCGGTAGAGCGGTCGGCTGTTAACCGATTGGTCGTAGGTTCGAATCCTACCTGGGGAGTTTAAAAGTAAATGATAACAATCAATAAACCGCAAATTTACAGATTGCGGTTTATCAGTTTTTTTACCGAAAATAATGGTTTTAAATTCTGAACGTTGCCTTGAGTACCACAGGGCATGTGGGAACTTGGGTCTCAGATGATCCGAACGCTATGACTCGCTTTGCTCGCCATGCTACGCAAACGGGAGATTTAGCCCCTACTGTTTTAGGTGCAAACCTATCTCAGCAAGCCGAGTCTGTGAACAAAGAATCCTCACGCCTTTAGGCCCGGGAGTGTCAAGCCATTTCAGCTAAAAAACTAAAACTATTTTATTTTGTCTCACTTCACCTAACATTTCAAAAGGTGACGAGCTAAGAGAAAGCTAGAAATAGATTTTGAATCTACGAGTTCACCGTCCATAATTGCTTGTTCTAGTTCCGAAGGCGTAAAGAAGACGACTTCTATATCTTCATCTGCATCTTGAACGGGTGGTTCTTCCAATTTTTCTAAACCTTTTGCTAAGAATGTGTAGATGATTTCATCAGAGTAACCGGGAGCAAGGAAGAATTCGCCGATTTCCTGCCATTCGTGGGCTTTGTAACCTATTTCCTCTTGTATTTCCCGTTCTACTGTCTCTAAAGGCTTCTCATCTACTTCTACAGTACCTGCAGGAAATTCCAGTAACCTAGCGCTGACAGCAAAACGGTATTGGCGCACTAAAACTAATTTACCTTCTGGTGTTACAGGTATAGCCAATGCACCTCCGGGATGACGTATGCACTCCCACTCACCTTCAGCTTTATTGGGTAAACGTAAGCGATTAACTTCAAAGTTAAACTTGCGTCCGGTGTAAAACAAACGTTTTTTAAGTAATTGCGGTACTTCTCTACCTAATGGCATAAGCTTTGATTCTGAAATTACACAGAAAATTTGCACTACAAATCTATGAAATTTACGGTCTATGAAACTTACGGTCTTGGATTTTTTATGAGTGACAAATTTATCTGTTACTTAATAAATTTACACCAGTACAGTCCACCGCTTTGAGTAGTTCTTTTATGCTTTTCCCAGAAACTGGCTCTATCCAAGATGGCTCAATTTCCGCTAAGGGAGCAAGCACAAAAGCCCGTTCTCGAATTCTGGGGTGTGGTATTTGAAGAGTTGGAGTTTCCAAAATTAAGTCATCATACAATAACAAATCCAGATCTAAGGTGCGCGGTCCCCACTTTTCCCGGCGAATGCGTCCAAACTTTTTTTCTATTCCTAACAATATTTGCAAAAGCGAATGCGGTTTTTGTTCTGTTCGGACTGAAACACAGCCGTTTATATAATTTGGCTGTGGCGGACCAATTGCTTTGGTTTGATACCAACTGGATACAATAATAATCTCAATCCCTGGCATTCTTTCTAAAGCTTTAATTGCAGCCTCTAAAATTGCAATTGAATCTCCCAAATTGCTTCCAAGGGCAATTGCTACTTTACTTGCTGAACTATTTGCCTGATGTGACAACTGAATTTACCAGATTTTTCTTAGGGAATGATAATATTTTACTACCTTTAGATTCCTTTAAGAGAAGGTATCATAATTTACAATTTAACTTTAAAGAAACAATAAAAAAACTATGAAAAAATGGTTTTTAAGTGTAGACATCACTAGATTTTTACGAGATATTATACTAGCGCAACCCAACAATTCAGTCTTGATACGTTACGTTAATCTTAAATAATTTTTTGTGGTAGTTAATTAACTAACTGCTAGAAGCGAGGAGCTGAGGTGCCGAAGTTTAACTCTTGGTTGAATAATAAACCAACCAAATCGGACGATGGGAATAGGGGAAAGCCAGAATTAACATCTGAAGATACTCAAGGAACCAATCAATCTGAAAAAAATACCTTACCTAAAACAAAATTGGTAAAGACAAAGCGGTTATTCCATGGGCTGAGAAAATTTTCATCTGGGATGCTAGGTAAAATCTCAGGTGGTCGTCGCAAACCACTTTATCGTCGTTACTTGTTTTGGGCTGGTTTGGGTGTTACGAGTGGAATAATTGCGTTCAATCATGGCATTTCCGAGATAGATAAAACTTTACCGGATAAAGCAGAGTTAAATACAGTTATTCGAGAACAAACTCTGACCATTAAAGCTGCTGATGGAACGATATTACAGCAGCGTGGTGAAGCTACTAGAGAGCAACTAAATTTAGAAGAAATACCGGATGTTTTAAAACAAGCTTTTATTGCTTCCGAAGATAGAAGATTTTGGAAGCACGGTGGGGTTGATTATCAAGGGATTGCTCGTGCAGTTTACAATAATATACGTTCAGAAAATTTGCAGGGTGGAAGTACCATCACTCAGCAATTAGCACGAATTCTTTTCCTCAAACAAGAGCGTACCTATTGGCGCAAGCTAAAGGAATTTCGCTTAGCGCAAAATATGGAAGAGGAATTGACGAAAAATGAAATTTTAGAGCGCTATTTGAATTTAGTTTATTTGGGCTCTGGTGCATATGGAGTTGCAGATGCGGCTTGGGTTTATTTCAGTAAATCAGTAGATGAATTAACCTTGGGAGAAGCTGCGACCATTGCTGGTTTAACTCCCGCACCTAGTGTATTTTCACCCATACAGAATCCTGAAGCTGCAAAAAGACGACGCAATTTGGTTTTGCAGAGGATGTTTGAAGATGGAGTAATTACTAAAACTCAAAAACAAGAAGCCTTCGAACAAAAAATTGTCCTCAAGCCCAACCAGCCAAAGCGTTTGGATGTTAAAGCGCCTTATTTTACTAGCTATATTCATAAAGAGTTACCAAAATTTATTCCTCCAGAGGTTATCAAAGCTGGTGGTTTGACGGTAGAAACAACTCTTAATCCAAAGTGGCAAAAATTTGCAGAAGCAACTATTACAAAAGTTTTAAAAAGACAAGGAAAATGGCAAAGGTTTAAACAAGCAGCTTTAGTTGCAATCGATCCCCGCAACGGTGAAATTAAAGCGATGGTGGGGGGAAAAGACTTTGACAAAAATCAATTTAATCGCGTTACCCAAGCACAGCGTCAACCAGGTTCAACTTTTAAAGGATTTGTGTATGCTGCGGCGATCGCTAGTGGAAAAAATCCTTATGATAGCTATTTAGATGCGCCAGTAATTGTTGATGGTTACGAACCTAAGAACTTTGATAAGGGTTATCGGGGTTGGATGACCATGCAACAAGCTTTAACAAGTTCGGTAAATATTGTGGCACTTAAAGTCATGCTCAAAGTTGGCTTTGAACCCACAATTAAATTAGCCAATGATATGGGTATAAAATCCGATCTAAAGCCGATGTACTCTTTGGCACTTGGCTCTAATGAAGTAAATTTATTGGAATTAACCAGTGCTTATGGAACTTTTGCCAATAAAGGATTACATATAGAACCCCATGGTATTCGCCGAATTTTTAATCGCCAGGGAAAAGAAATCTGGAATGTTGAATCAGATAATAAGTTTAATGCTAAACGTGCTTTAGATAGTGATAGCGCAGCTATTACTACCCATATGTTACGTAGGGTAGTGACACAGGGTACGGGTGGTAGTGCTGGCTTACATAATCGCCCAGTTGCAGGTAAAACTGGTACTACGGATGACGTTAGAGATTTATGGTTCATTGGTTACATACCTCAAATGGTCACAGGGGTATGGTTGGGTAATGATGATAATAAATCAACTAGAGGTAGTAGCACTACAGCAGCTTACACCTGGCGTGATTTTATGAAAAATGCTGTTGAGGGGATGTCAATAGAACAATTTCCTCCTCGACCAAAATTAAAAGGAAGAAAATCTTCAATAAAAGCCAAACCAATTAAACCTAAAAAACTGATAAATCGTCCGATTCCGAAAAAAGGTGATGAAGATTCAGAAGGAAGAAATTCCAGAAGGTCTTCTCGTAGACGTCGGAGAAGAAGTAATTCTCGTCCCAATAGTAGTCAAAACTCTCTGAGACGCAGACTTAGACGTAGACTTAAGCGTAATTCTTCTGAAGTCAGGCGATATAGACGACGCAGAAGTACCATATCAAGTCCTAATAATTCGGGTTCATCAAGGTCGCGACGCAGTACAAAACAGACCCCCGTTAGGACAAGGAGAGTACCTGTTGTTGCACCGAGATCGCCGCGTCCAAAAACAACACCAAGAAGTACGCCTTCCTGGCGCGAGCGGCTTAAACCAAATTAAGTTTGGTAATGGGTAATGGGTAATTGGTAATTGGTCACAGCCCACACCTTACGGCTTTATTGAAAACTAAATGAAATAAGCCTAAAAATAAAGGCTTAATTCAGCAGTTTGCATTTTCGTCGAATACACAATTAAACACGACATATAGGAATCATCCGCAGATTTTTGTTAGGGTAAGCCTGCGCTTTGCGTTTGAAATACATAGGGTGCGTTAGTCGTAATCGTAACGCACCATCCTTAAAGCTTTTGGTGTGTTACGACTTCCGTCTAACACACCCTACAATACTGGGATTAATAAAGTTGTTAGATAAAAGCGTGGTAGGTAATGTGGTTTTTTTAAAACAGTCAAAAAAATAACTTATTTAGAATTTTCATAAAAGTATATTACTTTTTATGGACAGTAGTATTGCTGGAGACTTTGATTCAGGCCAATATCAGGTTTGAGAATCTACTCGATTTAGTTATAGTGTTCCCAAAAATATACTGACAAATTATAAAAAAATCAAAAAATTAATGTGCAACAATTATCAAAAGTAAAAATCATGAGAATATATCGTTCGCAAGATAAAGATAGTATTATTCAAATGATTGATTCTATTTATAAGGAATATGGTGATTTCATATATTTAGAAGGTTACGATCGTGATTTGCTAGATATAGAAAATAATTACTTCAGTAATGGTAAATTTTGGGTAGAAACTGTAAATGATGACGATAGTAAAATTATTGGTTCAATTGCAGTTAAGAAAGAATTAGATATTGAAAATACAGCTTTAATGAAAAGGTTTTATTTGCTACCAGAATATCGCGGATTGGGGTTAGCAAAAAAGATGCATAATACAGCTATCGATTGGTGTAAGCAAAATCAAATACGTAAATTACATCTGTGGTCAGATACAAGATTTACGCGGGCACATTCTTTCTATCAAAAAAATGGTTACAAACAAGGTGAAACTATAGATAGATATGATGGTGGAATGCCTTATCAAGAATATTATTTCATGAAGTTACTTTAAACAGTATATTTGAACTTTATTCATGATAATGTCAATAAGCATATGCTTTGATAATTAGATCGTATAAGTGTTGATTAGTTAATGAAAAATATCATAAATAAAATAAAAAATAGTAGAATCAATTGTGTTTATTTTTGATGTGAATTCTAAAAATGACCGACCGTATAGGTACACTTTTTGAACGACTTGGCGGTGAACCTGCAGTGGAAGCTGTTGTTGAAAATTTCTACACTCGAGTTATGGAAGATAGTCGAATAAATCATTTTTTTGCTGGAGTTGATATGAAGAAACAGCGGGAGCATCAGATAGCTTTTTTAAGATTTACATTTGGTGGAAGTTCTTATTATAGAGGTCTCTCATTACGGAATGCTCATCAAAACTTAGTTGAAGAATTTGGATTGAGAGATGAACATTTTAATGCAGTATTTGAGCATTTAGTATCAACACTTAAAGACTTAAGGGTACGTGAAGATTTAATCAAAGAAGTAGGTGAAAATTTAGAATCAATTAGAAGTTACATTCTTAACAAATAGTTTAAGTTCATACTAACTAGTGTGTTAAAAACTAGTATGTTAAAAAGTTTAGAGTCGCCAAAAATAAAATAAATCAATAACAAAATGGTGCGCTACCAAGTATGTGTAACGCACCCCAAAAATAAAAATGATATTTGACTAAGCCCCTACAGATTCTTTCGCAGCGTAGAGTACTTCAACATCAATATTTTTAATCCCGCGATCGCGAGCAAATTTTTCAGTATTGCGCTTCACTTTACCGCGTACAAAGCCAGGTATTTTGTTTAATTCTGCTAAACCATCTTTTGTCCAATTTAGATCGGATTCAGCAGATATACCTTTAGTAATTACTTCTTTGGTGTCATGTCCCCCGAAGATTTCTAGGAGATGATCTTCCATTCCCAAGGTGAAGGAATTATAAACTAAATCTGCAACTTGGTTGGTACCTTCATAACCCATGAATGGTTTGTAACCAATGGGGAAGTTTTGAATGTGGATTGGAGCAGCAATTACACCGCAAGGAATATTCAGACGTTTACCTACATGACGTTCCATTTGGGTGCCGAAAATAGCTGAAGGTTCGACCCGCGCGATCGCATCACCAATTTCACCATGGTCATCGGTAATTAGAACTTCATCACAGTATTCACTTACCTGTTCCCGGAACCAATCAGCATCATATTTACAATAGGTTCCCGCCCAAACAACGTGAATACCCATTTCCCGCGCCAAGATTTTGGTCATTGCTGCAGCGTGGGTATTATCGCCAAATACAACAGCTTTTTTCCCAGTTAAGTTTTGACAGTCAATGGAACGGGAAAACCAAGCAGCTTGAGATACATGCAAGGTTTGGTCTTCAATAAATTCTTCATAATTAACATCCGCACCTTGCTTATTAATTACCTGTTGAATTTTACGGATGCACCGAGCAGTTTCCACTACACCCATAGGCGTAATATCTACGTAGGGCATTTCAAATTCTGTTGCTAGGTATTCAGCCGCCATCATACCTAGTTCCCGGTAAGGTACAAGGTTAAACCAAGCCCGAGATAGATTCTTTAACTCATGAACGGAAGCACCATCGGGAATTACCACATTTACTTCAATTCCCAAATCTCCCATCAATTTTTTCAACTCGGTGCAGTCATGTTGATTGTGGAAACCAAGGGTGGAAATACCGATGATGTTAACGGAAGGTTTTTCGGTTTTTCCTTGTGGTAATTCGCCTTTTTTCCGAGCTTTTTCAGTGTAATACTGAACAACTTGTTGTAAGGTACGATCTGCTGCTTGCAGTTCGTTGACGCGATAGTGATTTACATCTGCTAACATCACATCACCCTTAGAGTCCATTTGCGCCCTGTCAACAAAATTTTGCAAATCTTCTTGGAGGATGCTGGAAGTACAAGTGGGAGTCAAGATAATCAAATCCGGATTATCTTCAGAATCTTTGCGAGTGATGTTATTAACCACCTTTTCCTGAGAACCTCGCGCCAAAACATGGCGGTCTACAACGCTTGCTGTTACTGGGGTAAAGTCTCGCTCCCGCTCTAACATTGAGCGCATAACATTAAAATAGTCATCTCCCAATGGAGCATGCATAATTGCATGAACATTTTTAAAGGAACTAGCGACTCTTAAAGTGCCAATGTGGGCGGGACCTGCATACATCCAGTAGGCTAATTTCATGTTTATTTTCTCTCTTTACTATGGGGATTGGGGATTGGGAACTGGAGATTAGGGATAGCACTGCGTGCCGCCTTGCGGCATATGGGGATTGGTTAGTTCTTAGTTCTTACTTTTGACTTTTTACTTTTTACTTCTTACTTTTAATAGCCATCGCTAATCCCCAATTTTCACGGAATAATAAGGAAAATAGTCAAACTGATAACATAATTTAATGTGTATATTTTGAAGCTTTCCCGGCGAAGTGAGATTCCATACCAGTAAAATAGTTATAAATAAAATAGTTGCTATAAACTAGTACCTAAAAACTAGCATCAATAAATCTTCATCCTGGAGAGCGAGGGTCAGAGCAAGTTTTACCCATAGCGCACCTTTAACTCCCGATCGCTGACTCGTAACCGGATGAGCCCTATTTAATCCCACTACACATGATTGATTCTTCTCATCGAGATCGAGTTTGGCAATCCCCCGCAGATCCAATAAATCGAATTCTTGATTCTCCACCCCCTCCACTGGTATTTCTTTCTCCGGATCGGCAATGGATGGTAGAACTAGAAAGATTTTCGTTTGTACCGATCGCTCAATCCGTACAGAAAACCATGGCATTAGCGGGATTGCGTTGGCATCCCCAATCTAATGGACCGGCTCGTTACAGTCCCTACCATACCTTAAAGTATCGAAAATTAGCTTCTGCAGATGTTATTACTGCAAATTTACCGCAAAATGCCCAAATTGATTTTTTAAGGTGGTCAGCTGATAGTCAAAAACTGGCATTTACCTTAACTCAGCCCGATGGTTTGGAACTGTGGGTCTTGGATCTTAAACAAGGAGTAACCCAATGCCTAACTGAACCTATCTTAAATGGAGTTTGGGGTTCTCCTTATAGTTGGTTAAACAACGATACGCTGATCTGCAAATGTGTACCTCCCCAACGTGGGGAACCTCCCCTCATACCCGAAATTCCTCCAGGACCCTTAATTCAAGAAAATCAAGGTCAAAAAAGACCAGAACGCACCCACACCCATTTACTGGGAACCGAACATGATGAGGCGCTATTTGAGTATTATTTAACCTCTGTATTGAATAAGGTTACTCTTGACGGTGCATGTCAGAAATTAGATTTGTTAGCTCCATCTGTAATTTACACAGTAACACCATCACCTGACGGCAAATTTATTTTATTAACCACAATACATCGTCCATTTTCCCATGAAGTTCGGGCTTCTTGTTTTCCCCTACAAGTCAAGGTAATTGATAATGCTGGAAAATTAATTTATCAACTTGCTGACCTAGCTACCTACGAACGACCTTCCACTAAACATGAGACAGTACGCCAAGGTCCAAGAAAAATTAATTGGCGCGGGGATCGTCCGGCGACTTTGTATTGGGTAGAAGCTTTAGATGAAGGAAATCCCAACAATGAAGTACCTTTTCGGGATGTTTTATTTGAGTTAGATACTCCTTTTACTGAGGAACCCAAACAAATTTGGCGGTCGCAATATCGATTTCGTAGCGTTCGTTGGGGAAAAGATGATGTTGCTGTAGTTGTAGAAGGATGGTATGACAGCCGCAA
Source organism: Mastigocoleus sp. MO_188.B34 (assembly GCF_030065675.1). Taxonomy (GTDB): domain Bacteria; phylum Cyanobacteriota; class Cyanobacteriia; order Cyanobacteriales; family Nostocaceae; genus Mastigocoleus. The sequence continues at coordinate 32,078 of NZ_JASJDK010000061.1, read as the reverse complement.
ACAAAGAACTTGGTGTATTAATCCCCAGCAACCTGAAACACCAGCAAAACTTTTATTTGATCGCAGTACTGAGGACAGATACCATTCCCCTGGCGTTCCCCTCATGACCACAGGGAAATATGGATACAGAGTTTTGCGCTTTGCACCAGAAGATAACACCATCTATCTGAGCGGTCGCGGTGCATCGCCTAAAGGTGTATATCCCTTTTTAGATAAATTTAATTTAGAAACAACGGAAACAGATCGTTTATGGCAATGTCAAGACCCTTATTTTGAAGGTATTTCCTATTTGCTCGACCCGGAAAACCAAACTGTAATTACTAATCGTCAATCCCCAACAGAACCACTAAACTATTTTTTATTTAATCTTAGCGATCGCACCAATAAAACCCCCCTCACAAATAACCAAGATCCCGCACCCCAATTAGCTGGGATGCAAAAAGAATTGCTTAAATATCGCCGAGCAGATGGCGTTAAACTTTCAGCAAAACTTTATTTACCCCCTGGTTACAGTGTGGAACGTGACGGACCATTACCATTACTATTTTGGGTATACCCGAGAGAATTTAAAGATGCTGAATTTGCCGGACAGGTAACCACAGCGGAAAATGCTTTTGTTCGTCCTTGGGGAGCTTCAGTTTTATTTCTCCTCACCCAAGGATATGGAATTTTAAGCGGTCCCACCCTACCAATTATTGGCGAAGGAGATACCGAACCCAATGACACCTACGTAGAACAATTAATTGCTGGAGCTCAAGCAGCAGTAGATTGTGTTGTAGAACGTGGTGTTGGCGATCCGAAACGGATCGGTGTTGGGGGTCACTCCTATGGGGCTTTTACCACAGTAAATTTACTCGCCCATACAGATTTATTTCAAATGGGAATAGCTCGTAGCGGAGCCTATAACCGAACCTTAACTCCCTTTGGTTTTCAAGAAGAACAGCGTAACTATTGGGAAGCACAAGAAACATATACTCAAATGTCTCCCTTCACCCATGTTGATAAAGTTAAAGTTCCGCTATTACTAATCCACGGTGCGAGCGACGATCATCACAGTACATACCCATTACAAACCAAACGACTTTATCAAGCACTCAAAGGACTTGGGGGAAATGTGAGATGGGTATCACTACCATTTGAGCGTCACAGTTACAGTTCCCGCGAAGCTGTAGCCCACGTACTTTGGGAAATGGAACGTTGGTGCGGGCTTTATATTTAGGGGATTGGGGATTGGGTACAGGGGATTGGGGATTAAGGATTGGTTAACGGGACTTAGACAAAAAACAAGCAGGAAAAAGCCTCAAAGCCAGTCATGACAAGGGATTAACTTCAAAGCCCTAAAAATCGCTCTTAGCGTAGCGTGCGTGGCGTTAGCCATAACCTAGATATATCAAGGAAACAACTAATTCGACGTAAAACCATTGATTTATAAAGCTTTGAGGCTGTTTTTTGAACAAAAAAATGTCTAAGTCCCGTTAATTCTTTTTTTGACTTTTGACTTTTGAATTTTGACTTTTGACTTCTCCCCAGTCCCCAATCCCCAGTCCCCAGTCCCCAACCTAAACTGCAACCAAGCGTCGTAAAGATTCACAACGGCGTTTGGCTGTACTATTTTTGGGGTCTAATTTCAGCGCTTCTTCATAAGCTTCTAGAGCTGGAGCATTTAACTTTTTCTTTTCGTAAGCATGACCGAGATTATTGTAAGCAGTGACGTAGTCAGGTTTTAGTTTGACTGCTTCTTTATAATTACGAATGGAGAGATCGTACTGTTCTTGAGCAAAGTACACATAACCTAAAGCGTTGTAAATGAGAGCAAGATTTTCTTGTTCTTCCTCTAGTTTTCCCTCATCCTCAAGAGCTTTAATTCCTTTTTTAAACAGAGTCAGTGCTTGAGCATATAATTTCTTGTCAGAGTAAATGCTGCCTAACTGGTAATATTCTTGAGCTGTTCCTTTTTCCTTAGTCAGTTTTTTCCGCAATTTAGAAAAAGAACCTTCAATTCTTCGACTTTTAAAAATTTGGCGAAAAACACTGATAACGGTGAACAGCAGCACCGCAACCAAAACAGAAAGATAAATAATCGCTAGGTTGTTATCCATTGCCTTTATGAACTGTCGATTTTTCTGTTTCTATTATTAAGTAATAGAGAATAACCTACGGGGAATCGAGAAGAATAGTAGAAAAAATTAATTTTTGTTCCCGTAGGGTGCTGTTGGGCGTGCAAAAAAAATAAAATATTCATAAGCAACCTTCAATCACGCCGCAACGCACCGCCAAGCTTGGGCAAATTGTTTAACATAAAGTAAGGATTATTGCGAATCAAAAATCAGTAATCTTATGCAGCAAGAGTTTCAAGGCTTTTTTGAGTTTTGGAGGTTGGCGCAATCGCTGAAATTTTTTCTGTGTGAGGGTTTCAGGGGTTTTATTTTGGTTACTGTTGACAAGCTAGGGGCTGAAACGATACTTTTAGGTGAGGTTGGCGTAAGTGTACCTCGAAAATCAAATATAGTAAGGGTTCTGGAGCGAGCGGTTGAAACTCAACTTAATCCCTATCAGGGATTGAAACGAAACTCAGACCATCAATTTGATCGAAGAATTAGTGGTTGAAACTCAACTTAATTCCTATCAGGGATTGAAACTTCCTAAAAGCATACACCGTCCGGAGTGCGGGAAAATGGTAGCTCCTAAGGGCGTGGCATTAGGCATAAACTAATAAGTGTTCACTGACAACTGGTAACTGGTAACTGATTATTCGTTATAAATTAGAAAGAATTTACGATAAAAACCAAAATGTTGGGAAAGTTTCAAAAAAGTCAATTAAGAATAGAAGTTGAAGCTTCAGCCGATAAAATTCGTGAAAGTCTCTTGAATCCCGTAACACTAAAAAAATGGCTTCCTTGGGGTAAATTAAATTCAAGCGCCAACCAACTACATTCAGGATTAGAATTTACAACTCAGATGGGGATTATTTCAATTCATCATCGAGTTGATGTCGCAGGTGAAAACTGTTTGCGCTTGCTATTGAGCCAAGGTATAGATGGTTTCCATGAATGGTACTGGGGTGAAGGTTGGGTGCAATCTCGCTTGGAAGGTGTATCCATGCTACCCATATCCCTCGGACAAAGCTTAAGCTTACTCAGCTTGCGTCAGTTTTTGACCAGTAATGAGGATTAGCGATTGGCTATTGGGGATTGGGGACTTGGGATGTATTTTCTTATTTTCCCAGTCCCTAGTACCTAATACCTATTCGCCAGTCGCCAATACCCAGTCCCCCATCTACGAAGAACTTCGTAACTGAGTAGTTTTCACAGAAACTTGCTGTGTGCGGTTACCCCGTCGAATTTTTACTTGTAATGTTTGACCGACTTCACTGTCTTCAACAATATTAAGTAATTGTTCGCCCTCAGTTGTTTGTTTCCCATCTACCTGAATAATTACATCACCAGGACGAATACCTGCTGTTGCAGCTGGAGAATTAGGTACGACTCGACGGACTAAAATTCCCTTGATTTCAGGTATTTCTACTGGCGAATTGGGATCTTGATTAAATTTTTTTGCCATTTCTGGAGTTAAATCTTGCATCACCACACCAATAAAGGGGTGAGAGACTTTTTCCCCACGCTGTAATTTTGCTGCAATTGTTTTTGCTTTGTCGATCGGAATTGCAAATCCAATACCCATTGCATCAGCTCGAATTGCAGTATTAATCCCAATTACTTCACCGCGATCGTTCAATAAAGGTCCGCCAGAATTTCCGGGGTTAATTGCTGCGTCAGTTTGAATAAAATCTAAGCGTTTATCAGAAATTCCTACTTGGGAACTTGGACGTCTAAGAGTACTAATAATTCCTAAAGTAACGGTGTTGTCAAATCCCAAAGGATTACCTACTGCGATCGCCCAGTCTCCCACTTGAACATCACCGGAAGAACCTAAAACCGCAGCTGGTAAATTATCTCCAGCATCAATCTTTACTACTGCTAGGTCAGTAATTTCATCAACACCTCGAACCTTACCTTCCACACTACGTCCATCTTTCAGATGAACCGTCACCTTATCAGCTTTATCTACTACGTGAGCATTAGTCAGTATCAGTCCGGTGCGATCAAAAATAACACCCGAACCTAATCCACGTTGTTGTTGGCGTCTAGGTGCTTGCTGTGGAAAGCTGTCGCCAAAAAATTCCCGGAAAAATGGATCGTCAAAAAATGGATCTAGACGCCGTTGGCGACTAACAACTGTACGTTCAGTATCAATACGTACAACAGCCGGGCCAACTCGTTTTACTGCCGCTGTAACAAAACTACGATTACCAATCGCAGCAGTTGCAGGTGATTGGTGTTGTGCTAGCAACTGACCAGAATCTGTGTTCGATACACTGGGTGCAGGTTCTGCTTGTGAAGGTAATACCCTAACAGTACTTACTGTAAACACAACCCCCATCAAAATAGCTAAAAGATGGGTCGTTAATTGACGTATTGAGCGAGGTAGTTTGGAAAATCCCATAGACACAACTGTTGTTAATTTCTAGTTTTTAATGATTTGCACTTCTTGATTTGTTAGTTAGTCGTGACAATCACATTTACTGATATTCTGACAGATTTGTCCTTTATCTTGGGTCGCAGACGTTTGTTTTCCAGTTATAGTTTCTTTTTAATGTAGTGATCGAAATTAAATCATCAATAAATTACTCATCTGTGCTGACCTGTAGGCTAGGATCTTAATTGAGATACTAAGATAAAATATTCAGCTCATGAATACAACTAACCGATTTTCTCAAGAATCCTTATCCGCCTCACAAGAAAATTCAGATGTACTCGGTTATGATGTCAAGCAAGAAAATATCAGTAAAACTCAAAGAAGTAAAACTAATAGAAATAAAACCAATAAAACTCAAACTCATAACACTCAAGATGATACAAATCATACCCATGCTCACATTCACAGTGAAGAGTCACTACGACGTATTGTTAATCGGCTATCGAGAATAGAAGGACATGTACGTGGAATCAAGACTATGGTGCAACAAAGTAGTCCTTGTCCTGATGTATTATTACAAATTGCGGCTGTCAGGGGAGCATTAGATAGGGTTGCAAGAATTGTTTTAGATGAACATCTAACTGAGTGTATTGCCAGAGCTGTAGATGAAGGTAATATTGAGGTAGAAATTAATGAATTAAAAGCTGCTTTAGATAGATTTCTTCCTTAGATAAGTTTCTTTTTTTGGATAACATAGTTTTGGTTGTGGACAGATTTTGATTAATTTATTATCTCCATCACCAGTTATTGATCGCCCATTACCACTTTGCCTTTAGTAGAAGCGCATCGTAGATATAGAGGCGGGTGGGTGTGTATTCATTGCTTATACTCATCACTTAATTGCTTGCGCAACGCTAACACTGATGATCCATTAATTTACCTGACATAATATTAAAAATTATATTTGTATTGTTAAAATGCCAGAGAATTAATGTTTGACAACTATCAATTTAACTATATTTTCAGTGGCAATCCCCACAAGCCACTGATTATTTTTTTACATGGTTTTATGGGTAATACTGGAGAATTTGATGAAGTTATATCAATAATAGCTGAGGATTTCTATTGTTTAACAATCGACCTTCCAGGACATGGTAAAACTCAAGTTTTTGGTAGTGATGAATACTATCAAATGCCAAATACTGCGAAAGCATTAATGAAATTATTAGATAAATTACTGAAAAAATTAAATCTTGATCAATGTTTTTTAATTGGCTATTCGATGGGTGGTAGATTAGCCCTTTATCTTGCTCTACATTTTCCCCAATATTTTACCAAGGTCATTTTAGAATCAGCCTCCCCTGGTTTAGCTACAGAACCAGAAAGATTGGGAAGAATTAAACGGGATGGTCAAATAGCTCGCAAATTAAGTAGAACAATTAATCCAGAAGATTTTACTATTTTTCTTACAAACTGGTACAGCCAAGAAATTTTTGGCAATATAAAAACCCACACCCAGTTTTCCGAATTAATAAAACAGCGCTTACAAAACGATCCAAAACAACTGGTTAAATCCCTCAAAATGATGGGGACTGGCGTTCAACCTTCTTTATGGTCAAAACTTGAAACGAACAATGTTCTTTTGTTATTGCTAGTAGGAGAATTAGATCCAAAGTTTGTGGAAATAAATACAAAGATTCAGCAAAAAGCAAAATATTCTCAACTAGAAATAGTTAGAGATACTGCTCACAATATTCATTTTGCAAAACCATTAGAATTTGTCAGTGTAGTCAAGAATTTTTTTGTTACCAAATCTTAACTACTGACCTTTCACTGTTGCTCCTTGTCCCTGTACCTTATTAGCCAACTTTAATTCTTCCTTCAACATTTTTTGGTATATATTTGGGAGATGGCGACTCATAGAATTATTTTCAATCCCATATCCCAAACTTGTCCAAGTGGGGGATAAACGTCGTAAAACATCTTTTACCTTTCCTTCTCTTAATGATTGCGAAAAGTTTGTTTGCCAAAATTTTGAATCGCTCAACCAACGGTAAATCACCATATCTTGATATTGAGCTTCAAAACTATAATTCGTCCACCACATAAATTGGCTCGGTTGGGGATGATACCGCTGAGCAATATCATACCAAGTGGTATTGATTATTTGATAGCGACCTGCTGCTGTAGAACAGTTTCCTTTGTTGGGACCATTAACTATTGTTATACATCGTTCAGGATGCTGACTGAGGTCGCTTACGTGTTTTCCACCATATAAAATTGAATAAGGACGAGGATCGTTAGCTTCGCTAGCTGAAATAGTTCGCATTAATGCCCGAATATAGGGATCGCCCCCTTTCATAATCAAAGGTGGTTGTTGAACTTGAAATACTGGATCGAATCCAGATGGTCTTAAAGTTCCGTGTATATACCACTGCATCATAAACACAAAGCCTAAAAGTGCAGCGAGTGGACCAATAAACTTCTCTGCTCCTTTAATTTGGAACCCTTTAATAGTTCGTGTCATTAAGATTATTGGATATGGTTATCAGAATATAAACACAAGTCTTTATACCTAAATTCCGGTAAAATCACTTGTTACAGGGCTGAAAGCTAAGGGATTTATCTAACTTTGATTTCTTCTAGTAACAAGCACCTAATTTCCAATCCCCATTCCCTTTTTGGAAGCAAAAAACGATATATTTGCCCCAATTTCTTAACTGCAGTCAAAGTCAAATTCTAATTCAAACTTAAAGTTAAACTAAAAATTATATTCAAAGTCAAAAAGTATTGACAAACATATCAAAAAATATTGACGAAAGATATTTTTACAAAGGATTCTATTAGGACGCAGGAATACTACGTCCTAGAGATTTATGTCACGTCAGCAAAAAGTTCTTGGAAACTCTTGGCTGGAGCATCAGCTTTAGCGATAATTTCTACAATTTTATCTCGTGCTTCTGGATTTGACAGTGCTTCTACACAAACTTGTGCTACTTTTTGACGGGGAATACTACCCTCAAATAAAGTGTCGGCTTTTGTCATGACTATTGAATCGGAATTATCTTCATTTTTTAAACCCCCCGGGCGAACTATAGTGTAAGTTAAACCACTTTTTTGAATGTATTCCTCAGCTTGTTTTTTCCAATACAAAATTAACCAAAATAAGTTAAGTGGATGAAAAAACTGTGAAACACACATTGAAGAAACTAAAACAAAATGTTCTATTCCTTGACTTTTAGCTGCATCTACTAAATTTTTTGTTCCTTCATAATCTACTTTATAAGGTCCGCTGGGATCGAGACTGGGTCTTGCTCCTGTTGCACATAGCAATACATTACATCCCTCTAATGAAGACACAAAAGTTTCAGATTTGAGAACATCCGCTTGTATTAACTCGGTGGACTCTGGCAAAATAGTTTTTGCTTGTTCAATATCCCTAACTAAAGCACGAACAGGTATATTACGTGCCACTAACTCTCGTACGATCCGACGTCCAGTTTCGCCTGTTGCCCCTGCTACAAATGCTTTCACGATTTACGCTACCCTAGGAAACTAATATGTCTGTATATGTTTGTTTTTCGTTTTCTATTTTAGAGATGAGATGAACTTGATAACAGATAATTAAAGTTTTGCTGACAAATAAGACTAGTGCGAAATTACCCCGCTCCAAGGGGAATTATTAATTTAGAGAAAAAAATTGGTCAAGACACAGGAATGGGTTTATGCTTTCAAAAAACCGGGAACATCAATTTCAGGAGAAAAGCAACATAGTATATTCAGCAAAATCAAATTTCGGAGTATTACCGGAGGCGACGGAAGAATTAAATTTTAATGCTCCTACTGAATTTTGCGGTCATTACAGTGACTGTATGGAAATGTCTGCTTCTGTTGAAAATGTAGCTGAGTACCTTGACAATCACGCTTCCTGGTTTGTGCGTTGTGCTATACCAATGAAAGTACAACCTTTGGGTGAGAATGGTTATGCCCTAGTAATCGGTCGTTTTGGCTCTTTTGGTTACGAGTTAGAGCCCAAAATTGGTCTAGAACTATTGCCTCAAGAACAAGGTATTTACAGGATTCGAACAATACCCATTCCTGGATACGACCCCATTAACTATGATGTGGATTACCATGCATCCCTACAATTGTTTGAAGATTCCGTAGAGAAAAATGGTGTTGTAGAATACACAACTAGAGTGGAATGGGAATTAGACTTGAAGGTGTATATTCAGTTTCCCAAGTTTATTCAGCGATTACCCAAATCTTTAGTTAAATCAACTGGTGACAAATTACTCAATCAAATTGTTCGACAAGTTTCCCGACGCTTAACCCGCAAAGTACAAGAAGATTTTCATCAAAATATATAGTTGAAATATGGGAGGAGAATAGAGTTCATTTTTAACCAAGTACTGCGATAAAAATGAAATAATTGCTCAAACCTCCTCAATTTCTCCCCCAGCGATCTAAATACTTGTTGAATTCTATGTTTTCTCGGAAATAATATGACAGTAGCATTTAATTGATTTAGTAATTCTATTGCCATAAATATGAAATATTTCTAGTGAATAAGGATGAGTCACCTGTTTATCTTAGGGATTATTACTAATAATAGAATTTAAGATTTTACTAAAATTAAAAATCGATTTACCTGTGTATTTAAATACACTTAATCTTGTGTAATAAATGAAACTGTAACTGTTGGTGAGATAGGGATTATATCCTTTATACAAGTAGTTTAATTATTTGGGTATCGAGGCGATTAGAAGCCTCTTCCAGTTTCGTTTTATTCCGTTGAAACTGATATTTAAGATTGTTTATGTAGAAATTTATGAAGTTAAATATCAGTCTGAATCAGAAAATAATGATAAGTCTTCAAATCCTGATTTTAAATTTATAATGCCCTTCAATATTTCACAAAAAAATCACATAATACTGATAATTTTGCAGCATACATACAAAAAATTGTAATTTTTAGGAATTTATTTATTACTCTATCTAATAATGTTGTATTGTATTCCTCATATCGAGAAAACTTCTGCTGAATGATGTAACTGAGTTGAAATTTTTTAGCTCTTAATCAAGAATATTGCGAACCTGTTATTAAACGTATTTCTATTTACTCCAACTGTAATTTACAGGTGGGATATGATGACTTTTACCTACATTAATCAACTTTTCAGTGGATTTTTAACTATTTAATCTGTTTCAAGCAGATTTAACATAATATAGAAATCCAAGTTTGTAACTAGCAAGTTGTATTTTTGAGTTGGTTAAAGCTAAAAGAATTCAAATATTGTTCCTAAGGGAGATAAAGCTTGACGAAGTTTATCGATCGCAAAAAGCAAAAATAATACTTATTTAGTCCTGACTAAAGGTGAATCATTTAACTAATGAGTACATTGTTTGAACGGATTGGTGGCAAGCCTGCTGTAGAAGCTGCAGTAGATAAACTATATTTGCGACTCATGACAAACGAAAAAGTAAGCCATTTCTTTGCTGGTATAGACATGAACAAGCAGAGAGAACATTTAGCATCTTTTTTGACCTATGCTTTCGGTGGTAAGACTGGCTATGATGGGCGTTCAATGCGACAAGCCCACCAGAGATTAGTAGAACATCTTGGGCTTACAGATACCCACTTCGATGCATTAATAGAAAATATAGTCGCGACTCTCCGAGAGTTGAACGTACCTGAAGATTTAATTATAGAAGTGGCACAAATTACAGAATCTGTTCGAGGTGAAGTTCTTAACCACTGAGAATTATCTGTGTCCCCGATGGCGCTTTAGCATATCAAAGGAAAAATAAGAAAGGTGTAGCGATGTAATGTCTCTGCGTTAAAACTTTACAGGAACTTTAGAAGAATTAAACACTCAGTTAGTTTCATATATATAGATTGCTTGAGGAAAATTAAGGATTATCAGCATACCAAAGGCTGGCATAAATGATTACGGGGTCTCTCCAAGAGTATTCCATGCCCATTGCTTTTAGTTGATTGTTTTTTCTCTTGAGAATCTGTAGAGACGTGGGAGCAAAATATTCCTGGAGGAAGATATGTCGCGTCTCTACAATCATTCCCGTGGCTGAAATTATCCAATACCTACGGTAGGAAGTTCTGTAAAAAACTACTGGATATTCTTTTTGTTCCTCATTGATTATTATCTAAACTAAGTTTATTAGCTGAGGATTTTTTGAACTATTTGGACTCCAGTGATCGCTTGCCAAGTAAATAAACCCAGTAAGGTAAAATTTAAAATGATGTGGGTAACTCGCGCCCAGTTTGCACCTTTTTGCATAAATGGAGACAAGGATGCAGAAAAGGCAATAATTCCTGTCATACCCAAACCCACAAGTAAGTGGGGACCAAAAAATAACTTACCATTATTTATATAGGTAACAGCCATACCGCCAATTGAACCAGCTACCATAACTGCCAAAAGCAGGGAACCAATTTGATGGTGCTTGATATTGAACTTTCCTTTTATCAGTTCTTTTTTCTCTTCTCCCTGAGCATTTCTTACCCTCTGTACTTGCAGACCTAAGTAAGCTGCATATAAGGTAATTGCAAACAGTACCCACATTAGTGCTGGATGAAAAAATTGCATCCCATATTTGACTGATTCTGGAATTGCTGAGATCATTGTGTTCTCCCCCGACTATTAAATCTTCTTCATAAAAATTAGCATAACCTTATTTTTGCTCGCTAAAGTAATCAAAATTCTTCCTGCAATAGCTTCAAACATGCCAAAGAAAGCTGTATGATTCTAAGCTGCGGGGTTTATGACTTGTAGCTGGAAATTAGCTACATCATCTATGGATGGCTATCAGATCAAAATTTACGCTCTGTTGAAAGGCAAGATCGAGGTTTGTGGTGTATGACTTTGTCATATCAACACGAACTAATAACAGCTACTAACTGCTAGGTGCTAAAGTATTTTTGCTTATTCCAAAATTTTTTGGGAAATAGAAATTGCGTAAATATTGGAAATATTGCCAACTATTTTGCCATTAAAGAAAAATCTGATTTAAGCTATGGGTAAGTAATTATGACCGCAAGTAATGATGTTCTGCTGTTATCAGCGGTAAAACAAGGTGAAGTAAATAAAATTCCAGCGCTGTTAGCAACCGGTACTTCACCAGATGCGAAAGATGGTGATGGTACAACAGCGTTAATGTTTGCTGCTAACTTTGGTTATGCAGAAATTGCTAAGACACTCATCCATGCTGGTGCTGATATTAATGCATCAAGAGAAGTCTATGGTTTGACAGCTTTAATGTTGGCATCCAACGCAAAACAAATTGATGTTATGCGTCTGTTGATCGACAAAGGTGTTGATGTAAATAGCACTAACGAAGATGGTAGTACGGCTTTAATGGCAGCAGTCTTTAAAGGTTACCTGGAAGTAGTAGAAGTTTTGTTGGCCGCTGGCGCTGATGTTAACATCAAAGATAATGATGATGATACAGCTCTAAAGTTAGCCGTACGAACATGTAACAAACTCATAACGCAAAAGTTGTTACAAGCAGGTGCAAATGTCAACGAAACAGACACTGAAGGTGAGACTGTATTAATGTTGGCAGCTGACTTGGGTAATGTAGAAATTGTCCAAATATTATTGGCTGCAGGGGCTGATATTAATCAAAAAGATATTAGTGGTGGAACAGCACTTTTAGCAGCAGCAGCAGCCGGTCACAATGAGGTTGTTAAGGCGTTACTGGATAAAGATGCTGATATTAATGAGAAAGATTTAGAAGGCGAAACAGCACTTCATCTTGCTGTGGTTGAATGTCATACAGATGTGGTGGAAAATTTATTGAGTCGCGGTGCTAATCCAGAATTCAAAAATAACATTGGCGATACACCTTTACTAGTTGCAGCTTTACAGGGATACAGCCAAATTGTCAAATTATTACTTGAAGGTGGTGCAAATCCTAATATTAATAATTTAGGAGAGTCCCCACTGACCTTGGCATCTGCTCGGGGAAATATTGAAGTAGTCAAGACTTTATTAGATTGGGAAGCAGACGTAAATATTAAAGGGAAAGATGGTAAAACAGCCTTAATTTACGCTAGCGAACGCAACCATGTCGAAGTAATAAAGCTGCTTATCGTCAAAGGCGCAGATGCAAATATCAAGGATTCAGCTGATGCAACGGCTTTAATGTGGGCTGCATCAAGGGGTTACCTTGAAGCAGTAGAGCTATTATTACAAACTAATGCTGATGTGAATTTGAAAAATCAAGGTGGTTATACCGCATTAGCGATCGCTCAATTTAATAAATATGATGACGTGGTGGAAATTTTACAGGCTTTGGGAGCAGCATAAAATCACCAGTATAGTTATAGTTTTAAGCTCCTAGTGTGGTGGAAGATAATTCTGTAATCCTTCCTGACCTCCCTCAGGGGAGGAAAATACCATATTAAATTTATTTACCTACAAGTGCGTGAATTCTTGGCAGGTAAATTCAAGGCTTGACTATTCGCGACAACATAAAAATTAATTTGATTGTTGTAGGACTTACGCAAAGTTAACGTAATAACCTCATTACGCTACCGCTAGGCGCTAACATTACTCATTACTTATTACTGTGCGCAATACTTACAGTACGCTTACGCTAGGTCGCGCCCCACAATACCTAGAGGCTTCGCCGATGCCGCAGGCTCTAGCTATAGCTGCGCTAGCTATAGCTGCGCTACCTACGGATCCGGTACGCTAATGCTAGGCACTAACATTACTCATTACTTATTACCCGCTTGTTTGTATTTATTAGTTCGATCAATAGTAATTTAAAACAAGTATTTACTCTGAGTTTTTTTGCAATTGCTAAATTTATATCACAAAATATTAACAATATTTTCTTCAAATCAAGTACCAAAGGTAATATAAATTTCAGATCTTAAATACGGTAGTTCTTATTGCAACTCATAAGTACATCTTGCAAATTACATCTCTTTGGTAAGATGCTACATAAAAATACATATAAATAAAGAATAATAAACACTTTAATTCCATTAAGGTGTATGATAAGTTTCAGAAGTTTTTCTTATACTTTTTGCAAAAACCTGTTAAATTCAATCTCTTAATTACGCTTTTTAGTCTTGTTGTGAATCCAGTCATAATCATGACAAGAGTGCTTGTTGCGAAATACAGCATGCATGTAGTTAGCTAATTGATAGATTTTTTACAGGTACTGTGTCTGTGTGAGTTAGATGACAAAATAAACACATTGCCTATGAATCATAACCAATTTCACAAGTTAATAATTTTTCATACATACTCACTCAAATGCTGCGATTAATTTTTCTCGGACCACCTGGAGCGGGGAAAGGGACTCAGGCTGCGGCTTTAGCAGAATCCTGGGAAATACCCCATATTTCAACTGGTGACCTGCTGCGTCAAGCGGTAGCAGAGCAAAATGTTTTAGGGAAACAAGCTTCGTCATTTATGGACAAAGGAGAATTGGTTCCTGACTCTCTGGTTATTGAATTGATTAGAGAACGTCTGAATCAGTTAGACTGTCAACAGGGATGGATTTTGGATGGATTTCCTCGAAGTATTTCCCAAGCTCAAACCTTGGAAGAGTTACTACAGAGCATTCAAAAGACCTATGATTTCGTAATCTATTTCCAAGTAGAGACCGAAGCTTTAGTTCAAAGGATGTTAGGACGAGGTCGTCAAGATGACAACGAAGTAACAATTCGCCGTCGTTTTGAGGTGTATCAAGAACAAACTTTTCCTTTAATTGACTTTTATCGTCAGCAAGGTTGTCTAAAAATAGTTGATGGGAATGCGCCTGTTGCTGATGTAACGAAGACTTTGTTGGAATTGATTGCATTACCAAAAAGTTAGACCCGTTAGAGCATTCAAAAGCAATAGTCAGTAGACAAAACAAACCGCTTCTGCGGCGTTCAGAAGTCAGAAGTGATAAGTAAGGGTTAAGAAGTAAGGGTTAAGAAGTAAGAATTCAAGGGTAATTACAAATTACGTTTGTCCTTCAGGACGCGTCTCATTACTAACTAATAACTACCAATTAACAATTACCAATTACTAATTGACCTGTGAAAATTATGTTTCTCAGTGAGGATACTAAAATGATTGGTGCAGCAGAAATATTACAAAGTTATGCAGCAGGGAAAAGAAATTTCAGACGCGTAAATTTGAGTGGAGTAGCTTTGGGTTCAGCCAAACTTCGGGATACAGATTTTTCGCTAGCTATTATGACTGGAATAGACTTGAATCATGCAGATCTTTCCCAAGCTATTCTTACGGAAGTAGATCTAACAGCAGCTAATTTGAGTAAAGCCTGTTTGTATCGTACAAATTTACAAAAAGCTAAACTTCAAGGGTCTGTACTCTCTGAAGTCGTTCTCCGTAGAGCGTATCTTCAAGGAGCAATTCTCTCCCGTGCAATTTTACAGGGAGGAAATTTACAACAAGCAAATTTAATGCAGGTTGATTTAAGCGGAGCAGACCTCAGCGGAGCAGATCTAACCGCAGCATTTTTAGTGAATGCAAATCTGCGAGGAGCAAATTTAACTGGGGCGAAATTATCACGTGCGATTACAACTGGAGCAATTATGCCTGATGGTCGTGTCAGCGAACCCCTAGTAAGAACTTGAAAGGCTTCTAAAATTACGGATATGAGATTATTGGGGGTTCCTTCAATTCTTCAGAGTTTGAGTATTTGAAATTTGAGTATTTGGATATTTAGGTTTTGGATACTTAGGTTTTGGATACTTAGGTTTTGGATACTTAGTTAGGTTTTGAATTTGGAAGACTTGCTTGAATTTAGAAGGTTAGAATATGCGAGGAGTGGAAATTATCTAAATGGTTACTGCTACGAATAAGTAGAGACGTTCCATGGAACGTCTCTAATTGATTTATATATCTGTACACAGCAGAAAATATTTACGTAAATATATTTAGAACTGAATTTCGCGTACCGATAAAGCTTGTTGATGATTAAGCTTGTTGATAAATAATCTCTTCAAACTGGATTATATCTTTTTGTGGATCGGCTAAGATAACTTTAACCGATACTTGTTCCCCAAGCTTGACAATACGCTTGAAGAACATTGGTAACTGCAAACCTAATTCTTCAATTAAAATTAATGCCAAGTTACTGTCTTCTCTAAGCCACATTAACACCGTTACTTGCCAAATATTACCAACATGGCGGCGCAGATACTCTAAAGCCCAATATCTATTGGTTTGGCGTTCCACCATTGTTACTTCTTGTGTGGTGCTAATTACACTCATCATTACTTCTCTGAGTTGGTCGGCTGAAAAAGGTGGAGAATCTCCTCTCAAGTGAGCTTTAATTTGAAAGTGAGTTAGCAAGTCACTGTAACGGCGGATTGGAGAGGTCGCCTGAGTATAAGTATCTAAACCTAAACCAGCATGACGTAACGGAGTAATGCTCATTTCACTTTTAGGCATACAACGACGCATCGCGCAAGCACGAACAAATCCTGCTGGCAACAATAATAACTCTTCTTCCGGAGGTAATTCCGGTTGTGGTTGACCGCGAAATGGTAAGGGAAGATTGTTTTCTTTCCCATAACGAGCAGCTACTTCGCCAGCAAGAATCATCATTTCTGCTACTAACTGCCGGGACATAGAATCGTCTAATACATCAATATTGATTTCATCTTCTCTGACTTTAATCATTGCCTCAGGCATACTGATACTGACGGCTCCCTGCTCGTAGCGCCAAGTCTTACGCTGACGTGCCCATTTGGCGATCGCTTCAATTTCTGGTTCTGCAGTTACGCCTAACTCTAACATCTCATCCACGTCTTCGTAGGTTAGGCGGTATGTTGGCTTAATTAGACTGGCATGAATACTGTATTCTTCAACACCGCCATTTTCATTTAAAACAACTCCAAAACTTAGGGCACAGCAAACTTCTCCCTGAACTAAGCTCATGGGCCCAGTCGCCAATAGTTCTGGGAACATGGGAACCATACCCGTGGGCAAATAGACTGTACTGCCACGTTTTCGAGCATCTAAATCTAATTCATCTTCTGGCAATACCCAGCGCGAGGGGTCGGCAATATGTACCCACAATCGCTCTCTACCATCTGCAAGTTTATCCCAACTCAAACCATCATCTATTTCAGTGGTTGTCTCGTCATCGATGGTATAAACTTTTAAATTTGTCAGATCCAGTCGATTAGCATCTAGATCTGGTGGATGTGCTTGCAGTCGCTGTTGCGCCACTTCTATTACCTTTGTTGGGAATTGAACCGGAATCGATGAACGGCGCAGGAATAAATTCTCATGGGGACTCCACCAACACAAGTCTACTAATAGCTGAAAAGCTCCTTGGGGTGTAGCCTGACGTCCCAACATGCCCATCGTTTCCAAAACTGGTGCGGGAGGGGGGAAGGCACGAGCTAATGATTCATAATTTACACCAGTACGGGGAATATCAGCCAGCAATGCTGCATACTTTTCTAAGGCTTCTAAGCGGTGGCGATCGTGACGCTGCCACTCTACTTTCTCACCTTTAAGCGCTTGGGAAACTCGCTCCAAAAATTCCTTTTGTCCTTTAGCTTTGAGCGCTTCTACTTCCAATTGGTGTTTGCGCTCTGCGACTTGGTTCGCACTTCGGGGCTCATAATTATCTCCTTTTTGCTTGAAATAGACTTTGTCATCTGACAACAAGCAATAGGCTGCATAACTATGAGGGGCTTCAGACTCAGAAAATAGTAAATTCGCCATACCTTGGGGGTTAACGGACTCACCATCTTCCACCAGTAATTCCCAAGCCACTTCCAAGCTAGATGGATCCAAATAAGGTTTGACTTGTTCTAAAAAACTGTCTATCTGCGAAGGCTTGTAGTCGCCGCCATCGACTTTGTAGGTAACTTGTCGAGGCGCTAGGCTGTGGGATTGACCTCCCTTATCTATCACAAACCAACGGGATTTTCCGTCTGGACGATCTACAACTCCCAGACGGCGATCGCCCCCTACTCTAAATTCAACTAATGTGCCCTTCTCCACAAGCCTCGCAGTGAATCAGTTTTCTATTTTGGACTTTAATAACTGGCATTATTTTAGACTGATATCTAGTTAATAACTGCCAATACTTAGATATTAGGAGCTTGATTTGAACTCCTGAATTAATTTTAGATTTTGAAGTTCAAAATACCAAGTTTAACGTATAAAACATCTAACTCAATGGGATGATTTTACTATCCCTGGTATTCTGACACTCAATCAATTAGGAGTTAGTCCTTCAGCAAAGTTTATCCTTCAGCGTTGATAAATGGCAACAAAGCTAAAACTCGAGCGCGTTTAATTGCGGTGGTTAAAGCCCGTTGTTGCTGAGATGTCAATCCAGTTATCCGACGCGGTAATATTTTACCCCGTTCGGTGATAAATTTCCGCAGCAAATCCACATCTTTGTAATCGATTGGGTCTCCTGGCTTAATTGGTGACAGACGACGACGATAATAACTCATTTTTGCTCAGTTTCCTTTTTTACTTGATTTCCTTGTGGACGGTGTGACGATTGCAATGGGTGCAGAACTTTTTTAGCTCTAGACGGTTGGTGGTGTTACGACGATTTTTGGTGCTCGTGTAACGGGAAACGCCAGGAGAGCGTTTGTTTGAGTTACTGCGGCATTCAGTGCATTCGAGTGTCACTATAATCCGGACACCTTTATTCTTAGCCATAATTTTAGATAGACAGCCAGGAGAGAATAAATACGATCAAATATTTTCCCACATGACGCCACAATATTTCAACTAAAATGTTGACTTTAATGTCGATTTAGTGCCCACATTGCGACGAAGTTGAGATAGTCCTAACATTACCTCAAGTTAAAGCTTTATCTAACACCCAGATAAAGCTATTTTGCAGAGGAATCCTAGGGGAATGCTTAGTACTATAGCAGTAGAATTCCTAATTCTATTGCTAAAAGTAGCAGAAAATATTTGGGTTGGGGATTGATTGGGGATTGGGGATTGGGAATTGGGGATTGGGAATTGGCGACTGGGGATTAGGGATTAGGGATTGGGGATAATCCCCAACCCCCTAAAATCTCCTCTGATACTCGACCCGAAATTCCCCAAAATCATAGTTATAAATAAATCTGACAGAAGAATTCTCGTTTATATCTTTTAGACCTGTGACTGAAGGAAAAACTTGTAAGCGTGTGAGACCAATTTTCTTACCTACAGAATTCACTGGTCTTTGAACATTCCATAGGAATTCTTGGTAATAGTCATCGGCAATGGGGAGTACAACATAGTCAACAAAAGCCGATCTAATTAGTTCTTCTTCTTGACCTTCAGCAAGTTTTTGTTCAACTTCTTTAACAATTGCTACAGTACGGTTGCCAAGTAGAGATAATATTTCTGTTTGGTTCCTGTTTGGGGTACTCGTTAGTTCCACAATTGGATTATTAAGTAGGTCTTGGTTCTGGATTGCAACTCTAGAGTCTTTATTTATACAGTCTTCAATTTGTTTCAGTCTTTCAGGTGAATACAGCACAGAACTACTGGGACTTACTGGGGGAGAATTTATTTGACAGCTTGAATTGTCAAGGGAACCAATTAATTGACTGGCTTCTCCTTCAATACCGATCCTGACATCAATTTGATCTGAGTTGGTAGGCGCGATCGCATCGTCACGAATTTCGGAATCAACGGGTTGGGGACGATCAAAAGTGGGAGCGTCAACAACTATTGTTTGTAATTCCATGTCGAGGTATGGATTGAATAAGCCTTGGTCTGAGGAAAATACAATGAAGTGTTCGCGATCGCGTGAAAGGAAGAAGGAGTTATCAAGAAAATAAATACTTCCTCGACGCAAGTTTATAACTCCTTGAGGCTGTAGGTTATTCAAGGGACCATTTAAGGTTAAGTTACCCGCAATTAAAAAGTTTGTTCGGGGTACGGATCGTTTAAATTTAAATCCTTCGCCAATAGTTATTTCTAAGTCCTTGAAGATAGGTTCAAAGGAATAATTATCTTTAGCCCGTTTTTTTCTTCTTTTAGCTGATTTTTGTTGCTTGTTTGGTTCTTTCTGATTTTCTTCAACGTCATTATTCAGTTTTGGGACAATAACTCTTCCTTGACTGAGAAGGATATTTCCGCCAATTATGGGACGCGTAACTGTTTGGGATACTTCAAGGTTGGCGTTAACATTTCCTTTGTAAAGTCCTTCAAGATTGAGTTTTCCCGGACCTAGGGCTAATATCAGCGAGTTGGGACTATCGGGGTTGGTAATTCCAGCACGAACTAAAGGTAAACTACCTGTAAGGGAAAATGGACTTCCGGCAAAGTTTCCTTCTAACTGGTTTACTTGAATGTTTTGATTTTGCAGAGCTATATCACCAGCAACATTCAGATTGATTTCTTCACCTAGTTGCTTGGTTTTGACGGTGGCGTTTTCAATTTGAATTCTGGAAGTACCTGCTAAATCTTTTATTAGTTGAGGAGGAGTTTGGGCAGACCAATTTAAAGGTCCTTCAACGTTAAGTGCAATTTCTCCATTTCCTTTGACCCATTCTAATTGGCCTTGAGTGAAAGTACTTAAGAAGGCTAATCCTTGAGTTCCAATTTTAGCATCTAAATTTATAGAGTTATCTGTATTAGGTTGAGGTGGATAGGGTATTTTGGCGTTAATTTGGGTAAAGGAATCGGGCGTAGTATTAAATTTAGCGACTGAATCTACGTAACTGAACGTGCCAGCAAATGTTCCCAATGGGTCTTGGTTGAAGCTACCGTCGATTAAGGAGATTTTTCCTTCTTGAATTTGGGGCTGAGCGATCGTACCATCCAGTTTGGCTTGAAGATTTACTTTTCCACCAATGTCAACGGGAACATCAATAAAGGCAAATTTTTTGAGATTATCTAAGGAAAAGTTTTGTACTTGGATAAATCCTGATGTTTTTTCTCCTGTTAGTTCTCCCTTAAAAGCAATTGTGCCTTCTTCTAAGGCTACACGTAATGGGTCTACTTTAATACTTCCATCTTTATAATTTCCCCGCGCTGTTACCTGGTTAATATTTAATGGCTTTCCTTCCCGAACAACTGGACCTTTACGAGGGTTGACAGTAACAACTTTGGGTTGGGGACGCCATTCCCAGTTGTTACCATCTAGCTGAAAGTCTACTTGGGGATTATAAAATTTGCCTGCTATGTCGATCTGGGCGTCATATTCTCCCCTCAAGTCTAACCGAATTGCTGACTCTTCTTCTCGCTTGCGGGCTGCATATTCTCTAATCCGTTGATCTACTTTCCTAAGTAAGCGGAACTGTCGGGCTAAGGGTGCGTTGGGTTTTCCTACTGGATCTGTTTCAATGGCTGCAGCTTTAGTAAAGTTAGAGGAGCCAAAGAAAATGCTTTGCAGGTCTTCTAATCTGTATGCGTTGATGGTCGCAAAGATATCTTCTAACTTGGCTGATTTTGTAAATATCTTGGCGTTGACATCACCCGAGTTCAGATTTAGTTCACCTTGAAGATTATATCGGCTTTGGCCTAATTCCAGGTAAGCTGATGGGACATTTGCGATTCCAGCATTGTAAGAAAAGTTTGCTGCAACTTCTTTTGCTTTAATATATCCAATACTTGGTTTGTTAACTTGTAAATTCCCAGCTATGTTTGTAAAGTCAAACAGGTTCAAGTCAAGTTTTCCGGTGACTATTCCCCCAACTCGTGCAGGGAGATTTTCTTGGACTGCTGGTAATACATTTAACAAAGCCAGGGAAAAGTTTTTCAGATCGATATTGAAGCGATCGTCATTACGCTGACCACTTACCAAAATAGGGTTGTTGGAATTTTCTCCTTGTTGCAGGTTAAAAGAAACTGGAAGATAAGGTAGGATACATTCTTTCCGAACGCAAGGTTCTAGCTGGGCTGAGATTTGGTCTTTTTGACCCTGTAAATTAATTGCTAAAGTCTTACCCGGTTGTAAATTTACTGAACCTTTTAGTAATGGTTCAAAGGCGATTTTATCGACTGCAAAATCCCTGAGTTGTAAGTTACCAGTTAATTGTAAATTTCCTGCTGCTAGGGGATCTCCAAGTAAGTTATCGCTTTGGAAGCGACCTTGAAAAGCAGCATTTCCAGCGATGGGAATATTGGTTTGTTCGGAAAATCGGGCGATTAAGGTGGAGGGAAGTTTGTTTAAGTTGGAACGGGCATTAACATTTAAATTAGTACCTATTCCCCAAGTTACATTTTTGCTTGTCGTTAGATTTGGATTTAAAGATATTTGACCGTCAGCAGTAAGTGATTGTTCTCCTGCTTGCAAAGATATGGTTTTAGCTTGGATTGTAGCTGGCGAATTACCTTTTATGAAGGGATTGATATTTCCTGCCAGATTAAATTTACCAGATAATTTTCCGACTTCGGGACAGGAGAGATCAAAGTTTTGACAAATAGCTGGAGTGTTAATATTTGTTGCAGTTGTATTGCTGGAAAAAATACCGTTATTTAACTTGGTGACGGTATTAACTGTACCCCCTTGGACGCCCAGTCTGGCGATCGCATTAGCTCGAATGTTATCAACACCTTGGGATAGTAATCGATTTACAGAACCGGAAAAATTGACTTGACTATCTGCGATGGTGACGGGTACGGGTAGATCGGGTAAAAATGGGGAAACTGAAATTCCTTTAGCTGTGGCGATCGCTTCTACAAGACCTCGTTCTAGTTTGCTATCAATGGCGACTTTACCATTATTGACATCTAAATCTAGGTTAGCAATAGCTTGAACTTTTGCTAAATCAATATTTTCTGGATTGAGATTATCTAAAATATCTAAATTTCCAGCTAGTTTAACTTTACCCTGTCGCAAATTAATTGGTCGATTAAGATTTAATTGAGGTGATTGAAATCCGGAGAGAAAAGGATTTAACGTGACAGAATTCGCATTAATAGATGCTTCCCAAGTTTCTGATCCTAAATCGCCTCTACCATTAAAGTTAATTGTGCCCCTTCCTCGTTTTTCAGAAACAATTAATTTACCGGAAGTTACAGCACGAAAACTATTTAATTTATTATTTAGTCGATCGCTTAATTTATTACTTGATTGATTTTTTTGATTGTTATTAGTAGCGAATGATAATAATTGTTGTAAGGAACCAGAAGCATTAGCTCGAATGTCTGCTAAAGTCACAGACGTTCCTAACTGGGGTAAAAATTTATTTAGAGAAACTCTGTTTGTACTTGCATTAGCTAAGATTATACCCCGATTTAATACTCCATCTACTGCAACTTTACCGCCATTAACATTTAGATCTAATTTTGCATTCGCGTCAATACTAGCTGGTTGGAAGTTATCCAATTTACCTGCTAAGTTAATATTGCCCCGCTCTAAAAATAATGGCACATCAACTGATGTTTGACTTTGTTGCAATTTAGACAACAATGGTGTCAAGGATAAAGCATTAGCATTAACAGAACCTTGCCAAATGTTATTTGCCAGATTTGCTTCACCATCAACATTAACTTTACCGTCTTCTGTTTCCAAAGTCGTGTTGCGCAGACTGACCTTGTTTGCTGCGTACAAGATATCCCCAGCACCAGAAACTTTACCAACAACTGCGGTATCTGCATTAGGTAACTTCCAAGATAGAACTGCTTGGGGATTTTGCAGAGTACCCCGAGCCGAACCAACTGCGGTAATTTCACTTAACTTTACTAAATCATTTGTTACTCCATAGGGAGCGATGGTAGCTCCTGGGTTGGATAAGTTCGCATTGACATTAAATGCTAACTGGGACTGAGCCAAATTTTTGACTTCCAAATGTTTGACTTCTGTCAGACGTTGGGGAAATTTAACATTACCTTTGGCGACTACTTCACCACCACTTATCGGAGTAGCTCGAAATTCTTTAAGTAAAAATTGGGATAGGTCGCCAACAAAACTGGCATTTATTTTACTAAACTTCGCTTTGTCAACAATAATTGTATCAGTTGCAGATTTAGAATCTTCTGATGTGCCGCGAACATTTTCCCCACTAAAAATATTACCTGTTAAAATTGGGTTATCAAATTTTCCCTTCAGAGCCATATTCGCTCTTAACTTTCCATCAATCCCAACAGGTAACTTTACTGGTACTGTTTTTAAAACATTTCGGACACCGAAAGGATTGACATCAACCTTGAGATTGAATCCTTTATTTAGATCCATATCGCCAGATAGTAAGGCTGTTAGACTACCATAACTACCCTTAGCTTTCTCAAAACTTACCTTTTGTCCAGCAAATCGCAACACAGCATCAGCATTGATTGAAACTGGTAACTGCTTGCTTTTAACTTTTAATTTTTGCAAATTTGCCGTACCTACTACCAAAGGTAAATCAGAAAAAGTAGGAAGTTCAATCTTCAGATCGGCATAAAACTCACCATTAGAAATATTAAGTGGTACTTGGGGGAGGAAAGGATTAAGTTTAGCGAGGGTTAATTTTTCAATTTTGGCATTTGCTAAAGTTTCACCATTTTCTAACTGGGTTTTCCCCTTAACTTTCACTTTACCCTGAAATACTTCTGCATCAAGGTCGTATAGTAGATGTTTAGAATCTACCTCACTATAGTTGACAGAACCATTTAATTTACTTTCCAATGGAGTTTTATAACCGCGAGGAAGTAAAGAAACCTTAGCATCTCGTACCCGCAAAGTTGTATCTAACTTGACAGGAAGTTCTCCCTCATCCTCCAAAGCTAGATCGAACCTAGACCATTCTCCTTGATTTCCTTGCTGAAGATAGACTTTTGGTTTAATTAGCGTAATATCAACAGGTAAAGTTCGTGAAAATATTACCGGGATAGGATTAAAATTGACATCAACTGTTGTAATTGAAACCTGATTTGGATCTTCTGTAGTCGCAGGAAGGGAAGACGAACTAAACCTAATCCCAGTTAAACTCCAGTTTTGTACTTCCCCAATATCAACTTTACGATTGAGGAAATTACCAAGTTGAGTTTCAACCAAAGATGGTAATTCTCGACGAATCCAAAAATCTGTTACGAAATAGCCAACCGTACCCATTCCGACAAGAGCAATACCAGTTGCAAGCGCAATTTTACGAAACCAAGAACCTGTATCATTCTGGTTTTGAGGTTCTTGAAAGTCAGCTTCATCCGGACTATTTGGAGATGTCATAACTTTTTGGTTCTAGAGATTTTGTATTTTCCCCACAAAAATAAATTTTGAATCAATTTTAGGTTATTGAACCTTAAGTGATATAACTTTAAATTAGTTTACGCTTAATATTACGCCTATTCAATTACTCAAAAGCTTATATACAAACCCTAATCCAGATTAACTATAGCGCTACGCGCAAATAAAAAGTAAAAAGTAAAAAGTAAAAAGCTTATACCAATTTCCTAAATTCAAGCTATAGATGGTATTCCAGGAATAAAATCATATCTTGTAATTGAGTTTCATCTTGGTAGCCCCACTAAATGAAATTGGTATTACAGTTCCTGTGGGAAAATACGTTGCGCCTCTGTCAGGGTTTGGGTTTTGTTATTAAATGTTTTCATACTCACATTTTACAGGAAAATATTAAGGTAAAAATTGCTATATATTGAGCAATTCAACGGAAATGATAGGTAACTGTTTACAGTTGAATTAACGGTTTTAAAATTACCCTATTTTGCAACGATTTCCTAGAGTATCTTATACTTTCTAATTTCCTACGAAAATTCAAGAATTTCCATATATGTGAGATTGTGTCATTTTATTTACTTGCTCACATATTCTTCACATTTTAAGGGTAAATTAAAAATTACAGAATTATTTACGTATGTAAGTCTTAATACTGGTAAATGATAGCTGCATTTTAGTCTCTAACATCATCTATAAAAATATCTTTCATTCTCAAGTCCTATAGACTCCCAATTTCCAAGCTAGGTAACCTTGTTTTCGACGATGCTTAAGAAAATCCTGGTTTTGTCAGCAAATCCCCAAGGAGATTTAAAAATATCACAAGAAATACGTGATATTCGGGAAGGACTAATGCGTTCAGCCAACCGAGAACAATTTACGCTCGAAATAAGGGAAGCTGTACGTATTGAAGACCTAACAATTGCTCTATTGGAGCTTAAACCCTGGATTGTTCACTTTTGTGGACATGGTAGGGGGAGCGAAGGACTGGTTTTGGAGAACAATGCTGGACAGCAAGATTTCGCGAGTACGGAAGCTCTCGCCAATTTATTTCGGCATTTTACCGATAAAGTAGAATGTGTTCTACTCAATGCCTGCTATTCCCAAGTTCAAGCACAAGAAATTGTCAAGCATATCAATTATGTTATTGGTATGCAGCAAGATATTTTAGATGATGCAGCTAGGGCTTTTACACGCGGCTTTTATCAAGCACTGGGTAATGGAGAATCGATCAATTTTGCTTTCGAGTGGGGTTGCGATCGCATTCAATTAGAAATTAACCGTTCAACAGCAATTCGTCAAGGAAAAGTAGTAGGTGTAACTGAAACACTTAAGGTTCCCGAACACTTCATTCCCATACTGTTGAAAAAACCAAATCCAGTTACAATATCTAGTTCTGAGCCCGTTGAGGAACTAAACAACTCCGATCTAGAGAAAATTGTGGATCTTTTGATACGTAGTGGACGTGCCGAATATTCGGCACGAAAAGCTCTGTGTATAAAAATTGGAATTGAACCACATCAACTTGGATTTTTAAGGCAATCAACTGATGCTGACTTTGCTTTAGAGTTAATTAACTATTTGCATACTATAGATAATCAACAAGCTCTTTGTAAACTCTGTAATCAACTTGAAACGGTGTTTAAAACAGGGAGATATGCTTCTGATTTGAACAATATTAAATCAAAACTCAATTTTAAGTAGTCTGAGAAGTCGGATTTTAATATTTATGTCTCTAGATTATTGTAATGAAGGCGATGTCAAACAATTATCTAATTCTGATATAGAAAAATTTGCCGATCTTTTGACACGTAGTGGACGCGCAGAATATTCGGCAAGAAAAGCCCTATGTATAAAAATTGGAATTGAACCACATCAACTTGGATTTTTAAGAGAACTAGCTGATGCTGACTTTGCTTTAGAATTAATTAACTATTTGCATACTATAGATAATCAACAAGCTCTTTGTAAACTATGCAATCTACTTGAAACTGTGTTTCAAACAGGGAATTATGCTGCCGATTTGAAAAATATTAAATCAAAATTTGATTTTCTAACGGATAATTTTCCAAGGCACATTTCGTTTAGCAATTATACACAAACAATACGGTATCAGGGGAAAGGTAAACCACTCACACTTCGGTATCAGGGGAAAAGCAAACCACTCAAACTTTTACCTTATCTAGCAAATCGTAAAGAACAGAAAGCTGAACTAGATACAGCAGTTCAAAGGTGGTTAAATCAAGTTCCATCTTATCCTCTGGTTTGCATCATTCATGGCGACGAATACCAAAGTCATGATATGTTTTTAAAATGTTTGAAAAAGTATTTTCTACCGGATTCTTTAAACTTAGACCCAAAACAGACAGTAATTGAAAAGTTTCTAGGTTGGCCTGCGGGGTTAAAAAATCTAGATTCACTAAAGGATAGGTTATGCATAAATCTAGCAAATAGTGTTTTAAACTGTAGTTTTGCGACTTTAGAAGAAATTAATACAACCTTCTGCAAATACATAGATCCAGTTATTATTCATACTAATTTACTTACTGAGGACTGGCAGCAGCAAGGATTTGAAATTTTAAATAAGTATCTGGAATTTTGGCAGAATTGGCCTGATTTTATTCCAGGACAAAAGCTAATCGTCTGTGTGTTTATCAAATACCAAATTAAGCGACAAAAACAGAGTGAAATATTTTGGTATAGATCCTGGTTCAGTTATTGTAGAAACTTATACAATCGTCATTGCTATCAAGATATAAATCACAAAATTTACAAACAGCTAGAAGCACTTACTGCATCAAACTTTAAGCAATTTAATCGTTTGTCTGGTATTGTCTTGCCAGAACTCACAAGTGTTAGAAGAAGCCAGGTTGAGAACTGGGCACACAGTGACGCAATACAGAAGCTTGTCGATGAAGTAATGACTGAAAGCTTGATTGATGAAATTAGGGATATGTTTGACCTTTGGGAAGAAACACACTCCTCCAATACTATTCCTATGGATGATTTAGCCGAAAACTTAAATAAACTTCTGACATCCATAGCAGTTAATGAGTACAACTTTTCATAAATCGGGGAATTGAGATGAAGTTTCCATTTTACATCGGTGATGGAACTCGATATAGGAGTGAATCACCAGCAAAATTGCCTGTCTCTCCCCGTTCTCAACTGCTCAAGCCAGAATGTTACATTGCCGATCCAGGACTTAAAGATGCTTGTAATGTAGCCCTGCTATTGGGACAGCCCCTACTCCTTACAGGAGAGCCGGGAACTGGAAAGACTCAATTTGCTTACAGTCTTGCTTGGGAACTTGGTTTTGAGCCACCGTTGAAGTTTGAAACCAAGTCTACTAGTACCGCTCGGGATCTCTTCTATACCTATGATGCTTTGAAGCGTTTCCAAGATGCCCAAAGTGGTGTAGTTTCCAGCAGTCCCTTAGATTACATCACCTACCAGGCTTTAGGGCTGGCAATTTTACAAACCCGAAATCTGACTGAAGTTGAGGAACTTCTTCCATCAAATTTCCACCATCCCGGCAAAACACGTTCTGTTATTTTAATTGATGAAATTGATAAGGCTCCCCGTGACTTTCCAAACGATCTGCTCAACGAAGTAGAACATATGTATTTTTGTATTCCAGAGTTTGGAAATAAAAGAATTGAGGCAGATCCAGCACTGCAACCGATTTTAATTATTACTAGTAATTCTGAAAAAGATTTGCCAGATGCCTTTCTACGACGTTGCATTTATTACAATATCCCCTTTCCAGAACAGGAGTGTCTTGCAGAAATAATTACCAACCGGTTAGGGATTTATACTTCTAATAGCAATAAATTTTTACAAGATGCCCTTAACTTATTTTATAGATTACGGGCTCCTCAAAGTGGTTTAAGGAAAAAACCTGCAACCGCTGAATTGTTGAGTTGGCTGTTGACAATCAAAACCCTTTCTAGTGATTTAGACGATCCCTTAGCTGAATTAGATGTGCTTCTCCCTACCCTCAGTAGCTTAGTCAAAACTGCTGAAGATCAAGAAAAAGCTAAAAAACTTGTAGAGCGATGGATGCAAGAACAGAAAAAAATAACCCAGGCTGGTTGAATCCCAATCTTCTAAGTGATTTAATTGATGATTTGAGAGATGCAGGGTATAGAATTGGTGTTGATCAGTACATTGCTGCTCAGGATCTGGTCTTAGCACTAACTACTCAGAGTGAAAGATTGAATGAGCCAGAGCGTCTCAAAACTCTGCTGGGACCAATATTTTGTAGTTCGCCTGCTGAGCAGGAAGATTTTCAGCGACGCTTTGACAAATGGTCTGAAATCGTCAGTCATGCTAGTCACACCCCAGCAACAGTAGATGTAAAAGACCAAACACTGTCAGAAGAATTGGGAAAAATACAGAGGGGTTCCCGACTATTAAAAAAAATTCTACTAATAATTATTATCCTTGCTCTACCGGGGATTTTGCGGTCTTCAGTTCACCCACAGAAAAATACACGATCCACACCAATACTTACTCTCACGCCAACAGCTACTGACACACCAATACCTACTCCCACCCCAACAGCTACTCCCACGCCAATACCTACTCCCACCCCAACAGCTACTGATACACCAATACCTACTCCCACCCCAACAGCTACTGATACACCAACAACTACTGATACACCAACAACTACTGATACACCAACAGCTTGGCAAACACAATTTTACCTTTTGTTGCTCGCCCCCTTTCTCGCTTTTCTAGTCTGGCGGTTATGGTGGTTGTGGCGTGCTCACCTGTTCCTGCAACGTCATGGGACTATGGAACAGCCTGAGTTACATCAAATTTCCATTCCTGACTTTGAGCAAAACTTATTTCCTACAACTCTGTTTATACGTACTGCTCAAGGTTTAAGGCATAGAATCCGTATCCCATCTCATAAACTTGATATTGATAAAACCATTGACGCAACTCTTCACCAAGGTGTATGGCTGACACCAGTATATAGTACTCGCCAAATTCTCCCAGAATATCTCTTTCTGATTAATCGTACCAGCTATCGCGATCATCAGGCTAAATTTATAGAAGAGATGCTCGATCACCTCAGACATAATGGAGTTTTTATCACAAGTTATTTCTTTGATGACGATCCGCGAATTTGCTTCCCAAGTTATGCTACAAGCTCTCCACAAAAACTCCAGCAACTAGCAGCAAAATATCCTCAACATTACCTTGTTGTTGTCTCAGATACAGAGAAGTTATTTAGTGCTCAAACTGGTGAAATAGAATCTTGGGTAAACCAAATGATCGCCTGGGGTAATCGGGCTATTCTCACCCCAAAACCTGTGGAAAATTGGGGTTATCAGGAATTAGAACTTGTACAGAAGTTTATTGTTTTACCCGCAACACCTAAAGGGATGGAAGTGCTTAGTCAAATTATACACCAGGTATACGCAACCTATGTTCTCTCTGAACAAGCCCAAATTCCTCTACCAGAAGCGTTGCGTCTTCGACCAGATTACTGGATTGAGCGCAATTCACCCAAACCTGAGCAGATAAATGCAATGTTAAACTCATTGCAAGAATATCTCGGCAAAGATTGTTTTTACTGGCTTAGTGCTTGTGCTGTTTTTCCAGAGTTACATTGGAACATTACAATTTATCTGGGTAATGTTCTCAAAACTAGTAGGGGACATTCTCTTATTGAGGTGTGTTCGCTGACGAATTTGGCTCGCTTACCTTGGTTTCGCTATGGTTATATGCCAGATTGGTTGCGTTCTATTCTGATTAAAAACCTTACAAACGAGCAGAACCATACAATCCGCACTGTATTCCAAAATTTATTGGTCGCTGCTGTTCAGGGATATGTAGGTAGACTGCAATTAGAAATCGCAAACAAGCATCATAATTTTCTGCCTAAACTTGCTAAGTCGATACTCCATATCTTATCTAGAAGAGCGCCAGAAGATAGTCCATTGCGGGACTATTTGTTTTTAAGCTTTATGACAGGGAAACCTAAACTCGCTATTGAGATCCCAGATGCTTTCAGTCGTCTAATACAAAAACAAAAAAGATTTAACTGGTTACTTGAAATAGTAATTATTATTACTAAGACTTTGTCCTTTGGAACCTACTATCTAGTATCACAGATATTCAAAATCGGACAAAATGGATCGTCAACTTCTAAGCAAGATTTTATTAAAGTTAGCGATCGCGAACAAAAAGCAAAACTGAGGCGAGAACGCAGTATCTGGCTGCTGCTAACAGGGCTATTCGCTGCTATTGCTGCAGGAGGATTAATTGCAGGAGGAATTGCCCAGAAAGGACACTTAGAAATATTAACAATATTAGCTGAAACGCATCTTAATAATCATCAGCAACTTGAGGCACTACAATTCAGTGTGAAAGTTCTCGATACACTGAGAAAAACGCCGATTAATCCAATGATTAATCGAAATTTTTATCTTCGACGACTTCAATCAGTTATATACAGCGTTAGGGAACGCAATCGACTACAAGGGAATAATCCAATGTTTTTTAGCGTCACCATTAGCCCTGACTCTAAAATGATAGCCTCCTCTGGCTCAGATGGAATAATTAATCTTTGGACTATAGAAGGTGGGCTTCTAGCACGATTTAAGGGACATAACAGTAAATTGATTTGGAGTGTTAGGTTTAGCCACAATGGTAAATTGATCGCTTCAGCAGGATTTGATGGGACAGTTAATGTTTGGGATGTAGAAGAAATTAAGCAGGGAGAAAAAGAACCTAAGTATACCTTTACAGCTCATAAAGAGGCTTATGATATTAGCTTTAGTAAAGATAATCAATTGCTAGTGTCTTCTGGTAATGACGGAATAAGTTTATGGATAATAGATGGAGAAAATGCAGGGAAAAATAAAGGGAAAATTGATGCAAAAAAGCAAAATGAGTCTATATACAGTGTCGATTTCCAGCCCAATAATACCTTAGTAGCCTATGGAAGACATGACGGTAGCATAGGTATTTGGGATTGGCAGCAGAATCAAAATAAACTCAGCCCTATTGGTAACATTAGGAAAAGTGAAGATAGTAGAGAGTCAGTTACTCTTGTACGATTTAGTCCTGATGGCACAAGATTTGCATCTGTCGGGGATTATGGCACTATAAAAATTTGGGATTTTGAAGATTCTGAAAAACCTCAGTTATTAGCAGAAATTATTAAAGGGCATGATGATATTCGGAGTGTCTGGTTGAGTTCCGACAACAAGATTCTTGCTTCCAGTAGTAGCGATAACAGCATAAAAATTTGGAAGTTAGAGGAAGTATTCAAGCAATATCAAAATAATCAAACAATCAAACAAGATGATAAAACTGTAACAGTTTTAAAAGGGCATACAGACTCCGTTAATCGAGTAGAGATTAGCAATGATAACAAGTTTATTGTTTCTGCCAGTGAAGATGGAACAGTGAGAGTATGGGACTACAATCCTAGTAAAATCGTC
>NZ_JASJDK010000193.1 GCF_030065675.1 Mastigocoleus sp. MO_188.B34 | reverse complement strand
CCACGATCAGCCACGCGGCTGCGCCGATCGCATTACACTATAACTAAAAAAATAGTAGTTGTATTATTTGATTATTTTTATCCAATATATTCTCCGTGATAACCGAGTGCTACAGATTAGGGTGCGGAATGTAGGATATAGTGGAAAAACTCAATCGGAGAATAGAACTTTTAGTAGTGAAGATAGTTTTACTACCCCTAGCTTGATCCTTCCCACTGAAACTTTACCGTGCCAGTTCGCCGTCATAAAATCTAGCTCACACTCTTCCCTAGGACTTACACATTGACATTAGTGGAGGGGAAAACCCTCCTCAAGCCCTCTACAAGCAAATTAAATTTATACAATCAACTAGAACTTTAAAATTCGGGACTCATTAACAAAATTTGTCTAATTATAATTACCAGTGCGATCGCAATTGTCAAAACTAAGGTGATTTTTCCACCAGGAGCAAGAATTTGATGGTCGTTATTTAGATTGCGATCAGCTTCCCTTTGTTTCCAACTCATCAATGCTGGAAGAATCCCACCTAAAATCGAGATACTAAAACTTCCTGCATAATCTAAAGCACCAAAAAATATGTTTGGATTAATAAGTGATAAACCCATAGGGGGAAACATCACCAATGAAATTACCGGTAAACGAGGAACAGGCTGATTAATCTCAAACAGATTCATATCTTGGAAAAAATCCCGTAAACCAAAGAAAAAACCAATAAAGGAAGTTACGATCGCAAACTCTGAAAATACAGGAATTAATACTCCCAAAATATTCTGTGCTCCATGGGTATAGAGGAACTGTAAGGGGTCGAAAATTGTTTCCCCCGAGGAAATATTTTCCATGATTTGAGGACTAATACTTCCTAAAATTACAGCATTCCATGTCAGGAACATAACTAGAGGGATAGAAGAGCCAATAACAATTGACTTCCGAATCTTTTGCACATCTCCTTCCAACTGGCTAACGATGACTGGTACCACACTATGGAAAAACATCGCCACCAACATTACAGAAACTGCCCCAGGTAAGGCTCGCCAATCTTGAAACAAGAAGCGCACGGGGTGAATCTGCGTTCCCTCTAGAAAAACTAGCCCCAAAAAAGAGAAAATAACAACGACAACAAAGATACTATTTAACTTCTCTACAAATCTGTCTCGTCCAAGATACAAAATGCTACCAAATATTGAGGTAAACATTATTGCTCCTACCCATGCAGGTAGAACTCCATCTATACCCAATAGATGAGAGGCTCCACCCAAAAGAATATCTCCGCCACGAGCTATATAAGCTACCAACAAACTGTAATGGAAGAATAAGAACGCACCCCCAGCCAGCCTACCAGTAAATATACCTAGTGTACCTTCAACTATTGACAAGAAACCTAAATTGGGACGCCCTTCTACACGCATCCTATTTAAGGTGACCTCTGCAATTAAAAGACCCGAGATCAATACATATAGCCAAACTGCAAATAACAGTGCCGTAGATGGAACTATACCACTTGGTAAAGTGACCGCTGGTAACGCCAAAATTCCTGCCCCAACTGTATTCCCTGCAAGCAAAGCCGCACTTCCAAAAACACTACCGGGGTGATGTTTTAGTTGGTTACCATCTTTTTCTAAATGAGAAAATAGACGAGTAACCTTTGGTTCATCAGACTGGATATTAGTTTTTATTTGGGTCATGCTAGGGTAAGTGTATTTTTCCAACCAAAATTAATTTATATAAACTATTTTAACAAAAAGTTTTTCATCGCTGTTAATTCAAAGGGAATAACCAAGTTTCTTCCTTAATATATCAAAAAAATATTTGTCTTATTCCGGCTTATTCGTTATAATATAACTATTTTTTGAAAAATTATGTGCCTGTGACACATCTTATATATAATGCTTATTAACTTTACTAATAAATAATAAAAATGGTCGCCAATTACTGATCGCGAATTATCAACTTATCCTGTGTTCCTTAGATGTCAATTTCTATTCGTCTGCTTAAAGAAAGTGAATTAATGCAAGCAAACTATATTTTTCGGGTTGCTTTTGGTACTTTTGTCAAACATCCAATACCAGAGAATTATGATAGCGATTTAAACTAAGCGATTTAAACTATATGAATCGTTGGTGTACTAATCCTGAAGAAGTATTCGCAGCGGAGATAGATGGACAAATATTAGGAGTCAATATAGCTCTTAATTGGGGTCACTTTGGGCTATTTAGTCCCCTAGTTGTACATCCAGATTTTGGGAGCAAGGTATTGGTAAAAAATTAATTAAATTTGCGCTCGCGTGTTTTGAATCTTGGAATATTAAACAAACTGGATTTTGTACATTTGCTAATAGCCCTAAGCATTTGTGCTCATATCACAATACGATTCAGTTAAGAATTTAAAAAAAAAATAACACTGTAGAGACGTGAAATTTCACGTCTCTACGAATAAATTTAGGCTTATCTGAACCGCCTTCGCTTATATCATAAATTTGGTTTTCATCCCCATTTTTTCATTGCATTTACTTCCAAAAAACCTCAACCTTACGAACAAGCTTTGCAAGGAATTAAATATTCTCAATTAAGTAATTCGGAGCAAATGGAATCTCTCCAAAGTTGTTATGAGTTAACAGATACAATTTACGATAATTTGGATGTTAGGAGTGAAATAAGCGCAGTAAATAGTAAAAATATGAGCGATAG
The DNA here is from genome assembly GCF_030065675.1 of Mastigocoleus sp. MO_188.B34. Classification (GTDB taxonomy): domain Bacteria; phylum Cyanobacteriota; class Cyanobacteriia; order Cyanobacteriales; family Nostocaceae; genus Mastigocoleus. The sequence continues at coordinate 7,597 of NZ_JASJDK010000193.1, read as the reverse complement.
GATACTATTTTACTTTGGGATAATGATACGTTGTCAGGCTGTGTAATTTGTCATCATGGATAAAATTCACAATTGATTGAACTAAGTTATTAAGCGTAGCTAATCTATTTTTTCAGGGTTTTAGGGTAGATTGATTCTGATACCCTACATAATTTGAGATTAAGTAGCATTCCAGACTAGAATTTTACATATTCAGTACCCATACTTATGAATGTTGTTATGTAGCCTTATTATTAGAGTGCCCTTAGCTAAGGTTCATCAATTTTGGATTTTTAGATAATTAGATATAAGGAGATGATGAAATGATGGGAATTATTATTACCTGGTTAGTTACGACTGTAAGTTTTTTGATTATCTCCCGACTACCAATAGGAGTTGAAATTGATAGTTTTGGGAAAGCAGCAGTATCAGCAGCAGTTTTTGGAATTCTTAATGCAATTTTAAGACCTGTATTAGCTTTTTTTAGCTTTCCCTTAATAATTTTGACCTTTGGTTTATTCGTGTTTGTCGTGAATGCGATTGTTTTTAGTCTTGCAGCTTGGTTAGTATCGGGATTTCGCTTGCGCTCTGGTTTTTGGAGTGCTTTGTTTGGTTCAATTGCTTTAAGTGTGGTGAACTCTATAATCTTTAATTTATTAGGAGCTTAGAATTCAGAATTTAAGTAAGACCTGTAAGCAAACCATAAAGTAATTGAGCCTTATCAAAAGTATTTTACCGGACACTCAACAGACAAAATCTAAGCCTTGCTGCTGTTAACGTGAATCAGGATGAGTGTTTGCATACCCTAAACCATAAAAAACTAAATAACTAAATAACCATTGCATAATTATTGCCATTCATAGGTAATCATAGATAGGGTACAAGTCGCTCAGGCAAAAAAAGTATGTCTGAGCATTTTCTTAGCTATTTTTATTTCTTGTTTCTCATCAATTACCCATTACCAATTCTCTCCAATAAATGCTCTCCTACACGCAAAGCATTGGCAATAATAGTTAAAGATGGGTTGACTGCACTGCTAGAAGGGAAAAAACTACCGTCAACAATATAAAGATTATCAATATCGTGAGTTCGACAATTTAGATCGAGAACTGAAGTTTTTGGATCCTCCCCAAAACGACAAGTTCCGCATTGATGAGCGACATGTTCAATAGTCATTTTTTGAGGAATATGCAACGCTGGTAGTAGCTTAGAAGTCGGATTTTCAATTGACTTTAAGACCTTAATCCAGCGTTTAATTAATCGATTAAATGCTGTTTCGTTATTATTTGTATAATCAAGAAATATTTTTTCCCCTTCTATACGTATTCGGTTGTTTGAGCTTGGTAAATCCTCTGTCATTAATAACCAAGCACTAGAATTTTTTGCGATCGCTTCCGCCATAAAATCTGCCATAAGAGGCGGTCCATCTGCAATAATTCTTTCTTTAGCGACGTTACCCAATAATTGTACGCTTCCCATGGGGTAAGGAAAATCTTTTTCTCCCCAATAAAAGTCATTGAGTGCTAATGTTTTCTGAAAAATTGTTGGATTGGGTCTTACGTACAAACTCATCACTACCCCAAATTTATGAGCCATATAATTGCGTCCCACAAGGTCAGAACTATTGGCTAATCCTTTGGGGTGTCGGTCATTTGCCGATTTTAGTAATAATAAAGCAGAGTTAACCGCACCGCAGGCTACGACAACAATGTCTGCATTGAAAATCAGTTTTTGATGATCGTTTTTACTATCGACTTCTACTTCTACTCCAGTAACTTCCCGACCAGAAGCACTAGTATGAAGTCGTGAAACCTTAGCACCAGTCATCAAGGTTAAGTTTTCATTGGTCATGACCGGACGGATACCAATGATATCAGCATCAGCCTTAGCATCAAGCAAACAAGGAAAACCATCACAGGTTTCGCAACGAATACAGGAACTTAAAACTGGATCGGTTTCATTTAATTTAATACCCAATGGTAAAGGAAAAGGATGCAAACCTTTATATTTCAGTGCGTCATGAATTTTTTGGACAAAAGGTTCGTGACTAATAGCTTCAAAAGGATAATCTTCAGTTGATGATGGTTCAGTTGGATCGAAACCGCGTTTTCCATGGACTTCGTAAAGTTCTTCCGCTTCGGTATAATAGGGTGCAAAGTCACCATACTTTAGCGACCATTCAGGAGAGATCCCATCCTGATGTTCGACTCGTTCAAAATCTCGTTCGCGCATCCGAAATAACGCAGAACCATAAAATTTAGTATTACCACCAACATAGTAGTGGGTCATTGGGTAAAAAGATTTACCATTTTTGTCATGCCAAAATTCTGAATTGCGGTAGCATTTATTATGGAAGATTTTTCGTGAATCCCAATTCGCTTTTTCTCGAGGTAAAAAATTTCCTCGCTCCAAAACCAAAATTCTTTTTCCACTTGATGCTAACTTTCTTGCAAGTGTAGCTCCACCAGCACCAGTCCCAATGATGATGACATCGTAATGATTATTGTTCATATTATCTATTCGTAGCGTCTTCAATAGAACAGATGTATCGACAAAGAATTACGAATTATGAATTATCTATATGGATCTTGATCTTCCACATAAGACTTATATAACTCTGTTATACCGGTAATTCTAAATACTGTATCTCCAAATTTTGGTGACAATTGGCTAATTGCAAATAGTAATTTTGACAAGAAACCATCAATAATAACTTCAGCTTGGTTTTCCTTAATCGCGCGGATTACTATGTTTGCAACTTCTGAAGGTTCAGTTACATTAGCGACTTTAGGTGCGACTAAACCAGTCCTGAGGAACATTCCTGCATTTGTATAACCCGGACAAATGACTGAAATATCTACATTACAATCGTTTAACTCCTGTCTCATTGAATCTGTCCATACCAACAAACCAGCTTTAGTTGCAGAATAAACGCTGTTGTAAGGCATTCCTTTTTTCCCTGAACCAGATGCAATACTAACAATATGACCGCGATCGCGATCAAGCATACTGGGAAGTAATAAACGAGTTAATTCGATTGCTGTTATTAAATTGACCGAGAACATCGAATTAATATCGCTTAGGGAATAATGCTGTAAATAACGGAATTTTTCAATTGCAGCATTATTAATCAAAATATCTACAGAGCCTACAAGTTCGTTAATTTTTTGTACTAAAATCGATAAATTTTCCACCCGACTAATGTCAAATGGAATCCCAATGAATCTACCACCATTAGCTTCTATATCAACTTGGATTTGTTTTAATTTTTGTTGAGAAAGAGCTACTCCTACCACGATTGCTTTTTCTTTAGCAAGAGCGTGGGAAATAAATGCTCCGATACCACCTGAAGCGCCGGTTAAAACAACTATCTTATCTGCTATATCTTTCATGATTACCCGTCAGTAATTGGGTATTTTGAACCGCAATTTTTAGCTATAAGCAATAGAATTTCCCTGACAAGTCAATTATTTAAGTTTTTCAGTCATTTAGTTACTAATTACAGAGAACTAAATTGATCGTTTTGATTAAAATCTCATACAAAAAAGCGGTTAAGTAAAATGATTTCACATTCTGTAATTTTGATTAGTATCAACAGAGGCAAAATCTTGGTAAAAATTTAGAATAGAGTGTAATTAAAGATTAGATGAATTGATATCAATCAGTATCAAAAACTACAAAATATATTTTATGAAAATATATGTTGCGGCACTATTTCTGATTAGAGGATTTATTGCGCATTATTTCCCATTTATTAGGAAATTGAATTTAAATTATAAATAAAACAAATTTGATATTTTATGATTGCAAATTAAATGAATAAAAATCTCCAGTGTCATCTGCACTGGAGATTTTTGAGTAAATAGAAAGATGATAGATGAAAAGTTAATAAATAAAAACTTATTATATTAGTAATATTACTCATCATCTACTGAATTTGTATCAGATATTTGTAAATAATTTTCAAAATCCATACGTTGTTCTACATTGCGTAAAAAATAACCATTTACCATAGCAGAAGTTAAAAGTTTACCGAGATTTTCACGGCTAGTCGTAATTAGAACATTAAAATTATCTTGAGGTAAATTACCCAACATACTAACGATAGTACGTTCAATTGCTTGCATTACATCACTGGAAGCAGGTTGGGATAACTTAGCAATAGTATCTGGGTTCATGGATTGAACGTAATTCCAAAGAGCGTTTTCGCTTGGATGTGCTTCATCTAAATACTGGGAGTGACTATTGGTGTTATGATTCATGATGTTTTATTGATTTAATTACTATTAATCGGCTGTTGTTACTTAATTTAGCAAGATTATGTGCTGGTAATAGTCATATAAACCGAACTGCTAAATTTCGGTTTACCGTGCATATCTAAATTGTTCGCACATGAACTAATTTTTTTGTGGGGAATACAATTTCTACAATAACTCTTAAGACCTGAAAGTCAAATCTAATCGAATAAACTTCATATGAAATTAGAATTTTTCATCAATCCTTAGTTGTTTTTGTAATTATATTATCAGCGATTAATCTTAGAAGATAGTTTCTTAATCTCTTCACTGAAGTATGTTTCTTGATGTTGAAGCTGTCTGGCTAATTTTAACCCTTGTTGAAGAGCTTCCATGGCTTGGGGGTAGTCTTGACGTTGCAAATAAAGTTTAGCAATTTGGTCGTAAGCATTCATTAAACTGTATAAGTTTTCAGCTCTAACTGCTGTTTCTATCAAGATTTTGCTGGTTTGCAATGCTTCTTCTATTTGTCCTTGGGAAGAATACAGTGCAATGAGTTTTTGCAAAGCTTCTCCAGCACGCACATATTGTTGTAATTCCCATGCAATAATGTATGCTTCTTGATAATTTTTAAATGCTTCATCTAAAAAAGCAGGATTTTTCTTTGCTAAAGATTCATAGTCAGAACCAATTGCTATTTTGAGTGCGGATAATTTAAGTTGAGTATCGGGTTGAGTATCTAGTTGATTATTTCCTTGAGAATAAATTTGAGTTAATTTTCTGCGTACACTTAGAGATTTTTGCGGTTGTTGAGCTTTCTCATAAATATAAGCTAGCTCTTCTAAATATTTAACTCGCTCGGTGTCTTCTCCCCTTGTGTTTGCTAAACCAAGTAATTCTTCATAGGTAACCGCAGCTTTGTTATAGTCAAACCAAGCTAAATGTAGTTTTCCTATGGTATTAAGAACTTCAATTTCTTGTGAACTATCTCCCCTTTCTCTGACTATTGATAACACTAGCTCGTATACTTGTAATGCTTCCTTAGGGGTTCTTACTTGCTGATAAGCTTCTCCTAAAGCTTGCAAAACTTCCAGTTGTGAGTTGTTTGCTTGTGAACTTATTTCTTGTGAATTTCTTCCTTGATTTATATTTTTAGATTTGGATTTTGTTTGATTTTTTTGAATTTTTTGTAATCTTTGGGTAATATAGAAAACCTGCTGGCGATTATTTTGTCTCCAAGCGATCGCACCCACTCGTGACAATGCTTGTATTTCGGGAATAATACCTAAATAACGACGCAGTCTGATTTCCCGGTTCCAAATATCAAAAGCTCCTTGCTTGTCTCCAGTTTCAAATTGAGCGATCGCTTGTTGGTTTAAATCATCAAGTGCTGCTTCAAGTTCTTTTCTCTCTTGTCGTGTTAATGATTCTTTTGGAGCAGCAGACGGTAATAATGGATCTTCTTTCTTGATTTCCAAAGGATTTGGCGGAAATTTATCTGGTAGTTGTGGTTTTTTACTTTTCGCTAAAACCAAAGCAGGAGAAAGTAGAAAAATACCAATAGAAGTAATAACAGCAATACTCAAATATTTTTTGTTCATATGTTTGTAGGGATAAGGGATTGGATATTAGGGACATATGGGGACAGGGAATAAATATCCTTATTATTTATTAGTTGCTTGATTTATTTATTTGGTATTGACGCAGTTTGACAAAAATTTCTCCTGGAAAACTTCCAACTATTGGTTTTACAATATTTTTGTAGCGTACTTTTTAACCCCGCATGGGGTTAAGGTGTGAAACTTGGTTTTGACTAGCTATAACCTTTGTAGAGATGTAGCATCCTACGTCTCTTGAGGCTTAGTCAAGATATAAAAGCTTAAAATACTAGTTTGAGATAGATATTAATTTCTGATAATGACCCATTCTAAAGATGTAGCAACCCTCGCTCGCTGGATGGCTGCTGATTTTAGCAATCAAGAACAAGCTTACGAAAACCCACCTTTTTTTGCTCATATTCGCGTATGTATTCGTCCCTTACCCCTAGATTTGCTATCTGGAGTTAGCTTATTTTTAGAACAGGCTTATGATTTTGCATTAAATCAACCTTACCGAATGCGAGTTATGAAATTAACTCCCACTGAAGAGAATATTGTTATCAAACATTATACTCTCAACGATGAAAAATTATTCTATGGTGCATCCCGTCAACCAGAGCGCCTCAGCAAGCTTACAATTGAGGATTTAAAAGATATGCCTGGTTGTAACATGATTGTGGAATGGACTGGTAAGAGCTTCAAAGGTAGGGTCGAACCAGGTAAATCTTGTGTAGTTGTTAGAAATGAAAAAACAACTTATCTAGACAACGAATTTGAAATTGACGCGGAGAATTTTTTTAGTCTCGATCGGGGAAGGGACGTCGAAACAGATGAACGGGTTTGGGGTTCTGTTGCTGGACCGTTTCATTTTGTTCGCAAACAGAGCTTTGCGAGTGAAGTCAAAACTTCAAATCAATAGATCTTAACTTCTTAAAAATATTCTTTTGTAATGTTACTAGCTGATATCTCTAGCTAATGACAGCATAATTAAAATAAAAAATACGTAGGTGTATTGTTTCGCAAATAGGAGCACACCGTAAGAAATACCTACCATAATGGCTGATAAAACATCCTAAATATAGGTTTATTGAGAATAACCCCTCATTTTGGCACATTATCAGTCAAAAATTTTAAATCACTTTTATTTTAATATCCCATCGCAGGTATATCCAAAGGATTGTAGTAATCGACTCGCTCAACAGAACTTTCCCAAACTCCGTTGGGATAAAGCTTGAGCAAACGAAAACCGGGGGATTTGCTGTCAATAGTCAAAGATGGAGTTTTTGGTCGAAATTGGATACAAGTTGAAGGCGTTCCAAGGTAAGATACGCTACCACGTTGTTCTTGAAATTCTTGATGGATATGACCGAATAAAACTAGTTTCACCTGTGGATAACGATCTAGAACTTGGAAAAACTCTTGCGGATTTTCCAAATTGTTATTATCTAACCATTTGGAATTAATTGGAAAAGGTGGATGATGTAAAGCCACTACAGTTGGACTATCTCCAACAGCTTCCAATTCCTCCTCCAACCAAGATAACGTTTTAGTAGATAAATAACCCTTTTCCTGACCGGAAATAGATGAATTGAGCAAAATAAAATTCCATCCACCCCTTTCAAAACACTTGCGTCGTGATACTAAACCCAAACTTAAGTATTGGTCTATGGCTTTAGCAGAATCGTGATCTCCAGGTAAACAGTAAGTTGGTACCTGAAGTCGCTCGAAAAAAGCTTGTAAATTTTCGTAAGAACCTGGTGTCCCATCACCAGATAAATCTCCGGT
>NZ_JASJDK010000060.1 GCF_030065675.1 Mastigocoleus sp. MO_188.B34 | reverse complement strand
GGTGGAGTTTTGGCGGGATATTCACTAACAACTAAGCCGCGATTCAAAATATGTTTGTACAGTTCGCGATTTTTGGGAGGATAAATCACATCGACACCCGTACCTAAAACAGCAATGGTACGTCCCCCAGCTTTGAGACAAGCTGCATGGGTTACGGTATCAATTCCATCAGCCATTCCGGAAACGATGGTAAAACCATTTTCTACCAAAGCCGTAGTAATTCGCCGCGTCCAACGAATACCATATTCTGTAGGTCTGCGCGTTCCCACAATTCCCACTGACGGTTTTTGTCCGAGATTTTCTGTTAATTCTACTTCGCCACGGTAATACAAAATTGGCGGGGGACTAGGAATTTCCTGGAGCAAACGGGGATAATTTGAATCTGCGGGTGTCCAAAAATCAGGATTTTCTTTTTGATGCTTTTGTAGTAATTGTTCTGGGTTAATGCGGGAACGCTGTTGGATAACTTTATTGATAGTTTGTAAACCAAAACCTTCTACGGTACCCAAATCTTGAGCTTTTGCTTCCCAAGCGATCGCTAAGCTGCCAAAATGCTGATGTAAGCGTTGTAGTAATATTGGACCAATTCCCGAAACTTGGGTCCAAGCTAACCAATATGCGCGTTCCTCTACCAAGTGTTTATCCTCCCTCACCCTACCGGTTTAGTATTCCCAGTTGGGAATTAGGGATTGGTGATTGTTTGTTTTGATGCTCGAAAATATACCTCAAAAAAGCGCGTCAGTAAGATAATAAAGATGTGAGTTTAAATTAAATTAAGTTAAGTTGCATTAAATAAATTTAACTGAAACAAGTTGGTATTATCTTATGACAGTCAGTGAAAACCTAAAAAAATTACCATTAGCTCCAGGTAGTCTTGGTTTACCTTTTATTGGTGAGAGCATACAATTTTTGCAAGATCCTGATTTCTCCGCAAAAAGACACCAAAAATACGGTTCTGTTTTCAAAACTCATATTTTTGGGCGTCCCACTTTAGTTGTTACCGGGGGACAAATCAATAGATTTATATTTACCAACGAAAATAAATATTTTTCTAATAACTGGCCATACAGTACAAGAGTACTTCTTGGTCCAGCATCTGTATCTGTCCAAAAAGATGGAACGCATCAAAAACGACGCAAAATTCTATCCCAAGCTTTTCAACCTAGGGCTTTAGCAAGCTATACCAGTGTTATTGAAGATATTACCCATCAATATATTGATAGATGGGAGAAAATAAATAAATTTACTTGGTATCCAGAAATAAAAAATTATACCCTCGATGTCGCCTGTAAATTATTTGTGGGTACTGATAACGCTTCTAAGACTAAACTAGGTGAATACTATACAACCTGGGTCAGTGGTTTATTTAGTCTTCCAATTAACTTACCATGGAGTACTTTTGGAAAAGCGTTGCGTTGTCGAAAACTTTTACTTGCTGAGATTGAAAAAATCATCCATCAACGGCAACAACAAGAAGTTACATTTGAAGATGCTTTATCTTTACTTTTGCAAGCTACCGACGAAGATGGTCAAAGTTTAAGTGTAAATGAACTCAAAGACCAAATATTGACCCTTCTGTTTGCTGGTCACGAAACATTAACATCAGCAATAGCATCCTTTTGTCAACTTGTAGCACAACATCCACAGGTATTAGCATTAGCACGTGAAGAGCAGCAAAAACTTGGATTAGATACTCCTCTAACCTTGGAAAACCTTAAGCAAATGACATATCTCGAGCAAGTCTTGAAAGAAGTATTGCGGTTCATTCCACCTGTGGGAGGAGGATTTCGAGAGGTGATTAAACCATGTGAAATTCAAGGTTACCATGTTCCTCAAGGTTGGTCTGTATTGTTCGAGATTAATAACACTCATCAAGATAGAAACATTTACCAAGCACCAGAAAAGTTCGATCCAGAACGTTTTAGTCCCGAACGTGAAGAAAATAAATCTCAAGCCTTTAGTTATGTACCCTTTGGTGGTGGAATGCGGGAATGTTTGGGGAAAGAATTTGCTCGACTAGAAATGAAAATTTTTGCTGCAATTTTGCTACGTCAATACCAATGGGAACTACTTCCCAATCAAAACTTAGAAATGGCGAACACAATAACTCCCCGTACAAAAGATGGCTTAAAGATAAGCTTTCAAGCACTGAGTGGGAGTAAGGAGTAATGTTAGCGTAGCTAGCGTCAGCGTACCGTAGGTATTGCGGGGCGCGCAGCTAGCGTTAGCGTACCGTAGGTATTGCGCACAGTAATAAGTAATGAGTAAGGAGTAAGTAATGAGTAAGGAGTGAAAACCAAATAGAATTTTAGGCTTTAGCAGAACGTTGAGCTTCCAAGTAATCAAATACAGATTTATCTCCGATATCTGGTGGAATTGCTTGGATAACTTTACGTAAAGCAAAGACCAAAAAGAAAACAGCCCAGGTTCCGAGTAAAATCTTTTCTACATCTAGAGGTAAAATTCCTGTCAAATGTCCTAACAGTAATAATGGAACTACTGGGGTTAACAACTTGGTTTCTAAACGGTTGAAACAAAAAGCTTCTTTAAAATAAATTCCGGTCAAAGCTGCAAAGGTAAAACCTACTCCCAAAATGGTCAGGGGTTGGTTATAAATCGTCATTGCTAAAGGTTCACTAGTCGAAGCAGCGATCGCGATCGCTGCTCCACTACCAACTACCCAAAATATTTGTAGTAAGCGGTGCAGTTCCACCATATAAATATGAATGGTTACCAAACTTATACCCAAAGCAATACTGAACACAGCATATAAGGCTGTCAGAAATGGTAGTGTTGACTGGAAGTTAAATAATACTAAACCACTACCAATTGCAAAACAGAGCGCAGCGACCATTAAACCAGAGCGGTAAATAACTACGCCAGTGCGATCGCTATCGTTAATGGTAAATTCGCCAAATTGTCCTTTATATACTTCCGGTGGGGTTGTAATTTCTGTTGTCATAATGTTTTTTCCTATGAACTCTGTGTTTATGCGCTACACGCGCAGGCTAAGTATTGTAAATATTAAATATTTCCCTGCGATCTTAATTATCGCGAAAAATATCGAAGCACGAAGATAAAGCACAAAGATATTAACCCAAGTTGCTAGTTACTTAGGTTATTAAGAAAATATCTCAAGACTTTCTAGAATTTTATTAAGGAAATATCAAAAAAAGTAATATTCAATATGATTTTTGTTGCGGTGCGTTACGCTGTCGCTAACAGCACCCTACAAATTAATTAAATCTTTGGGAGTTTATCTGCATGAGTATTAGCTGTTCTCAACTTCTGGGAAAACATTCTCAAGCTTGGAAGCAAGCCACAGTGCATCCATTTCTTACCCAATGTCAATTAGGAACAATACAACCACAGCAATTTTCTACTTGGTTGGTACAGGATTATCTATTTGTGGTTGAATTTACTCGGTTTGTTGCGCGAGTTTTAGCTAATGCTCCAAGCCATCATTTTGATATTCTTCTAAGTGGTTTGGGTGCACTTAAAGATGAACTGAATTGGTTTCAAGCGAAAGCACAAGAGCGACAGCTTAATTTAAAAACTGAACCCCAAGAAACTTGTAAGCAATATTGTGAGTATATGAAGTTAGTCACAACTATGCCCTATGCAGTGCAAACAACTACCTTATGGGCGATTGAATTAGCTTATAATCAGGGTTGGCAATTACCTGGTAAGATGCCACTACCCTATGCAGAGTTCGCCGAACGCTGGGGAAATCAAGGTTTTACTGAATATGTAAAACTTTTAGAACAAATTGCTGATGAAGTTTTGTCAACGGTGGATGAAACGATACAGAGTCAAGCAGAATCGGCTTTCCTAGAGATTGCAGTTCTAGAAAAAGACTTTTGGTCGATGGCGATGAAAGTTATCTAAATTCGAATTCTTTTAGAACTGCAATTTCCTTGCAGTACCATCATCTGTAAATTCTTGTACGCCTTTACCTACAACTTCTACAATTATTTGACGTGGTGCAGGATTCCAATTACCTTGTCTGGCTTGAATATCTATAATTACCTGTTCTCCTTCTGTATTCACTTGATAATTTGTTGTAGACCAAAGACCATCGCGATATGCAAAACTAGTCCCATCATCTTCATATAATGTATATTCTCCCGTACCAGGGGTAACTCGCAATCGTAATTGATTTACCGCTGACTCAGAAGTATATTGCATAACCGGTGCCAGAGGAATAATCGATCCCCCACGGATATACATGGGCATTTTTGCTAATGGTGCATGGGCAAGAATATACTTAGAACCTTGGTAGCATTCACCTGTCCACCAATCATACCAAGTTCCTTGGGGAAGATAAACAGCCCGATGTTCCACTCCAGGTCTGTATACCGGTGCAGCCATTAAAGATTCACCTAGTAGTAATTGGTCGTAAAGTTCCTGAGTGTTGTGATCATCAGAATAATGATAAAGCAGTGGACGGAGAATTGGCGCACCTGTATTTGCTGCTTCCCAAAATAAGGTGTAGATGTAGGGCAATAATTGATATCTAAGTTCGATATATTGACGACAAATATCTTCTACTTCAGTGCCAAATTCCCACGGTTCATGACGCTTGCTAGCTATTACCGAATGACCGCGCATTAAAGGATACAACATTCCTATTTGCATCCACCGAGCAAATAATTCTGGTGTGGCGTTACTTGCAAATCCCCCGATATCTGCACCAACAAATGGTACCCCAGATAATCCTAAATTACAGAGCATGGGTAAGGACATTTCCAGATGTTCCCACAAGGAATGATTATCGCCCGTCCACACTGCAGAATATTTCTGAACGCCCGCATAACCAGAACGAGTAAGAACAAACGAACGTTCTTTGGGACGAAGTCTATCTAAAGCTTCCCGCGACGCACGCGCCATCATTAACCCGTATATATTATGTGTTTCGGCATGGTTTGTCTGTTCTTCTGGGTCACCTTGGGGTGCATCCAAAGGAAAGGAAATTTTATTTCCAGAGTCACCAAAAGGACGGTCATCTAAAGCTGGTTCGTTCATGTCATTCCAGATTCCAGCTACGCCCTTATTGATAAGATTCTTGTGTAAACTACTCCACCACTCCCGCACGTCGCTACGAATGAAATCGGGAAATACAGAGCGATCGGGCCATACATAACCGTGAAATATTTTACCCTGTTTATTACGGATAAAATAATTGTTTTCTAATCCGCGATCGCAAACTTCGTAATCAGCTTCTGGATCGTATTTAACGCCGGGATCGACAATGGTAACAACTTTAAAACCTTGTCCTGTAAGTTCATCAATTAGTTTTTTTGGGTCGGGAAAACGCTGTTTGTGCCAAGTAAAGACCCGAAATCCCTGCATATAATCTATATCGAGATGGATGACATCGCAGGGAATACGACGCTGACGAAATTCCCGCGCCAATGTTCGTACTTCAGTTTCTGAGTTATAACTCCAGCGACATTGATGATAACCTAAAGCCCAACGAGGTGGTAATGACATTCGCCCTGTTAGCTTGGTATAAGTGTTAAGTATGGTTGCAGGTTCTTGACCATAAATCAGATAATAATCTAGTTCATTACCTTGAGTGTGTAATTGTAAAATATCGCTTTGGTTTGCACCAACATCAAATTGACTCTTATAAGTAGTATTAAAAAATAAACCGTAATTAACTTGGGGAGACAGAGACATAAAAAATGGGATCGCCTGATACATCTCATCTGTGAGTATTTCATAACCAACACAATCTGTATTCCAGTGGGTGAGATGCTTTCCTCTCTGATTCAATAAGCCAGTGCGTTCCCCAAAACCATAAAACTTTTCCCCAGCCCCAATTTGCTTCCAACAAGCAACCTCATTTTGACGCCAAGCAATTCCCAAATCAGTATCACCAGCAAAAGTATTACCCATTCGTTGCTCGATAAATACTATCCGACAGGGATCGCGCTGAACACAAACCGTGATTTCTGCAGTCTTAATATTGATAAATTTCTCTGTTTCCTCAATCTCAAAGGGTATAGTATCCCATTCCTCATCTGCGATCGCAACTGACCAAGAACGTCTGGGAATAAAATCGACCGTAGGTGAAAAACGAACTCGAATTAGATTAGGCGCAAGAACACTCAGAGTGAGATTGAGATTACCATCACATATAAGAAAGATCCCTTGCTGATATGTTTGAACTCTTTCTACAGATGAAATCTGATTCCATTGAGGTTCGTGACAGGGGAGTTGTTCGATAAATTCTGGCATATGGAAAAGTATTAATTATTTTCAGTTAAACTAAGTTCTTAAGCTTATTGTCCGTTGATTTGCTCTAATTTTTTTGCAACTCCTGACTATTAATACCATTGGTGGGTTAGTAATTTCCAATAAAACAACGTAGCGATGCTATGCGCAAGCTTGCGCTTCTCGCAATAGTACTAGTAATGATAGCGACAAGAAATAACTGTGAAGTAATCATCATCCACCGCATAGACGAGACGATGAGTATCATCGATACGACGTGACCAGAATCCTGATAAATTTTCTTTCAAAGGTTCAGGTTTACCAATTCCCTCAAAAGGAAGGTTTTTAGCTTCTTTTATCAGTTTATTAATTCTTTTTAGGGTTTTTTTGTCTTGACTTTGCCAATAGATGTAGTCTTTCCAAGCCTCATCAGTCCAGGCTAATTTTCGATCACTCATCTAATAAGCTTTGCTCTGTTACCTGACCTTGTTTATACTGAGCAATGGAGCGTTCTAAATGAGCCGCATTTGCTGGAGACTTCAATAAGTAAACAGTTTCAAGCAAGCTATTAAAATACTCAAGAGACATCACAACGGCATCTTCAGCATCTCGTCTCGTAATTATGGTGTAGTCCGCGTCATTAACTACTCCATCCAATATGGCTTTTAGTTTATTTCTTGCTTCGCTAAAAGTAACTATTTTCATTGTTCTAACCTGTCTATTTACTTGTACAAGTATAACGCGATGAGAGGTGTTAGAAAGATAGGGTGGGCAAATTATGATAGTTTGAAATTATTATCAAAAATCATATACAATCGCCCACCCAACAAAAATATCAATAAAATTTTGCAGAGCACAACCACACCATGCTTAAATCAAATTTATGGAAGTTACAAGTGCTCAAAGGATTGGAATTTGCTTGGTTTCCAATCCCAACAATAATTCTTTTTTACCAAAGTCACGGACTCGATCTCGAACAAGCAGTTTTACTAAAAAGTATTCTTTCACTATCAGTATTTATTTTTGAAATCCCCTCAGGGTATATCGCTGATGTCTTAGGACGCAAAAAATCCTTAATTGCAGGAGGTTTAATTTGGACTTTTTCCCTAATACTTTACTGTTTGGGGAAAGGTTTTATCATATTTGCGATCGCAGAAGTTTTTGCTGGCTTAGCAGCTAGTTTAATTTCGGGTGCAGATATAGCTATCGCTTTTGATAGTTTAGTGCAAATTGGGCGCGAACAAGATTATAGAAGGTTCCAAGGTAGACTTGTGGCGATCGCCGGAGGAACAGAAGCTATTTGTGGTATTGTCGGTGCTACAGTTGCATCAGTTAATTTGGTTTATCCTTTTTATCTGCAAACAGTCTTTATTGTTGCTTACTGTATTTTAGTATCGACTTTAGTTGAACCCACGCCTCATAGTTCTGTAACTCAAATGGCTCCACGAGGGAATATTAAAGAGCTTTGGCAGATTGTCCGTCTAGCTTTATTTGAAAATAAGAATCTCAAATGGTTAATCTTATTATCTGCTAATTTTGGTACTGCCACATTCCTGATTGTTTGGTTAGCTCAAGCTGATATGAGTCAACGAGGACTTTCCACAGAAGCATTTGGTTTTGCTTGGGCTTTTTTCCATATAGTCTTGAGTTTAGCTTCGATAAAAGCTAGCTCTCTAGAGGATTTGTTGGGAATTAAACCAGTCTTTTTTGGTTTAATACTTTTAATGGGTAGTTCTTATATTTTCCTCGGATTAATTGAGCAAACTTGGGGAATCATATTTATTGCAGTGATTTACTTAGTGCGGGGTTTGCGTATGCCCTTGCTTTTAAATCATATCAATCAGCATGTTTCTTCTTCTATTCGAGCAACTGTGCTTTCAGTCAATAGCTTTGTATTTCGTCTAGGGTTTGCATTAATAGGACCAATGGTCGGATGGTTAACAGATTTTTATTCTCTAGATATAGCTCTGATAATTTCTGGAGTCGGTTTTATGGTTGTGGGTCTATTTTGTTTGCAAAGATTAGTTGCTTTACGAGTGATTTAAGTTTGTCAATAAAAAACTATGTAATGCATAAGTTCAACAAAAAACTCCTAATCAGGTGCAAAGAATATTCTACTCCTGACTCCTGAATTTTGCCATATTTACAGATATTTTATTTAACTGAATTGGTTCTATTTCTCAGATCCAAAAACTGTAGTTGCTGATACAAGCATCTAATTTTTGGTAAATCAACTCCACAAGAAAATGCTGCTTGTAAAGGATTAGCAAAAATTGCTGTTAATTCTAAAGGGCGCTTTTCGTCATAGTCTATCTTCATGCTGGTGCGGTAGGGATGCATATTTCGGGTATGCTCCAACATCGTCTCAATAAACTCCAAGGGAATATCACGTCCTACACTTTTTGCTCCTATTAATACTTCATGCATTAACTCTTTCACTAATTCCAAGCTATTAGGATTCGTCATCAATTCCTCCGTCGTTGCATCTAAAACAACTGACAATCCGTTATAGGGAATATTCCAAACTAACTTCTTCCAACGAGAAAGGAGTAAATCAGATGATAATTCGATGGGAATTCCAGCGGTTTCAAAGTCGTTTGCAATTATTCGCATTTCATCTGCGATATCGCCATGTTGGGAATTATTTTTATGCTCTCCTAAAATAATTTTTCCGTAAGCTAAGTGGCGAATATGTCCATCTCCGACCTTATTAGAACATAAAAAACATAATCCACCAATTATTTTAGTTTCACCAATTTTATATCCGCTAACTTTATAATGATCGATGATTGCTGCAACTTCTTCTTCAATTCCAAGTCCATTTTGCAACACTAAGACTGTACTATTTTCCTTGAGTATGGGTAGTAAGATGTCTGGTAGAAGATGATTTTGTGTTGTTTTTAATGCCACGATCGCAACATCACAAGCAGGCATATTTCTTGCATCATAATAAGCATTTACCCGATTTAATCGAAAATCTCCATCAACAGATTCCACAAATAAACCATTACGCTGGACACTTTCGTAATCGCTACGAACTAGAAAATGAACTTCCAACCCTGCTTGTTGCAAGTTAGCACCATAGAATCCTCCTAAAGCGCCAGTTCCCACAATGGCATATGTAAGATTTTTGGTCACTTAAAAAATTTTAAAGCTGCAGAACTCACAAATATTTTAACTGGGTATTGGGCATTTGGCATTGAATTGGGCTGAGCAGGTAAGATAGATAAGAATTTGGAGAATTTAAATTCTTTTAAGAGAGAGATACAATAATTTATAATTAGATAAATAAATCAACAGGATTGATGTTTGATTTAAACACGATAGCTGAATTTTCTCGTAACAACTGCATTGAAATTTGTTCATTTTTAGTGCCAGCTAACTTGCTTTCTACTTCACTGACGATAGGTCTCTCAGCACTCCGTCGTCCCTCAGTTCAAGTGTGGCAATCTGCAGCTTTTGCTAGCTTCTGGGCTCTAGTAATGGTATTTCACGTCTACACATGGTTTATGGTTGGCGTAGTAATGCTTCCAACCTTTGTTTTGATGTGGCTAGCTGTTACTTGCTGGATTTGTAATTTAGGAGCTATTTTATTTTCCAGAAGTCATTCTCCTTTGCCGGATTCCTAATTACTGAGTAATAAGTAATAAGTAATGAGTAATGAGTAATGAGTAATGAGTAATGAGTAATGAGTAATGAGTAATGAGTAATGAGTAATGAGTAATGAGTGAGAAATTACCAATTACCAATTACCAATTACCAATCACCAATGACCAATTACCAATTACCAATTACCAATTACCAATTACCAGCAACTAACCAGCCAGTCCTTTACGAAGTCCGTCAGCAACCCGATCTAAACCTACAGAATGGGCAGCTTTAAATAGTAACCTGTCACCTGGTTCAACAAATTTCTTTAAGCGACTAATTAAATCTTCATGGCTCGAAAAGCATTCTGTTGGAATACCTTCAGCATTCATTGCAATGGCTTCTGCGTCGTTACAGTCAATTAAAACCATTAGAGCATCTAATTTTAACTTTCTGACTGTTTCTCCGACTCTCTGATGCAGAGATAAGGAACGTTCTCCCAGTTCCTTCATTGCTCCCAAAACAGCAATTTTACGCTTACCTGGAGTTTCTGCTAGTAAGTTTAATGCTGCTGTCATTGCTTCAGGTGCAGCATTATAAGTTTCGTCTAGGATAACTACATCATTGGGTAATTCAAATCGCTGCGATCGTCCACCTGGCATATCTACTGTTACCCCAGATTTTAAAATTGACCAATCAATCCCTAAAACCCGAGCAACAGCAAGAGCAGCCATAAAATTGCTTGCGTTATGACGTCCCGGTAAAGGCAAAGGTAATCTCATTCCATCAACCTCTACAGTACAATTGTCAATCATCTGTCCTTGGATGTCACCGCCAGATAAGCCAAAGGTGATACACTTCCCTTGCCAAACTTTAGCTGCAGTTTCTAGCAATAGGGGATTATCATGGTTGAGGATTGCAACACCGTCAACAGGCATTTGTGCAAGCAATTCACATTTCGCATTAGCAATAGCAGCTTCTGAACCTAATAGTTCGATATGTGCTGTACCTACATTGGTAATTACACCAATGTTCGGACGAGCAATTTGGGTTAATTCGGCAATTTGTCCCCGACCTCGCATTGCCATTTCAATTACAGCATATTTATGCTGTGGTGCCAGTCCCAGCAGGGTTTTTGGTACGCCTATTTCGTTGTTGTAGTTAGCATAAGTCTTGAGTACGCTACCTTGGGTTGATAAAACTGCTGCTATGAGTTCTTTAGTTGTGGTCTTTCCCACAGAACCTGTTACACCAATGACTGGAATGTCAAAGCGATCGCGCCACCATCGAGCAATTTTTTGATAAGCAACAAGAGTATTTTGAACTTGTAGTTCGGGAAACTCTTGAGTTTGATATTTCTCGTCAACTATTGCAGCTAAAGCACCTTTAGCAAAAACTCCTGGAATAAATTGATGTCCGTCAAATTTTTCTCCTCTAAAGGCAACAAATACTTCCCCTGGCTTAAGTATTCTGCTGTCTGTTTGGATACCAGCTATTTCTTGAGATAAAATATTCCCTGATAAGTTGACTTGTTTAGCTTTTAATACGTCAGCCAATTGAGATAGTGTGGTAGAACAAAGCATAATATAATACTTTTTGGATTTAATGATAATGGCGCGCCAAAATTGTGGTGAAAAAACCACTTTGGCTTAAAGAGAAAACAAAAAGTGTTTAAATCCTATAATTTTATAATGGAAAATATAAAGCAAAGCATTTAACAATGCTACAGGCATTGCCTAAAGTAAGTTAAAAAGTTTGTAAAAAATAATGCCAAAGAAGCATAACTCCTTTGGCAAGTTTAGTCTATACAAACAATAGATTAAATTTATTAAATTTTGCTTGAGGATAAGAAGAGTAAGTAGAAACTGCTATCCTCTAATTTTTGTCTTCCCACGGTTATTAAGCGTACGATCCAATTTGCGATAACTCACTATTGCTGTTTTGTAAAATTCTTATTATATAAAAATCTTGTTCTATGCTTGGTTCTTAATCGTCATGATCTCGACAATTTTTGTTGCTGTAGTGGTGTCTATATTTAAAGCTTGGTGCAGATCGTTTAAAAAACTTCTCTCTTCTTCACTTACAACGCTGTCAGACAAGACTAAATCTGTAGCCACAGCAAAGGATGTCTCTCTTAGATTTTGTGGTAATGATTCCTTAGCAGTGTTGAACAAGACATTAAATCCATCTCTTCGCAAAATACCTAGCAGTTTATCCAACATCTGATCTACAGTCTCACTAGAGCAATTACTAAAAAGCCTTAGTCGCAACAAAGCACAGGAAATATCATCAGCTCGTTGTTGAGAAATATAGCCATCTGAAGCAGTAGCTGCCAAAATAATAGCAGTAAAAGCTTCCATTATAGTGAAGCCTTCTTGTCTCCTAGGTTGCGTGCTCAATAAATTTTCAGATAAACTCATTTCAGTTTTCTCCTTGCCCTACAGTTTCGTAGTATTGGTGTTTTCAAAACTCAAATTTTCTTAGAGATGGAGTTCACTTACTCCTTTGAGTCTCAATATCCAGTATTCCCAGCTTTTTTCAGTAGCGAACACCAATGATAAATCACAAGAAGAAAACTATCTAGGTTATTTATTCAAATTAATATTACCGATTATTTGTTCTTTCAATACTTTCAATTACTGCTAAACCAATTCCAGAAACTGCAATAAGCCCAACTGAGGATAACAAAAAAGCATAAACCAGCATCCATAAGCCTTGTTCAAAGAAAATATAGTTATCCATAGTTATTTACTCCTTCGCTACTTATACTTACTTCTTCTAAATCATCAGAACTGATTCCGCTAAATTGGTGACGCATCACCTACATTTGCATCTTAACAAAACTTTAGCTGTTTTACGCAGCCTTAATTATTTTTTCTTGTTAAAGATTAAGCTTTTATTCGAAGATTTTGTTAACCGATATACGAAAAAATATCATTAAAATATATTGCTTTAGTATTGCTTTACGTAGTTCAAGAGGCTTAAAACAGTCTTTTTAGCACAAAAATCAACAAAAAGCATATTTAATTATTTGATTACATACAATCGATATAACTCCTTTAATTAAATAACTTTGATTTTATGTTGAAAAAAATATTATGATTTTATTTAGTTGTTATCACTTACCATCGCGTCACCAATAGTATCTTTTTTAAGAGTAAGTATTATTTCAAATAAATTTTATATTTAAGCAATGAACATAGAAATAAAAATATTCTTTTGCTAGTTTCTCTGATGAGGTGAATAAGAAATAAAAATACATTTAACTTCACGCCATTAATATTTCTTAATAATTGCGAGTGATGGTGCAATATTTACACATTTCACGGATATTGTTACTCGTGCTCCATTATTTAATTTAGAAATTGGTGGTCTTGGAACCTCTGAAGATCGAGGTCGTAACAACCTAGATATTGACAATGTCAATATCACTCTTACAGATGTTGCAGCTAATGTTCTCAACGAGGCTTTTGGAGTTACGGCTTTTGTTCACGACTTCAATATCGGTACTGCTCAAGTAGACGCATTCGTTGTTTAAGATTTCTTTGGGGATCAAACTACAGGGGATTTGGATTGCTAGTCGGCAATTAGTTCATTTATGCGATCGCAAATCCCCTACCCTAGTTTGTTAATAAGATGGAAGCGTAGAACTACCGAATTTTATCATCATAATTCCAAGCGCTATTTTTATAGGGGATTGTAAGTAAGTGAGGTACAGTTAAAATGCGAGAAAGCTGGTGTAAACAGATTCCACTTCTGTTAGCAAAGCGGTGCGCGATCGCGCACAATTCTGTCTCCTGTTCGTCCGTAAGGAGGGGGTCTGTCCTGACTCCTATCTCCTTACTCCTAAATTCTGCAATCAAAAATCGTTGTTAATCTTCCTGTTTCCAAGTTCCGTGAAACCCTGGGGGAATGACTTTAGGTAGTTCTAGTTTACAAACAGGTTGTGTATCCAAGTGAGCAGCATCAAAAATCCAAACCTCACTGCGACCGTTAGGTCCATACTTTTCATCTGCATTGTAAACTACAGTTATAATCCAAGCCTGAAGTGGATTTCTTCGGTCGGAAACGTAAATTGGTTCCGATGGATAATGATTATCGGGAAATATTGCTTCTGTAATAGTGTTAGTGTCATGATTCAACCGAGCAATTCCATTGAATAATTCTCGACCGATATCTGTACCTTGTCGAGCAATGGAAAAGTAAGTATAGCGAGATTCTTTGCCAACACGAGATGGGGGAACGATCGGAAACTCACAATGACGATCTAATATCCGTTCGGTGTTTATAACTTTCGCCGTATTAGGATTCAATGTAACTCGTGTCAGCCTACTTTCAGCAACAGTATGAGCGTCACCTGTTGCAACTTCCTTGAGGAATTGGTTGGTTTGAAAATCCTCATAGCAAGCCATATCTACAATTAAATTATTCTCAGAATCTACAAATCCATTGGCAAAATGCCATTGAAACCAAGGTTGGGTTTCACTACGACTGACAATTTGTAGACTATGACGATCTAATACTAAAATCTGTGTTCCTAATTCAGGTTCCCACTTCAATGCATCGCTGAAACAGCTAGAACCCATCAGTACAGATTTGAAATGCAGTCTAACTGGGGGTATAAAAAATACCAGACACTCCCCTGCTAACACAAAATCATGCACCAAAGGTATACCCTCAAGTTGATGTTTTGCTTTTTGCAGAATTTTTCCACTAGAATCACTTCTGTAGATATTTAAGATTGTTTTTCTACCGGGTGTAATACCAAAATTAAAAATTTCGCCCGTTGCAGCATCAATCTTAGGATGAGCAGAATAGGACATTTCATCGCTTAATCCACCCAGATCGTCCTTACCCAAAGTTGCAAGATTTTTTAAGTCTAAAGCATGGGGCTCACCACCTTCCCAAAGTGCTAAAAGCTTATCCTGCAGTGCAAGCACTGAAGTATTGGCAGAGTTTTTCACAGGTCTAAGCCATTGGTTCCAAAATGGCCCTGGTGCTTTCATCCCATAGTTACTGTAAAGTAATTTACCTGCTTTTGTTTCTGCTTTATAACCAGCAGTTTCAACATAACGGTAAATAGCGCTAGCACCCCCCTGTTGACCAGAAAGATTAAAATATACTGCAAGAATAGCACCATCCCCATCAAACCAGTGCCCTACGTTAATTCCACCACGTTCTAAACGACCCGGGCCATTACGATACAGGGTACCACACAATCCTACAGGGATTTGACCGTGACCAGATAAAATTTTTAACGGAGTGAGGGGAAATTCTTCACCCGGTTGAGCAATTGCTTTGGTCCAGGCTGCTTTTGATGAGTTTTTGTTAATGGCCTGCATCTTAATTTTATTGAGTTGGGCTATAAAAATATTAAAACTTGTGCTCTATGAAACGGAATAACTAAGGTATTAAGATTTTTAAGCCTTTTACTATTTGTTTGTTTGGTGAAAGCTAAATAATAGCTACTATCAAGACGTCAGGGAAAATTAATTATTTTAATTGCTGTCTTAAAGTATCACCTCACAACTTTATCACATTATTCTTTTACAACAATAAGTGTGGGATATTCAAAACTTTGGCTCCAAGATGAGACCGATCAAAATATACACTATTGAGGTATAACTCCATGAATACGATCGTTCGACCTCGTCAGGAATTATCCATTACCCAAATATGGGATGGTTTTTGTGACTGGATAACCAGCACAGAAAATCGTCTTTATATTGGCTGGTTTGGGGTATTGATGATTCCGACTCTGCTAGTTGCTACTAGCTGCTTTATTCTTGCTTTCATTGCTGCACCCGGTGCAGACATGGATGGAATCAGAGAACCTGTAATGGGCTCTCTCATGGGTGGGAACAACATTATTACAGCAGCAGTTGTACCAACTTCGGCGGCAATTGGTTTACACTTTTATCCGATTTGGGAAGCCACTTCTTTAGATGAATGGCTCTACAATGGTGGTCCTTATCAATTGATTGTGTTGCATTTTCTGATTGGGATTTGGTGCTACCTCGGAAGGCTTTGGGAACTGAGTTATCGTTTGGGTAGCCGTCCTTGGATTGCAGTAGCTTTTTCTGCTCCCGTTGCTGCAGCTACATCTGTACTGTTGGTTTATCCTATTGGTCAAGGTAGCTTTTCTGATGGCTTACCATTAGGAATATCTGGAACTTTCCACTTTATGTTGGCTTTTCAAGGAGACCATAACATTTTGATGCATCCAGGACATATGTTAGGGGTTGCTGGAGTATTCGGTGGTGCATTATTGGCTGCTTTGCATGGGTCTTTGGTGACATCAACTTTGTATCAGAAAACAACTGAAAAGGAAGCAATAAGTAAGGGTTATAAGTTTGGTCAAACAAAAACCACCTATAACTATTTAGCTGGACACAGTAGTTTCCTCGGACGTTTATTGATCCCTTGGTTTGCAAGTAGAAATCATCGTGCTTTCCACTTTTTATTGCTTGGATTACCAACGTTGGGTATTTGGTGCGCTGCTATTGGGATAAGTATGATGGCATTTAACCTGAATGGATTTAACTTCAATCACTCCATATTGGACAGCGCTGGTGCAGTTATAACAACAGAAGCAGATATGCTTAATCGAGCTAATTTGGGTTTACAAGCAATGCATGCACCTAATGTTCATCACTTTCCAGTGATTATGTCTGCAGGGGAAGCAATACCAGTTAGTTATAATACTCCTTGAGTGATTATTGAGTGTTTCCAAGAACTCTGTAGAGTTTGAATACAATAGACATCTCCGGAAAAGAATGTAGAGATGTAGCAGAGGCGAAGCCGACGCCAAAGGCTCTGCTACGTCTCTACAAGGATTTTGGGTTATGCATATTTAATTTCCGGAGATGCATAATTATTTTGAATGTTTTGATTTGAAACTTCAATACAAGAATCAAAAGGGATAGGCGCAACTATTTTTTCCTATCCCTATTTTGGTTAATGTGAATTACTCCAATAGAGTAGAACCATAAATCTTATTAGTCTTCACAATATCCTCAAAATATTGATTTAAAACAAATATATTACCTTACCAAATTCAATAAATAACCCTGTGGAATTGATTTCCCAATCATGGAGATGAATAGATGAGGATTTTGAAAAAATTAACTAGGCGTATAAAAATAACTACTTTACTTATCTTTGCTTTAGTTTTAGTATCATTATTGTCAATTGGTATTTCTCCAGCATTATCAATCAATGCAGCCGCAGATAAACAAATCAGTATCACCGCAAACCAAGTCATTGACGATGACTTATATTTATCTGGCGAAATATTAACTATTGATGGGAGGATTAAAGGTGATGCAGTGCTATCTGGTCAAAAAATTACTGTCAATGGTATGGTCGATGGCGATGTAATCGCTGCAGGTCAAACCATAACTATCAATGGTACTGTCAAAGATGATGTTCGCATTGCTGGACAAGTACTGATAATTGACAGTAAAGCTCAAATTATCGATGACTTAATTGCCGCTGGTGCAAGCTTGGAAAATAAAGTAGGTAGTAGGGTTGGTGGCGATATAAGCTTTTTTGGGGCTCAAGCTTCACTTGCTGGAACAGTAAATGGAAGTGTTTTGGGAGGAACCAACTCCTTAGAGTTGAGTGGTTCTGTGGGAAAAAATATGCAAGTTGTTGTGATCGGCGATCCCAATCCATTGAATCTACCCTTTATTCCGAAACCACCAGTCGCTATCCCAGAAATTCCTGAAGGTTTGACTATTAAAGATACAGCAAAAATCAGTGGCAAACTGAATTATAAGTCAACCAAAGAAGCCCTGATTAGCGACAAAGCACAAGTCGTTGGTGGAGTGGTACGGGAAGAATTACCCTATGAAGGAGAACGTGAAGCTGATTGGAATGGATTTATCCGAACCCAAACTCCAGGAGAAATTGTTCTCCAAAAATTACAAAGGTTAGTTGCATTACTATTAATTGGCTGGTTATTAATGCAGTTTCTTCCAGTTTGGACACAAGGTTTGACTACAACTATACAAACCAAGCCATTACCTAGTTTGGGATGGGGTTTGGTGACTTTTGTTGGTATTGGAGCAATTATTGTATTTGTATCTATTGTTGCTCTGCTATTGACTGTGTTACTGGCTTTTGTCCTACCTGACTTAATTCTGCCTATCGCTGGGACTACCATTGTATTTACTACGTCCATTGGCATTGCATTGGCAATTTTCGCAATTTGCGTACCGCAGATTATTATCAGCTTCTTAGGTGGACGATGGTTAATAGAACGTTTGCGACCCAATCAAATAACAGGAAGACTTATATCCCTTTTTGTTGGTTTGGTGGTGTTTGTATTATTGACTGCTATACCCGTATTTGGAGGAATTTTTGAATTTATCGTTATCCTCATGAGCTTGGGTGCAGTTTGTTTTTGGGGAAGAGAAGAAATACATAAGATTAGACATCGGCAGCTAACAGCTGCATAGTTTCAAGTTGTAATACTTGTGTTAATTTATGACTTTACTCTGAATCCCTTAGAAAACGTGAGGCGAGGAAGAGTTCGACTGAATAGAAAAATTATTTCCTCAACTCATCTTGAAAATAAGTGCTCTATTCTATGTCGCCTGTTCCTAAATTACTAATTCAAGCAGTTCGTATCCACAAACTGCTTGATAAATCTGCCGTTAGTAAGAAACTACTACTGATATACAACCAACGGAAAGCAATATTTAAAGATAATCAGGATCTGTTTTCAATCAAACAAATAAACCCAAAATATTTCATACCAACTCTTCCACGACATCGTGGAAGCTTTTTACATATTTATTATATTTTTATGAACCTCCTTTTTTTCTTCGACCCAATCGGCAATTAACTCAGTTATCACGCTATTCATACTTCTCTGCTCAAGGGCACAAAGTATTTTTAATAGCAAATGTTGTTCTTTGTCTAAGTAAATTTTCAATGGCTGTGTTTTAGCTGTACACATTGGTCTATAAAGGATTTTCATCCAAAACCCTTTATATCATATCACTCATATATGTATAGCATTTTACATTTAAGTAGTCATAATGATATAGGATCATAATGATATAAAATCAGTGAGTAGTTAAAATAATGTAGTTTGCTGTATGCTCAATAAAAAATCTGATGTAAAGCGATTAAGTATAAACTTAAGTGCGCAAGAAGTAGAAAAATTAGAGAAATACTGTCAGAAAACAGGTAGACAGACCAACGATGTTATCAGAGAACTAGTGCGCAGCTTGCCAATAGTTGTCCGTCACAAACTTTAGGGACAGTGGAGTGGGGTGTAAAAACAAATTCATAGGATTTCCAAGTTAAAGCCACGGGTGTTCTCCATTTTCCTCATAAAGCTCAACTATCAAGGCTATCTGTTGGTATAGAGCTAAACTTCCTGCTACAAAAAGTCAATCTACATAACAGCAAGTTTTGATTAATTATCTTTCTTCCGAATGGATTCGCCAACATAGCTGCACTACAAATTTTACAGTTGCGTAAAACTTCTAAAGCCTCGTTTGCTAGAGTAAGAAAAGTGTTTCCCTATTTAGATTTGTGAATAATCTCAAGGTGTGTTTTCTCTTGCATATTTTGAGACCAGCAGGAACCAAAAAACCAACAGAAGTAAAATTTATGGGGTATATGTAAAACTTTCGCAGGTGATTCTAATGAATCACCCACCTAAACAGCGCATATTCAATAAGCAGGACGCGACATTACTATCATCCAAAGCAGTAAAACTACAAGTAGCGCACCTATTTTGATGATTAAATATGTCAAGCTATCTGTTATTAATAGATTTTCCATCCAATATTGCATAATTTTGACCTCCACTTTAAATACTTAGCTCTGTAATTTAAAGTATTTTTTTAGCTTCCAAGGAGGCTTATTTTAGTTTCTACTTGTATCTATATTGTAAAATAGAAATTTTTTATGTAGTGTATTTTCTGAAATAAGTTTATCAAAATACTAACTACAGCAAATAAATCCAATCATAAAGTAAACCTAATAAAAAGTTGATAAGCAAGCTGTTCTAGTAATGAAAATATTAATATCTCTAAAACGGGTAATATAAGATTTTTATTAATTATTTTCCCAGACCCTATAATTCGCAGTGATTCCATCGATTCCGGAATCATAAGAACTTTCTCATCTAATCTTTATTAGAAATTTATGTAATTTGACAACAATTGATAATAAGGAATTAGCCGCGCCTGATAAATAACGAGGAAACTACAAATAGTATTTTCCGAGTATTTTCGTTAAGCAAAGCCGTTTTGGGAAGGAGAGAGTATATACAAATGTATTTTTTGTCAACGTCATAAAGTATAGATAATCTTTCCCAAAAATTCAACTTCCCTTAACTTCAACACTGTTTGAAGTGGGTAAAAGTCTGAATTTTCGGTTTAATTCCAATTTTTGGACTCCATCATTTGGAATTGGTCGTTTGGAATTAACAATTTAACGATCGTTATTTTACGTGTGATCTGAAAACTGAGTTTGAGTTCCAATAAAAATTCCAACAATGGTGTAGTGAAGCTTTACAGGTGCTGCAAAATTCAAGAAATACCCGCTTAGACACAAGATAGAAAGATAATGAAATCAATATCCCCATGGCTGCGATTTTTAACTGGTATCCGATCCCGGATATTGTTGTGGTATTTTCTTTTAAGTGTTTCAGCAACTTTATGCTCGATCTATTTGACGCGACAAATATATTCAGATCGTATTGAAGTTAAAGCTGAAGCATCTCTGTTGCAGGAAATAGAAAGATTTAAACTATTGGCAAAAAAATATCAGAACCAAGAAACTAAAGGAGTTTTTGATAAATTTTTGTCCAGTTATGTTCCCAGTCGCAATCAATACTTCATCACACTAGTTAATGATCGAATTTATAAATCTAAGCCAGAAATACCAGAGCATGTATTTTCATCTCATCCCGGTTTAAAAGATAAATGGATAAATCTTGAGAAGATCAAAAGTGACAAAGTATACAATCGAAGGTCGAGAGTCATTTACGCTGCAAACCCAGTTCGGATAGATAATCAAGACGCTACAATTGTCGCTCTCTACGATACAACCACTGATTACCAAGCAGGAACGGGAGCTATTTTTTTGGTAATGCAGGTTATGACAGTTGTTTTAGGATTTTTCTTCCTGCTAGCCTGGATTAGTGCTGGGCGTTTATTGTCTCCACTACGCCTATTAAAGAAAACTGCTCAAGGAATTACTGAGTCAGACATGACACAGCGTATTGCAGTGGAAGGCGTAGATGAAATTGCTGAATTAACTGTAACTTTCAACGAAATGTTAGATCGTTTGCAGTTTGCTTTTGATAGTCAACAAAAATTTCTTAAGGATGTATCTCACGAACTAAGAACTCCAATTACTGTCATTGGAGGACACCTAGAAATTCTCAAGTATCGACCTCAAGAACAAAATGAAACAATTACTTTGGTGATGGATGAATTAGATCGCATGAGTCGTTTAGTAAATGATTTACTACTGTTAGCGAAAGCTGAAAGATTTGATTTTCTTAGGTGTAAACCAGAAGAGCTAGATTGGTTCACAGAAGAAGTGTATTTAAAAGCAAGAACTTTAGCAAATCGGAATTGGTGTTTGGAATCTAAAGGATTAAGTCCAATAGTAGTTGACCGTCAGCGCCTAACTCAGGCAATAATGAATCTGGTAGAAAATGCAGTAAGGCATACCAAAGATGGTGACAAAATTACTATTGGTTCTTGCGTACGTGACTCTCACGTGTATTTTTGGGTCAAGGATAACGGAGAAGGAATTTCATTAGAAGACCAAAAACGTATCTTCGAGCGTTTTGTGAGAGCAACTAGTCGTGATTGTCAATTTGAAGGAACCGGTTTAGGGCTTTCAATAGTCCAAGCCATAGTCCAAGCACATGGTGGTTCCATACATTTAGAAAGTGATTTTGGTAATGGTTCAAGCTTTACGATTGTAATTCCCTTAGCGTTTAGTGCCCCCAATATCCTAAGTTACAGTTAAACAGTACTAATGACTCTGATAAGTAATCCTGAAAATATTATGTAGCCTGGAGATAAGATGTCTCATAATTTTATGGCTAAAATCTACGTTTATCTATAGTATTCAATATTACTCCGTAGCTATAGTTAGACCCTCTAGATGTCGATCAAAAATGTAATTAGGAGGTCAAAATCATTCAAACCAAAAAGAATAATGTCAACATTAATGAGTAATTTCCAGCTTTAATGGCTGTCACAATACCTATTACGTTTTACCTTGCTAACCCGAACATGGCTTACTCACCCCTACTCATACATCTCAATTATTAGCCCTTCTCTAATTATTACTCATTACCAATAACTTAAAACTGTACAGTCCAAATCTCATGAATCGGATTTTAATTGCTGAAGATAATCCCCGCATCACCGCTTTTTTGGAAACAGGCTTAAAAGAGCATGGTTTCACAACTGCAATCGTTGGAACAGGACAAGAAGCTACAGAGTTGGCTTTAAGTGAAAATTTTGACTTACTGATTTTAGATTTAGGACTTCCCGACCGAGATGGGTTAGATGTTCTATTTGAATTACGAGGACAAGGAGAAAGTTTACCAATAATTGTTTTGACAGCGCGGGATGCTTTGGATGATACCATCGCCGGGCTGGAAGGAGGGGCTGATGACTATATGACGAAGCCATTCCGTTTTGAAGAATTACTTGCGCGAATGCGCGTACAACTCCGAAATCGACAAGTACCATCCTCAAAACAAGACACAATTTTGACAGTTGGACGTGCAAAGTTAGATTTATTGAGCCGTCAAGTTTGGGTTGGGGAACGCTCAATCGAACTTTCTGCGCGTGAATTCTTGTTATTGGAAGTATTGATGCGTCACCCCAAACAAGTTATGACCAGAGAACAACTTCTTGCTCGAATTTGGGGCTATGATTATGACCCTGGGACTAATATTGTTAATGTTTATGTGGGTTATTTACGACGAAAATTGGGAGACAATATGATAGAGACAGTTAGGGGAATAGGTTATCGTTTTCAAGCTCAGTAATAGCTCTATTCCTGGTGAAACTTAAAATATTAGAGGCTCTCTCTAATTTCAGAAAGATAATTTTTATTTTTGGAGTAGAGCCTCTGTTATGTTTGTTAATTTTGTTAACTCCTGCGAAACACGCAACATAATTCATAAAAGCTTAGAAAAGTTTAGAAAATTATATTAATATCGAATATTGCAGATGTTACATTCATAACAAGTATGAACGTGAGAAAACTGCATATATAATCATGCTCACCTACAAAAAAAAATTAGATAAAAAACAATTACAAATAAAAGTAGTACAAAGCTTTGAGGAACTCAACTTTCATGCAGACAAGTGGAATCAGCTAGCCTTTGAAGCACCTCAACAATTACCAATGTCATCAATTGCTTGGGTTTCATCATATTTTGAATATTATTTAGAAAGTGATGAATCATGGGCTTGTTTGTTTGCGTATGATGGAGATGAGCTAGTGGGTGTCATGCCACTAGTTATCAAATCGCGTCGTTTGTTTGGATTCAAGTTTGCTTTATTAGGTACCCATAGATCTGCACAAACATGCTCAATTGACCTTTTAACAAAACAGGGACAGGAAGATATAGTCATTCCATTTCTGATTAATGCTGCAATAGAATATTGTCCTTACCAAGTTGGAATAATTTTCGACCGATTACCAGAAAATTCTCCAACTATTAGTGTTTTAGAAAAATTATCAGGATTTACTTTAACTAAAGAATTGGATAGTGTAGGAGCTTTCTTAAGAATTAAAGATAATTTTGCCGAATATCGAGGTAGTTTGAGCGGTAATTTTAGAAGCAACCTGAATAAAGCTGCGAAAAAACTCCATAAGTTACCAGATGTGAAGTTTAGCTTTTTGAATCAGAACAAAGCAAAAACAGAATATTTAACCCAACTCATAGAGGTGGAAGCTAAAAGTTGGAAAAAAGATGCAGGTACAGCAATCACTGATAGTCCAACTGCAGTTACATTTTATCAAAGTCTTACCCAGAGACTATCAAATGCCGGTTTCTTAGAGTGGCAAATATTAGAAGCTGAAGGGAAAATAATTGCAATTAACTTGGCGGTTCGTTTGAAACGTTTAATTCTGATTTGGAAATTAGCTTACGATCCTGCCTATTCTAAATGTTCTCCTGGCAGTATGCTCTTAGAAGAAGCTATCAAATTAGCATGTGAGTCTGAAGATATTGATGAAATTAATTTAATGACAGACCATTCCTGGTACGACAATTGGAAAATGGAAAAACGACCCTACTATAACCTTAAATTATATTCCCACAAACCAATTCCCTTTATTTTTGGATATTTGACTACATCTACATACCAGATTCTACGCTCTTATAAATATAAATTGTTAAGTTTGAGTAGGAAAATTTTTAGTTTTTCTCAATAGTCACATGAGTTTTTTATTCATCTATAATTCAAGTGTTAGACTATTAAAATAATAATCCGATTAATACAGGACTTACGCAATTCTCACAATACACCGGTGGTGCGTGACACTAAAAACCTTATTAATAGGTTCAGATTAACTCGCTTGTGTCACGCACCCTACAAGAAAAATGTGCCGGTTACGTAAGTCCTATAATAATAAGATATTGCCCCTGAATCTCGTTATTTTGTATAATTGAGAGAGTTTATTCAGGGGCTAAACTATATTTTTTCAGTAAGATATTTTATTTTATTTTACCTTGAACCTTTGCTTGTTCTAAAGCTATTTCTTTCATTGCTTGATAGGAATTAAGATTAGCATTACCTTCAATCGCTTTAACAGCCAAATCTTGTACTTGCTGAAGTGCTGATTCTAATTGCTCGGAAAGATTTACAATTCGCTCTTGCTGATTACTAATAGTGTTTTCTAAAGATTGTAATCTTTGCTCGTAAAAATTCTTTTGCCCTTCAACCTCTGTAGCATACAAATCTGATTTTACCCTAGCCTGATACTGAGCAATGCCTTTACCTAAATCAGTTGCTTTTTTTATTGCAGCTTGTTTCTCACTGGGAAATGCTTCTACTTTACTTTTATATTCTTCAAATTCTTTTTCTTGTTCAGCAATTGTATTTTCTCTCTCTTCCCATGCTTTTTCTGATTCCTGTTGTAATTCTTCTAACTCCTGATATAAATATGCTTGCTGTTGTTCGTATTCTTCTTTTTCTAGGGTGCGTTGAATCTCCAAGTTATACTTATATTCAGAATCATCTCTGCGACGGTTCCTATTAAGACTATCATTACGCTCTTTAACTGTGATTTTATGTTCGTCTTGCTCTTTATTCCAGGTATTTTTTTCAGCTTCTATTTCTTCTAACAGTCTTTCTGATAATTGGGAAAATTCTTCCTGATAAGATTTAGAATTATTATTATATGACTGAATCAGACTATCTAAGGTATTTTCTGTAACTGTCAAATTATAGATTTGTTTTAATTGTTGTAATTCATTTTCTACATATTC
Organism: Mastigocoleus sp. MO_188.B34; assembly: GCF_030065675.1. Taxonomy (GTDB): domain Bacteria; phylum Cyanobacteriota; class Cyanobacteriia; order Cyanobacteriales; family Nostocaceae; genus Mastigocoleus. The sequence continues at coordinate 15,512 of NZ_JASJDK010000060.1, read as the reverse complement.
CTGAATTTCTCCTAACTGAGATGCTTTTTTTGTTAATTTATCTGATAACTCATTAATCGCACTACCGAATCCTAGCTGGAGCTTACTTAAACTTTCAATTGCATAATTCATTTTTTGTTGAGCTTCGGTTGATTGATTAATTTGTGAGTTTTTCACTGGTATTTCGTTCAATGTTGGGGTATTTATATTATTAGTTTTACTCGCTTGTAATTTCTGCTCGTATTCAGCTTTTAAGAAAGCTTTTTCTTTTGCTAATTCATTATAAGCTTGAAGAATTTCTGCTTTAGTATTCTTTTGATTGGGTTTTTTGGCTGCCATAATCAAACTCCTCATAATTTATGGAATAATTTATTTATGGAATAATTGCTAAAAGCTATCGTTCCACCACTTTCCAAGGAAAATAAAATAATAATTATTATTTTGCAGAGTTGGAATTACTAAAAGCTCTCATTGCTAAATCCTGTGCTTGTTGAAGAGTTGATTGAAGTTGATTAGAAATACTTTCAATTTGCTCAGATTGTTTTTTAATAGTTTCTTCTAAAGATTGAATTTTTAATTCATAACTTTGTTTACTAGCTTCCCATTCCTTTTCAAACAAATCTGCTTGTACTTTGGCTTTCTGAGCAGTTTCCTTGATTGCTTCTTCTTTGGCTTTTTTAAATGCTGTATCTAACTCAGCTGGGAAACCTACAGCTTTTTGTTTATATTCTTGTAATAAACTTTGATTATTTTGCAGGAATTTCTCTCTTTCTTGCCATTTTTTTTCTTTTTCTTGGGTTGTATGTTGAATTTGTCTTTCTACATTACGTTTTTTACTTTCGTAAGTATCTATATCTATTTTGTGAGTATTTTGTAATTTATATTGATATTCTTCTTCTTGCTGCTGTCTTTGCTTTCTTAAGGACTCATTATATGCAGTCACATTTTCTTCAAACTCAGTCTGCTCTTTTTCCCATTCTTTGCGGGTTTGAGTAATTTCTTTTTCAAGTATTTCTCGCTTAGATTGAATATCTGCTTCTAAGATTGCTAACTTTTCTTGATGTTCCTTAGTCAGTAAATCTAAAATGTCAGCTACAACTCTGATTTTTTGTAGTTCTTGTAAATATTGATTTTCAATTTCAATTGCTTCTTCGAGTTGATCTAATTTAGAATTTTCTGTTACTAATTTCTCTGATAAGGAACTGACAATGCTGCCAAACTCCAACTGTAGGTCAGCTAAACTGGTGATAATACTATCAACTGTGTATGCTGAAGCAGCTTCCAAAACTTCTTGATTTTTTTGTTTCGCAGCTTCTTCCTGTTTCGTCGCAATTTTTGATTCTAGACTTTGTCTTTCGTTAATAATTTGCTCAAACGCTTGCATCAACTGTTGCTTGTTTCTCTGTGCTACAGCTGTTGTCATATTCCAACTCCTGTTAATAAATGTTTAAGTAATTATTAGGCGATCGCATCAAAATTTACCTGATACTGAGATCAAGTTTCCTTTGAAGTGAAAACCCTTAGTGACTTAATAGTTCATTTGTACTATTTTTATAGTACTCGAATCTGCTTTCTCCTGTCAAGGAAAAAGTTCAGGAATAACTATATGAGCTACTAAGCTTTCCTGAAGCGCATTAATAGGGTTAATTAACGGATTAAGTATATTGCAAATCAAGCCAATGAATAAATTCTGGCAAAAAAATATCATTCTTATGATTTAAATAGACGATCTTATGATTTAAATAGACTATCGCAGAATGTCATTACTGGTATAAATTTTGTGAACTGCATTTTCTCGTAATTGCTAACTTATAATGCGCTGCCAAGATATGGGATAATTTATAATTTGATATTCCATAAGATCCAAAATCTAGTATCTAACACCCAAAGTTTTTAATATGCCTCAACTTCCAGCAACACTAGAGGATGCGATCGCCCAATCGCGAGAAGCAACCAAAGCAGCACTCGATGATGGTTACAGAAGATTGCAAGTAGAACTGTTGTTCCCAGAACTTAAAGTAATGCCAATTGCAGAACAGTTTCTACCATTATTTGCAGAATATGGCGATAAGTTAAAAGTTTTTTTTGCTGATGCAGGTGCTGCAGCTTTAGCAAAACGGGAATGGAGCGATGTACCATTCAAGATTTTAGATGTTGGTACTGGTAGAGCTTCTAACGCAGAACAGAAAATTGAACCAGAAGATGAAATATTTCTCTTTGTTACTCCCACTTCCGTAGAAGTACCGCAACTGGAAAAACTGTGCGAACAAATTGGCGATCGCCCATTTATAATCTTAAATCCCCGTTTGGAAGATTCCGGGGTAGTTGGTATTGGTTACGCTGCGCGCCAAACTCGCCAACGTTTTATCAGCACAATTGAATACTGTTATTATCTACGTCCAATATTTGAGGAAGCTGCAGTATTGCGCGCTTACCCTGGACTTTGGGAAGTATGGGTCAAGAAGGATGACGACTACGAAAAAGTAGTTGATTTAGGTAAAAAACCTTCCGGTGACGAACTGGATATGATTATTGCTGGAGGAGATCCAGAAGCTGAAGGAGAAGGAAAAACCTCAGGGAAAAAACCCAGTGTTTTCAAGGGATTACAAAGGTTTCTCAAAGCACTTAGTAGTTAATGTAGGGATTGGGGATAGGGGATTGGCGACTAGGGATTAACCAATTACCAATTACCAATTACCAATTAATTATTATTCTTCATCTTCCGTCTTTGCTTGCGCTTGGAAAGAAATCTTAAAATACGACGACTGCCGTCAACCAGAATAATGGTGACTATTAGTATAGTCAACAGAGGTAAAGTTATTGCCAAAATCGAGAGGACGATAGACGAAATAACTTCAACCACTGAAACAATAGGGTTCGCTACCCCAGCAGTTGCAGTAGTTGTGGCTAGTCTTGTTATGGATGTTCCTACTTCAACTACTTCAGCAGTCGTTCCACCAGTAATAATTGATAAAGTCCAGACGAGCGCCGGATCGAAATCTCCAGCCATTGATAAAGTTGATGCAGTAAGAAACATTCCAGTGATCGGAGCCAGAAATATTTCCGCAGAGTCGAGCATGTTATTGACAAAAGGTATAAAATAGGCAAGCACTTCAACAATTGCCGCAATACCCAAAACGATCGCTGTCGGGTAGGTACCAACCCATTCCCAATCCGAAGACAGTTGAACTACTCCATTTAGGGCTGCAATACTAAGGGCTAAAGGTGGAAGGAATACCCTAAAACCAGAGGCTGCACTTAAGCCAATACCTAAAAACAATGCCATAACTATATTCATCCTGACAAACCAATACCTTCATCTCAAGAGCAATTCAAATATATCTCCTCAGACATATATTTATTGTTTTGTTACTAAAAATAAATGCATCTATTGCAAGAACTGTGTGACAGATTGACTTTTGCACATATTCATCAATGCAAACACCAGGGTTAATAGCTGTTTATTTACAATTGAAGTGTGACAAATTTTATTCTGTCGTCTTTAGTAGTTATAAATACGGAACTTAGATGTTGTGAATTGAAGATATTTGTAGTTATCAAAATATACAAATACCCATACAAATATTTCTACTAACGTAAGTTACTAGCCGTAAATCTATCAAATTTTAATTTTCTCTAGTCCGCTTGGAATAGACAAAGTCCCTCTTTCCAAGGGGGATTTAGGGGGATCTTAAACATAACTTGCAGCCGTAAATATTTCCAAGGGCGATTTAGAGAGATTTTAAAATCAACTACTAACATAAGTTGCTAGACATAAACCTGTCCAAGGGGTATCCAGGGGAATTTTAAAATCAACTGATAGTGTAAATGAGTAATTTGAGAACACAACCTATAACTCTAAATACCTCAAATTAACAGGTAATTTAGGTGAATCTGGAATAATGTCAAAAAATTTCCAACTAGTAATTTAGGTTAATAAAAATCTTTCTAGCAAGTAGTTTGTAGCATCCTTCCAATAATGGTGACAACCTTAACAATCAGCGAAGGAAAATGAACATTGATGAATTAGTAAAAAAATGGTCAAATTTACCTCATAATCTATTAGAAAGTCAGTTAAATTTTAATTTCACAAATCATCTGTGGAACTTTCTAGGTTTTCATTATGAGGCGAATACTCCCATTGCAGGAGAGTTAAAACCAAAATTTATTATTTATGACCAATTTAACAAACCATTATTAGTAGTTGAAACCAAGAAAAGGGTTGTAGATCTAGCAAATATATCCGAACCAGAGTTTGTTACTTCTTGTCATTCAAATAATCTTTATCGGGAAGCAATAGGTAATGATAATTCTACAGTTAATGGAATTAGACAATATTTAAGCGTTAAAAAAAATCCGGCTAAATATGGTTTGGTCTTTAATGGAGATTTCTTCCAGCTTTTTTGGCGCAGCGATGGTTTAATTATTCCTTTAATGGAGGTGCAAAAAGTTACCAAAAAAACTCTGCCAAAATTAATTTATCAGTTAGATTACTTTTTAAAAAATCCTAATAGAGCTTTTATTGTTAGTATCTGGAATCGTAAAGGTGGTATCGCCAAAACAACTAACATTATTAATATTGCGGCTGTATTATCTGCATATAAGAAACGAGTTTTAGTAGTGGATTTTGACCCACAAGTAGACCTGACTAGAAGCTTGGGGGTAATTCCAGAACATTTTAAACATAAACTCCTTCGTTGCTTTGACAAAATTCAACTCGAAGAATATGACGCAGCAAAGAAACTCACAGAACAATTAATTCAAAAACTCTATTTCAATGTTAAAGGTCAAATATATCCTATTTCTATTTTACCTGCCAATAAAAAAACACTGGAAGATTTTAGTGAATATAACACTGATGAAAAGTATCACATGCCCAAAAAAGCAACTGCTTTGAGAAAACTTTTATCTCTCGTAAGGTCTAAATATGATTATATTTTAATTGATACATCTCCTAAAACAGATATCCTAACAGCATGTTCTCTCTTCGCTGCTGATGGTGTAATTATTCCCTCGGATTATGACCCAGAAACTTTACGTCATGCAAAGGAGATTAGTTGTCATTTTATTCCTAAAATAATTCGTTCAGCACGTCAAAATAGTCAAAGGAAAAAGTCACTTGTTGATGAAATTGCTCCACGGCTACTTGGTTTAGTTTTTAGTAACTCTTCCAATATTGGTGTGACAATAGAGAAAGAAGTAGCGAGATGCTTAGATGAATTAGATATCAAGGTTTATAAAACAAAACTCAGACATTGTGACAATGTAGTCATTGCTAAATTTTTTCGTAAGCCCGTAGTTTTTTATCGACCTAAATCTCAAGCTTCTCAAATGTATATTAAACTTACCGAAGAAATTTTTATGAAACCTAATTTTGTCGAAAAATAACGAATGAAACATTACTGTAGAGTGTGTTAGGCGCGTAAGAGAAAATATTCTTTTAGGTCACCTTTAGCATCGCGCCGTAACGCACCATTATCTATATAAAATTAATGGAAGATTTTTGTGTTTATTCCGAGACAAATAAATCCAAATATAGCAATCCTAAATCATTTGTGTGATAAAAATCAATATTGTAGAGATGCGACAGAGGCTAACGCCGACGCCGCAGGCTCTGTCGCGTCTCTACAGAGTCATATATTCACGAATCAAATATGATTGCTATAGAGTATTACTAATTGCGATTAAAGTGAATAAGTAAAAAATAAACTTAACTTAATTTTTTATTTTTGATTTAATCAGGTAATAAAAAATCTTTGACTCAAATTTCAGAAAGTTTTTATTAATCGCAATTTACTAATAGTGTTAAATTAAGAACAGACAGCAGAAGCAAATAGAAAACTACACACTTTTTTCTTCAGTCATTAACAAACAGGGGAAAGAAGGCGACAAACTTTCCGGATTTACTCGATCGCTAACAAATAATGTTGTGAGTAGGGCTATTTTAAGTTATTTTCCCGGAACACTTCATCTGTCCGATAAGGTCTGAATATCTTATGTAGTTCTTATAAGGGTGCACGTAAAATTGCGCAGAAATATTATTACAGCTTTTCAGGGGATATGAATACAAAGCTGCTAAACAATCGTTACAAAGTTATTAAGGTGTTAGGTGCGGGCGGATTTGGTGAAACCTTTTTGGCTGAAGATACCTATATGCCTTCTGGTCGCCGTTGTGTAATTAAAAAACTTAAAACCATAGCTGGCGATCCACAGACTTACAATCAAGTTAAACAACGTTTTGAACGGGAAGCTGCGACATTAGAACTTTTGGGTGAGGGTAGCGACCAAATTCCTAAACTTTATGCTTATTTTTCCGAAAAGGGGTTATTTTACCTAGTTCAGGAATGGATTCAAGGTCAAACTTTAACTGAGATTGTCGAAACAAAAGGTATATTTTCTGAATCTCAGGTCAGAGAAATTTTATTGAGTTTGATCCCCGTCCTTGATTATATTCATACCAGAGGTATTATTCACCGGGATATTAAACCCGATAATATTATTCTGTCTGCTTTTGATGGTAAGCCGGTTTTAATTGATTTTGGTGCAGTCAAAGAAACTATTCGTACCATTACAGCTTCCCCAAAACATTTTTCTGAATCGATGGTAATTGGAACGCCCGGATATATGCCTAGCGAGCAGGCGATCGGACGCCCAGTTTATGCTAGTGATATTTATAGCTTGGGCTTAACTGCGATTTTTTTACTCACTGGTAAAACTCCTCAAGATTTACAAAGCGATCGCGAAACTGGGGAAATATTTTGGCAAGAATACGCACCTGGAGTTTCTCCCGAACTGGCGCAAATCCTCGATCGCGCCGTTAGGATTCATGCTGCAGATCGCTTTACTACAGTAAATAAAATGCTCTATGCATTGGAATCCAAAGCTACAATTCCTCCTAGTACAATCGCAGTAAAACCCGACACAGAAAACCAAAAAATTCTTGCAGCTAATCCCACACTTAATCCCAACTTAGTCAGACCCAACCAGCAAACACGGATAGTTTCATCCGAGCCCACAACTGGTGCTGTTGCAAAATCTTCTTCTAATTCCACCCCTAGGAATTGGCAAAAAATTCCTGCGATCCTTGGAAGCTTGATACTTGGAGGCTTAATTGGTGGGTTTGGGATTTCCAATTTTAATCTTCAACAAATATTCGCACCAAAATTACGTAACCCATCCGGTGTATTACCAGAAGTTCGCCTTGTAGAAGGTGAAACCTTACCTACAGCTTCCCCACAAGCTCAGTCACCACCATCTCGACCCACCACTTCTAAAACTGATAATAAAAATAAAGCTGTCACCCCCAGAACTGCATCTGTTAATAATCCATCTGTCACCAAACAATCCTCATCTGTAAATCCCCAATCTCCATCGACAAATTCCCAGTCTTCATCAACAAATTCCCAGTCTTCATCAACAAATTCCCAGTCTTCACCAACAAATTCTCAGTCGTCACCTAATAAAACCCAAAATCCATCTGTTACAAGCAGATCTGAAGGTGTCGATTCTCAATCTTCGTCTGTCGATCGCCCATCTACTAATTCCCAATCCCCATCTTTTAATAACGAATCTGTTGATAATGGATCTATTCCTGTAATACCAAAAAATGCTCAGCCTCCAGGTATCATTAATCCCCAAGGAAGCCAAAAAACACCTGTAATTTTACCAGGAGTCAGGGAATCTTTACCTCCTTCTCTACCAAGGAAGCAAAATCCTCGAACAGGAAATAATAATCCCCAAATTCCCCATCAGACAGGTATCAAATTAGGGGAAAGAGCCAAAATAAAATACGGACGTCAGCCAAGAAAACTTAGACGCAAACCAAGACATAAAATCAAAACAAGATATAGAGGTAGAGGTAAAAGAAGACCGCATTCCAGAACTCCACACAAAGTTGAATCAAAATATTTATCTGAACCCGGACAGATATCTACACCGATATACATACTCAAACCAAGGGATATATCCGAACCAAAACAAGTATCTGGATCAGAAGGTTACAGAGGTAGTTCAATATACATAACCACACCAGGATATATATCTAAGCCAGGTTACAAAATCAAATTAAGATCCAAACCAAGGTACAGACGTAGGTCAAGAGTTAGACCTAAACCAAGACTAAGTCGCAAACCAAGATATGGACGTAAACCCAGATCTCTATCTGAAGCGAGGTACAGACGTCAACAAAGAAAGATATCCAGAGCACAACACAGAATTAGAGGTATACAAAGACGTCAAAAAAGACGAATATCTAGAGCAAAACGCAGAGTTAGAAGTAGATACAGATACTAAGCGAGGAATTAATAAAAAGTAAGGTATAGGTAAAATTTAAAATTAATATCGGTAGTAATGCATAGTAATGGAAGCACTTTTAGTTCGACAAGTTTCTGCTTCTAATTCACATCATTAAAGAGAAAAATGGCAAGTATTTCTTTGCACTATTTTATCGGGAACTGTTTCTCCATAAATGACAAGTTCTTTGGTAGTAACCTGATTAAGAGCTTGCGGTTTATCGACAACGCTAACTTGCAATTGGGGATAATTTATGGCAATTTGTAGTCCCACCAGTCTCTGATAAAATTGACTGGCATGAACGTCTTTGCACCCCACAATGGTAATGTTTTCAACAGCTTCTAATTGAGATTTATCGGACAGAATAAAATTCCCAGCAGGATAAGGGCGTAAATCTAATACTTTATAAATATGAAATATTGTATGAGCGATCGCCAAAATCAATACTCCATTGCGGAACGCAGCAGATTTTAGACTGAGTTTTTGTTTGCTCCATAGAATAAAAGGTAATAATCCAAAAATAGCTAAGGGATACACTAAAGAAATAGCAATCTTCATCAAACGATATGTATGGTCTAAGGCAATAAAAGCTAATAAATATCCTCCATACAATCCTATTCCTGCTAGCGCAGCAAGAAGATTTTGCTTCATTAAGCTATTAGTATTTTTTTGATATTGTTGCCAAATTTTTCTACCGACAAAAAAACAAAAAGGCAAGCTAATAATAATATTTATATACCAGCCAAAATCTCTTGTTAAAGGCATTGGCTTGGGCTTCTCTTGTAAAAGACTCCAAGGATTTAAAGGAACGAAATTAGAGCCATGTCTATCTAATATGTTCAAGCTTTTTTGAACTTCGTATAAACCTAATTGTGAGGGGAATAATAGATAGAAAAACGCGCCACAAGCAATCATTACTGCTGAAAATTTAAAAATAATTTTAATTATTATGTCTTTGTCATAATTTTTACGCGGAAAATATATTAGAATAGTTGCTCCATAAGTAAAGACAATTACAGGTATAAATGCTGGGTAAAAAGCTAAAACAATTACCAAAATAGAAAAGAAACAAATAAAATTTTCTACTCTATCTATTTGTAGTGAGATCGCTGCTGTTCTCGCTTGTCTTAATGTCAAACAAACAATAATAAGAAATAAAGCATTAGAAAAATAAGCACTAACTAATAACCAATAAATTGCTGGTGCAAACAATGCCCAAGTAAGCAAGATCGATTTACTAAGCCAGGAATTATTTGTACCAGATAATCTAACTTCAAACCACTCTTTAAATAGGCAAATAAATAAAATCCCTCCCAACATCCCTTGAAAAATAGCAATACTCAGAGATGAACCGCGTAAAGGATATACAATTAGAGAGCCTAAAAAAGAACTAAATTTCTTAGGGCTACCCAGTAGAAATGCACAGGCAGAATTACCATCAAAAGAGAAGCTATCCGAACCACCATAAAAACTTAGATTATCTGTAGTCATAGCAGCAAAACGACGCACGTAAGCCCACATATCTGGATTGGTATTAGAAATCATGCGATCAAGAGATTGCTGATGAGTTATAGTTGCCCATAATGTAAAAAACAAACACCACAAACTAGCATGAAATAATAAAGATAAATTATTTCTAATAACTTTAATTCCTAAAAGGTCGAGGTTTTTTCTAAGATTGGAAGGGATAAATAATGCGGTAGAAATAATAACTGCTTCTAAAAGAATAGTTACCAATAGACTGTTAAAACAAAAATTTAACGCTGCGGGAGCAATACTTACAATTGCCAAAGGCATTGCTCCCGTTAAGCAGATTGTAGGTATTGATATATCATCATATATGGCTTCGTTTGTATCTTGTGAAATACTTTGAGCGCTACGAAAACTTCTGATAACAGTTCGCGCAAAATAGAAAATTATTTTTCCGTTATAGTGACAAATAAGCCACAACAAATAAATAGTAATACAACTACCAAAAAATAGAGAAAAGAAAAAAGTTATATCGTTCATTAAAATAAATTTTAATCAAATTACTGAGGTAGATAAAGAATTGTTCAATATTTTAGAGACATTTGTGATCATATGATCACTATGCATTACTAACTTAATATCTACAGTCGATTCGACTTCTGACTTCTGCTTATAAGTTTTAAAAATTATCGCTTTCTTCCACAACACCAACCAAGGACTGTAAATCAAACTTTTCATCTTCACCGCTGAGACAAATTCCCGCACTAATCACCGTCAAATCATGTTTAGAAATTGCACTGGTATGGCTTTCCCCATCAGCAGTAGTCCATTCAATAACCCAATGGTCTTGACGTTCGCGAAATTCATTTAATTCACCACCACCCATTTTTAAAGCATCCCGCAAACGTTTTTCATTCTTCTGTTGCTGCTGTAAAGCTGAAAACTCTTGAGCTTGTTGAGTTACCAATTCATAAACTGTGCGCATTTCTGGTGTCATACCTTTAAAATGCAAGTTTGATGGTAAGGTTACTTGTCTGATATTTTTTTTGAGTTGTTCGCTGACCATGGGATCGGAACGGCGATCGCACTCATCAAACCACCAAGAGATACCATCAGTTCTTGCGATCGCAACTTCAAACTTTGCTCCTTCACTGACTAAATGTACAGTTACAGGTTTGCAATATCCATAATGTTGACGCATATTTGCTTCATTAACAGGATAAGCTAACCAAGTTTGGTTTTTTAATGGATATGCGAGTCGCAAACGTAAAGGTTGGAGATTTTGCAAGTATTGGGCGATTTGCGGTAAATTTGGTTCGTCTACGACAGTTACAGTTTTACTATCTATTGGTTGGAATAGTCCCCAACCTTCAAAATCGCGGGGTTTGGGTATAAAGGTATAAACCATACCTAAGACTTTGGTACGGATTTTTCCTCCCTTGACGCAGGGTGCAACAAATTGACTGGAGTTTAATTCCTGTTCTTTTGCTGCGAATTGATTTATCAGTTTGCGGATATCTGACATTGGTTTTTATATTATTAATTAATATTAATAACCGCCTTGGATTAAAATCCCAGGCTCATATAAAAAGTCTGATAAATCAGACTGTTCCAATAATTTATCAATGCGCGGGGAAAGTTTACTACCAACTTTGATAACCAACCAAACACCAGCAGCTGCAACCATGCACAATCCGGCATTTTTCCACTCAGACTTCCGGATAAAATCTAGTGCAACACCAAATAAAGCCCCAGGAATTCCTCAACTAACAAACTTAGAATCCAGGATCTTCCAAAATTTTTCCAGATTTAAGGGTGTATTCTGGTCTTTAGATTCTTCTGCCATTTGTCAATTTGGGTGAAAAGCTGTTGATAGTAGTATAGGGCATCTGAAATATTTGTTGAGAATTTAATATTGTTTGAAAAAATATGGACAAGCAGAATAAAAAATACTGCGCTAAACACAAAATATAATGGTGCGTTACGGCGCTCTTAGGGCTTTTCATGTCACGAACATTATACTCAAGCGCCTAACACACTCTACGTCACAACAAAAAAACTTGTACTTTTTCCCCTTTATTAATCAACTTCTGTCCCACGGGTATAACAGCTAATGCATTTGTTTGCGCCAGATTAATCAAATTACCGGAACTTTGACTACCCCCAGCAACTTGAAATTGATAAGCACCATTATTAACCTTCAAATTACCCCAAATATAAGTTTCCCGTTTACCGTTAGAACGTAAATCGTGTAAACTTTCTGCTTGTAAAAACTCAGGTTTCCAACCTTCTGCTAAACCAGAAAATTTCTGAATTGCTGGCTTGACAAATCGCCAAAAGGTAACCAAAGCCGACCCAGGATTTCCTGGTAAACCAAAGTATAAAGTAGTAAAAGAAGAAGTACTAGGAAAAGTCGCAACGGTGAGGGGTTTACCTGGTTTCACTGCAACAGAGCGAACATGAATTTCACCTCCGAGAGATTCGATGATTTGTTCGACATAATCGTAATCCCCAACTGAAACCCCACCAGAAGAAAGTACTATATCAGCATTGTTAATTGCGTTGCTAATTGCTTCTTTAAGTGCTTCTGGTTCGTCTTTAATAATTCCTAACATCAGAGGTTCTGCACCCATTTGCTGAACTAAAGCAGCTAAGGCATACTGATTTGAATCGACAATTTGTCCGGGTTGGAGGGGTTGGTTAGGTGTAACTAATTCATCTCCACTAGATAAAATAGCTACTTTAAGTTTGCGATAAACTTTAATTTGAGGACATTGTGCTGCGGCTAAGATTGCAATTTCAGCTGCTTTGAGTTCGATACCTGCAGCTAATAATGGATTCCCCGCTTGGTAATAATTAGCACGTTTTCTCACAAACTCTTCGGGTTTAGGTGCAGTTAGAATCGCAACACGATTTTCTTCCCGACGGGTATTTTCCTGCATCACAATTGTATCTGCACCTTGGGGCATTACCGCACCAGTAAAAATCCGTGCTGCTTGTCCCGGTTGAATAGTAATTTGGGGTTGATATCCAGCAGGAATATCTTCAACAATTTGTAAATTTACAGGTTTATCTCGACTACATTCTTGTACGTCTGCGTAGCGCACCGCATAACCATCCATCGCAGAATTATCCCAATGGGGAAAATCTAGGTTGGATACTACAGAATGTGCCAGAATTCGTCCGTTAGCATCAAATAAATCTACAATTTCTATATTTTCATCTTTTTCAGTATTTAACGGTTGTACTAAATCAAAAATAATATTTTCTGCATCTCTGACTGAGAGCATGGTACTTCACTCCGGTAATGAACTGGTATAATTTAGATATAGGTTTTCCATTGACCAAATAATTAAAAATTATTTTGATTGGAATATATATTTTTGTGTCTCTGGATATTCTATATTTCTATATTTTCCAGTTTTAGGACAATTTTCCCTCTGATAGTGGGATTAAAAAAAAATAACGGGAAAGCAGTCAACAAACAGGTATTTTCTCTTTACTAAAGGTTTCAGAAGAAGCGCAGCCTTGCCTCTCAGGCATTTTACCTCATCGCCATCTTTCAAAATCAGCACAGCAGAAATACTATTAATACCAAATTTTTTGATGCTTTCTTTGTTGTTGTCGAGGTCGAGCTTCACCACCTTGGTAGGCTGATTCATGATTTAAGAAGATATTGTGACCATGACCAAACATACACAAGCACAACTAACCCGAACTGTAGATATTAACCAGCCTACTGCGCTCAAACAAAGAACTTTCAACCAGATGGAATATTATATGGGCGCGAAGTTGATTGAGATTGGGGTTGACCCCAAATCTGCAGTTTATCGCTGGTCAGTGGAAAGAAAAAACAACCAGCAAATCTGGACAATTAAAGCTTATTGGGGCGAATCTAAAGAGAATTTATCTAACCAACCTCTTACTGGTACTAATTTAATCGATTGTGCCAGAGCTAACGCTGAACATGGAATCAAAATGACAGCCGACCTATGTGGTTATGGGGAGGATATCAGCAGTTTTCAACAAGCTTTAAAACTGGCTGGGAATAAAATGGGACTTGAAATCGAAACCCTGAGTGACTTGATCGCTTACTCTCAAAATCTAAGGGTCAGAGATGGCATTGATGTCGCTCCTGATACCAGTTCTTCTTTGTAAAGATGATGCAATAAGTCTTGTAGAGTTACAAATTAAGTGCGAAGTGCGACAAACGTGTCTTCTGTCTGCGGTCTTCTAGGTTTTAGTATAAATTTGAGCAAATAAAGTTTACGAAAATTAAACTCTGTAATGATTCTACACAAGATAGATTATTATCTATTTTGTGTATAATTTTTACATATATTTGTTTTGTTTCACAAAGTATATTTTAGTTTAGAGTCTGATAGATTCTCAGGGTCAGTTGATGGCGAAAAAGAAAGTTAAAGATGTCCTGAAAGACAAATCAGTTATAGCTAGCAAGGTTAAGATTTCTTCAGCAGTCCAAGAAAAATCAAAGCCAAAGAAAATCAAGCAAAAAGTATATGAGAAAGAACTGAAGCGGCTTCAGATTGAATTAGTTAAGCTTCAGGAATGGGTTAAACACGAGGGTTTAAGGGTAGTAGTTGTTTTTGAAGGTCGGGATGCTGCGGGGAAAGGGGGAGCAATTCAGCGAATAGCAGAATGTCTGAACCCTCGTGTCTGTCGAATTGCGGCTCTGGGTAAACCTACTGAGCGAGAGAAAACCCAATGGTATTTTCAACGTTATGTAGCTCATTTACCAGCAGCAGGAGAAATCGTCCTATTCGATCGCAGTTGGTACAACCGCACTGGAGTCGAGCGAGTGATGGGTTTTTGCACCCACGAACAATATGTTGAGTTTCTCCGTTCCTGTCCGGAATTTGAACATATGTTACAGCGATCGGGTATTATCCTCATTAAGTATTGGTTTTCGGTCAGTGATGAAGAACAAGAACGACGTTTTCAGAAACGAATTGAGAACCGTACCAAACGCTGGAAACTTAGCCCCATGGATTTGGAATCTCGTGCCCGATGGGTAGAATATTCTAAGGCAAAAGATGATATGTTTGCTGCTACTGACACAACTCTATCTCCTTGGTATGTGGTAGAAGCTGACGACAAAAAAAGCGCTCGTCTCAACTGCATAAATCATCTACTAAGCATGATTCCCTACGAAGATTTGACACCTGATCCAATCGAATTACCTCCCCGACAGAAAGCGATGGATTATATTCGACCTCCTATGTGCATGCAAAAATTCGTACCGAAGAAGTACTAGAATACTGATTTATTCATAATCTTAGGGGATAAAGCTCTAAACCCAATCTCTGTCTAAGCTTCACAAGTTGAATTTGATTTTTATTTTTCTAGAGGAGAGTATTAGATTGAAATTGCATCAAAACCGATGCGATGCTATTATGTAACACTTATGTAGTAAATAAAGCCATCCCACAGGGAAGCTATCGCCGCAAAGCGACGCTTAATATAGGTTTATCGCAAAACTTTTCAGTCTACTGAAGTTAGTTTATCGAGGAACACAGTTTTTTAACCTCATAATCGGGACTTTTACTATACTTCAGGTAGTTGCGAAGAAATTCACAACTGTAGTTGTAGAGTTTGTCTAGTTGTGGATGTTTGACGATTTTACTAGGATTGTAGTCCCATACTCTCACTGTTCCATCTTCACTGGCAGAAACAATAAACTTGTTATCATTGCTAATCTCTACTCGATTAACGGAGTCTGTATGCCCTTTTAAAACTGTTACAGTTTTATC
>NZ_JASJDK010000059.1 GCF_030065675.1 Mastigocoleus sp. MO_188.B34 | reverse complement strand
CGTGACCGCATTTCTCAAGTTGAAAATGTTCCATCTTTAGGGACAATTATTCGGGAAAAATCTTCTTCTAACCCATTTGGTTGGTCATGGATGCCTCAATAACCCTTACCCCGAAATTTTGAGGGGATACAAGTGTTTCTTGAAAGACGTTCAATTGAACATCTTTATCGAGGAACCTTTTGCAATCATTCATTTATTGAATTGGTATTATTTTCTCATTGATAAATGTTCGCACTTATCTACTCCTTTTGCGACATTTGCCAATAATTCATCTGCTCAATCAAGAAATTGTGCTACTCGTGGATCGCTTAATCGGTAAACTACATAACGTCCCTGTTGCTCGCCCACAACTAGTTCGCAGCTGCGCAGACACGCAAGGTGGTTAGAGACGTTGGATTGGGTCAGTCCCATTGGTGAGAACTTAAAGAAGAACGCCAAAAGTCAAGATGCAATTTACAAAAGACAATAAACAGCTAAAAGGCTGATAAATGATAGATTTGAGCTTGGTGTATGAATTATTTCCAAGCAATGAGTAGCAAGAAAACAAACAGAGACCATGGGAAGAAGAAACATCATCCACTGATTGAGAGCGAAAAACAAACACAAAAAATTGATTGTTGCCCCTTTCCCTGACCGACAAAGAGGACAGATAACTTTTTCTTCCAAAACCCCTTGACATCTTGCTCTCCAGCTTAAGTTCTCACCAATGCTCTTATAGTGAAATTAGTTGTTTGAAAAATTCAGGGTCATATTTGGCTTTTTCCCAATGAGCAGCATCTCTTACCTGTTGTGGAGTTAACCCTTTTGCATCCCTAAGATTTGTACTGGTGAGATCTGTATTACTCAGGTCTGCACCACTAAGGTTTGCACAACTAAGGTTTGTGTTACTGAGATCTGCACCACTAAGGTTTGCGTCACTGAGATATGCACGTTCAAGGTCTGCATAACTCAAGTCCACACCGCTAAGATTTGCATGACTGAGTTTTGCACGATTGAGCTTCGCGTGACTAAGTTTTGCATGACTCAGGTCTGTGTCATTGAGGTATGCACCGTTGAGTTGTGCATAATTAAGGTCCATTTTACTGAGCTTGTTACCCGTAAGCTCTACCTGACTTAGATCTGCACCCATGAAATCTACACCACTGAGAATCGCACCCCTCAGACCAGCCTTAGTAAGGTTCGCATTCCTGAAGATGGCGTCTTTAAGGTCAGTATCACTGAGAATTGCACCGCTGAGTTTTGCATTACTGAGGTCAGCATTCCTGAGAATTGAACCACTCAGATAAGCTCCATTGAGATTGCTATCCCAAAGTATTGCACCAGTTAGGTTACTTTCGCTCAAATCTAAGCAGTTTTCTTCACCTTGCTGATAGTTTTTCCTTCTCCTGGTAATAATAGTTAGAATTGCTTGGATATCTATTGATGCTCTAGTTGTACCTTGTTTATTTTGATGAGATTTTTCTCGCACATAAGCAGTTAGAATTTCCATTATTTGCCAATAGTCTTGATCGGAGTCCTTAGAAATCCGTTCAAGCGCATAAATTCCACCCAATCTAACATGGATATCTGCATGTCCTAACATCTCAACGGCTTTAGCAAAGCGTTCTGTAATTTGCTTGTCTTCTATGACTTTTAAGTTGACTTCGGCAACTTTTAAATTTCGCCATGTAAAGTAAGCTGTAATAACAAAAAATATTCCCCCTAAGCCTTGAATAATAATGGTGCGGCTAGCATTTTCTTGGATTAAGCGTTTTTCCTCATCAACAATACCAGCATCGTTAATTTGCCATCTGGGCAAGATAATCACTATCGCACCCACAACAAACAAAGAACCTACAATACTCAATAAAATACAAAGTTTTTTAAGGGAGCTAAGATTAATCAAGGTTTTAGGACTAGCTACTTTTAGATTTGTCAGAACCAAGGCAATACCTTTAGTTTTACTCATACGAATTTTCAAAAGTACTAATATTTATCAAAATTAAAAGCTTGTATGAGGTCAAACAAATCAGGGAATATACTGTAATTCAAAAAAACCTAGAATTAAACCTAAATTCAGCAAAAGTACCTCTCTCCCTTCAGGGATACTGTTAATAGCGGCGCGTTAAGCTTACTTCAACCAATTATGAAAAAATCATCTGATGCAAGATTGTATGCTTATGCAACTCAACGTAATCGTCAACCAATTCTAGAAGTACTTTTGCAAGTACTACCACCAAACGGTACTGTACTCGAGATTGCTAGTGGTACAGGGGAACATGCTGTTTTCTTCGCTCCTCAGCTAAATAAACATAAATGGCTTACCTCCGAACCGAATCCCCAATTACGTGCTAGTATCAATGCTTGGTATCAACACAACCCCACAGATAATTTTTATCCACCACTTAATATTGATGCTCGCGATCCTGTTTGGTCTGCAGAAACTCAAATCGATCCAGATTTGCTTCCAATTATTGCGATAGTTAACATTAACATGATTCACATCTCGGATTGGTCTGCATGCTTGGGACTAATGGCTGGTGCTAGTCGTATTTTACCTGCTGAGGGTATTCTCTATCTCTATGGTCCTTTTAAACAAGGTGGTAAACACACTGCACCAAGCAACGAAGCGTTCGATCGCAACCTAAAAATGCAAAATCCAGATTGGGGAGTGCGAGATCTAGAAGATACCATTGCTGCTGCCAATGAGCAGAATTTAAAATTGAAAAAAATATATCAAATGCCTGCTAATAACATTTCTGTCATATTTGAACGTTGCAAGTAATACTATTTGTGACATCCACCAACATTTTTCTAAAATTGTCAATATTTCTACCCGCAAGCAGTAGACCAAAGGGGAAGTATTTGTTTACAATAGTTGTAGACCTCACTAGTTGTGTGTTTTAGAACTTGGTTGCATTTTGGTCAGGGAGTGAGAGCCTTGGCCATTTTTTTTATTTTATTAAACTTAAAATATTTACACTGAAAGTATTACATTTATTATAATACTTCTTGCATCAGTGTAATTACTTGTTTATATATTTTTTCATTTTCGAGCTTGGGTAATTAGATATCAAGCTTTTTAGTACTCATACAAAAATAAGTGAATTTGAAAATTGATATTTGATTTTGATTGTGTTTGAAAAGCAAGTGAAGGCTAGTTAAGGCAGAATAATATTAAAAGATACAGATTTCTCAATTACTTAGATTTCTGAACAAGTTGGATTTGAACCCCCAAAATTTAGTCAGCAACTAATTAAGGGCAAACTGTATTTTAATTTGTCTGTCCGTTTTATTTTTCGACTTTATCTGTCGATTTGACCGACACGATGAATATTGATAATGTCACTCATTTTTTTGATTTGGCTAAAAACCTGTTCTAATTGATAGCGATCGCTAATTTCTATTCCCAAGTCAATCAATGCTGGTTGATTATGACCGGTTTTGACAGTTGCATGACGAACATTGATTCCTTGATCGCTTAAACGTGAAAGAATATCTTTGAGAACTCCCACTCGATCGAGTGCTTCTATCTGCACGTTGACTGGATAAGTTTGGGTATGACGACATCGACGATTCGCAGTTCCACAGTTCCAACTCACAGGTACTAGACGTTCGGAGTCAACAGTTTCTAAATTGCGACATCCTTGACGATGAATGGTAATTCCTCTACCTCGAGTAACCGCACCAACTATCGGTTCGCCAGGAATTGGGGTACAGCAGCCTGCGAGATGATAAACTAAACCCTCAATTCCAATGATGGGAGAATCACTAGCACGAGAAGTTTTAATTGCTGCATCTCGTGATGTTTTACTGCTCTCTTTGGGCAGATGTTCTATTTCTTCCGTTTCAGATACTAGTGGTTGTTGTGCTTTAATAATTTCTCGCCAGCGGTTAAGGACTAAGTTTAAAGTAATTTCGCCATACCCCAAAGCTGCGATTAAATCATCTACACTGTGATAATTGCATCTGTGCGCCACATTTTGCATTGGTTCAGACTTAAGCACGGAATCAAAACCTTTTTTGCCTAATTCTTTTTCCAACAATTCTTTCCCACGAGCAATATTTTCCTCGCGTCGGGAGCGTTTGTACCATTGCTTAATTCTATTTTTGGCGGCGGAAGTGGCTACAAAATTTAACCAATCTAAACTGGGGTGACAATTCTTATTTGTAATTATTTCAATGATGTCACCATTTTTTAGTCGAGATGAAAGTGGTACCATTTTGCTATTTATTTTTGCCCCAGCGCAATGATTCCCAACCTCTGTATGAATACGATAGGCAAAATCTACCGTTGTAGAACCCGGACTCAGAGAAATAACATCACCTTCGGGAGTAAAGACATAAACATCATCTTCAAATAGATTATTTTTGATGTTATCTAGATATTCTTGAGCATCCTTGAGATCGTTTTGCCATTCTAATAACTGACGCAACCAAGTAAATTTTTCATCTTCTGGAGTCCAAGAAGTATTTAGAGAACCACCAGTTTCTTTATACTTCCAATGGGCTGCAATACCATACTCAGCAACTTGATGCATTTCTAGAGTACGAATTTGCACCTCCAAAGGACTACCCCAAGGTCCTATTACTCCAGTATGCAATGATTGATAGCGGTTGGGCTTCGGCAAACCAATATAGTCTTTAAATCTGCCGGGAATTGGTCGAAAAGAATCGTGAACTACAGCTAAAGCACGATAACATTCTTCATTAGAATTAACTATGATTCGCAAGGCTGCTAAGTCATATATCTCGTGAAATTCTTTATTTTGTCGCTGCATCTTTTGATAAATACTATAAAGATGCTTGGGACGACCGCTTAAATCAAAACACTTAATCCCAGCTTCTGCCAATTTATTACGCAGAGTTTCTGAGACTTTTTTCAATCTCTCTTCTCTTTCGGCGCGCTTAGCTGCTACAAATTTTTGAATTTGACGAAAAGATTCCGTTTCTAGATATTTAAAAGCTAAATCTTCCAGTTCCCACTTGATACGCCAGATCCCCAAGCGATTTGCCAATGGAGCAAAAATATCTCTGGTTTCTTGAGCGCTGCGAAGGCGACTTTTCTCCGACATATGGTCTAAAGTTCGCATATTGTGGAGACGGTCTGCTAACTTCACCACAATTACCCGGATATCTCGCGCCATCGCCAAAAACATTCGTCTGAAGTTCTCAGCTTGACTTTCTGTTTTATTCTTGAAGTTAATCTTGGAAAGCTTTGTCACGCCCTCAACTAGACGACTAACTTCGGAGCCAAAGCGTTCTTCAATTTCTTCAATGGTTACATCTGTATCCTCCACTACATCATGTAAAAACCCAGCTGCTATCATATCAGCACTGCCACCTAAGTCACGCAACATGCCAGCGACAGCAACGGGATGGATAATGTATGGTTCTCCTGATTTGCGATACTGTCCTTGATGCAATTGATAAGCAAAATCAAAAGCACCCGCAATCAGTCGATTGCGCTCGGACTCGCGTTGATTTTGGGCATCGTCACTTACTTGTGATGATGCTTGCAAACAATCTTTTAACCATTCAGGAAGGGGAATATCGATTGGTGTAGTTGTAAGTGTACAGTTCATACTATACAGACTTGCTTGTACTCAGTTTTAAAGTTGGTAAATTAGGCAAAAACAATGAGATTACTGCCCCCAATACTTTTGCAAATGCATTTAGATAAACAAAGCTTTGGGTGAGAGTTTCCCTTCACTACTTATTCATTCCTGTATAGTGTGGGATTCAAGCATAATAATCTCTTGATTTGATAAATGGCAAATAAATTGCAAAATCCGCCTCCCAACAACAGCAGGCAGAAAATTTGGTAAAAAAGTCAAAAAAGTTTATTGTGAAAAAAAAATAACTTGTTTCTAATACTATACTAATTAGCCTTAGATGTCTCTCTATTTTGAAAAATATAACTTGTTTGCAAATTTGTTAAATCAAATACGTGAAGAACTTGATAGTTCTCAAACGAACATAGATAAACAAAAACTGCGTCAAGCTTTTATTTCCTTGAAACATTTTTATCTGGAAAAAATATTATCTGCAAAAACAGATATAGTCAATAATTCTTATTCTCAGCAAGAGCAATCTTATTTGACAGAAATCAGTAAACAGATGCGATTGCTGGAAATGGACATAACTTTTTTCCAGGGCGCTCGCCAAATTGGTACTCTCAAAGGGCGATTAGAATCAATTCATAAACGCTTAAGTACTCTACTAAAATATTGCGATAATTTGACACAATCTACGGGTGGGGGAAACTCGTAATTAAATTCACTATTGAACTGAAATATTTATTTTTGTTTGTATTTTAAAGTACACAGTTTTTATCTGTCTTTTTTAGCCCGTAAAGAATTGAAACTTGTTTTCTGTATGATTAAGTACAAAACAAAATCCAACTTTGTGGTTAGGGAAAATCTGGAGCTTTTTACTTGAGCTTACTACTGCATAATAGTAGAAAAAAACTACACAGAAACAGTACTTAGAAATTCACAACCAGAAATCAAATATAATACAGGTATTTACTACTGGTAAAGCTAAAAGATACTTCTCCTACTAGATAAATATATTTAATCTGCTACAGTATTTGCAATTTCCAACTCGAAAAATTAATAGCACTTAGCTAATCATCGATCGCTAACTATGAGTGAAGCTTTATTTCGTATTGAAAATTTGCGGGTATCATACCCCCATCGTGGTAATGAAAAACCACATTGGGCGGTTGATAATGTGTCTTTTGTTCTGGAAGCTGGGAAAAAAATGGGGTTGGTAGGGGAATCAGGTTGTGGAAAATCAACCCTGGGACGGGCAGCCATGAGGTTATTACCCCCAAAAAGCCGAGTTGAAGGTCGGGTAATTTTCCAGGGACAGTCAGTATTTGATATGTCTCCAGAAGATTTAAGAAAATTTCGCGGTGAAGCAGTGGGTTTAGTTTTTCAAGATCCCATGACACGGCTGGACCCATTGATGACGATAGGCAATCATTGTTTGGAGACTTTGCTGAGCCATTCTCCAAATTTATCTCGCAAAGAGGCGAAAAAAGTTGCGATTGAAACTTTAGAAAAAGTTAATATTCCTGCAAATCGTTGGGGTCAATATCCCCATGAATTTAGTGGTGGGATGCGTCAAAGGGTTGCAATTGCTTTAGCTTTACTACTCAAACCCAAATTAATTGTTGCTGATGAGCCCACTACTAGCTTAGATGTGACGGTATCGGCGCAAATATTGCAGGAGCTTACCCGCTTGTGTAGTGAAGAAAATATGGCTCTGCTACTAATTTCCCACGATTTAGCATTAATTGCAGAGTACTCTGACGATATTGGGGTCATGTATGATGGCAAAATCGTAGAAATGGGTGCTTCGAAAGATGTTTTTGGGCGACCGCAACATCAATATACTCGTTCCTTGCTGGAAGCTGCTTTACACGTACAAACTATAGATGATGGTGAATTTCAACCCCAAGTCTCTTCTGTAGGAACTAATGGAAGCGATGATAATATCACAAATTCTGAAAATCCTATTTTGCGAATTAGCGAATTACGTCAGCACTTTTCCATTGAACCAAACCTTATAGAAAGATTATTTAAAGGAGAAGGTCAAACCATCAAAGCTGTGGATGGAATTAATTTGGAGTTATATCCTGGAGAAATCTTGGGATTAGTTGGAGAATCTGGTTGCGGTAAAAGTACTTTGTCGCGGACAATCTTACAGTTGCTCCAACCAACAGATGGGAAAGTTGAATTTTTAGGAAAAGATTTAACTACTTTATCCCGCCGCGATATTCGTTCCCAAAGGCGACAAATGCAAATGGTGTTTCAAGATCCCCATGCTTGTCTTAACCCAACAATGACAGTGGGACAAAATATTGCAGATCCTTTACTCATTCATAAACTTGCAGAAAAAAGTCAGGTGAAGGATGAAGTCATTTCCATGTTGGAAAAAGTTGGTTTAACTCCCCCATCGATTTATTACGAACGTTACCCGTCTGACTTGTCTGGAGGACAACAACAAAGAGTTGCGATCGCTCGTGCTTTAATTACTCGTCCCAAGTTATTGATTTGTGACGAACCTGTGAGTATGTTGGATGCTAGTGTCCAGTCTCAGGTTCTAGACTTGATGTTAGAGTTAAAAGATGAATTTGATTTAACTTATTTGTTTATTACCCATGATTTATGGCTTGCAAGATTTTTGTGCGATCGCATTGCTGTGATGAATGGAGGTAAAATTGTTGAAATTGGTCCAACCAAAGAAATTTTTGCTGCTCCCGAACATGAGTATACCAAGACTCTTTTAGCTGCTGCACCTTTACTTGCGAGAGTGTGACGCAGATTGGAAGTAATGAGTAATAAGTAATGAGTAATGAGTAATGTTAGCACCTAGCGGTAGCGTACTGTAGGTATTATGGGGCGCGTTAGCAAAGTGGGAAGGGAGTTAGGAGTTATGAGCTATAAATAAGATTTTTGATTTGTTATTAAGTTTACTCTGATTTTCTCGTCGAAAAGTAACGGGAGATACTTGCATCCAACGCTTGAATGCATTACAAAATACAGCTACAGCTTAGATTTTGCTGTGGGGTATTTAGATATAAAATAAAGTTCTTGTCTCCCTGAGGCTTTCTAAACTCTCCAAACTCCCATGCTTCTTATCCTCGCTCAGCAAAATAAATTTGCTCGATCGCTACATCAATTCCCTGAGTAAATCATCCATTGGATAATCCCGATCTTTAAAGTCTAATGAAACTTCAGATCTAGTTAAAGGAAAAGGTGGCAAAAGCTCACCTTTTTCCTTACTTTCCAGTCGCCACCAAAGGGTTTGGACAACAATATCTTTTCCATCAACTGATTCAAAATTAACTTCGGCAATGTTATTCAATCCAACAATTTCTTTACCATAATTTTTGCCAAATTCGTGATGATGCTCATTTGTCGCAAGCGCTAAATATTGCTGTAAAAATGGTTGACGATTTTGTCCGGGAAGAGGAGTAGGAATTGAGATTGAATCTTTAGTATCTGAATATTGAGGATTTGAATATTGAGAATTTGAATATTGAGAATTTGAATTTATGTAAAGAAAATCTTGTTGGATGTTTTCCTGCTTAGCATCAATAAAATCAGTACGATACCACCACTGAGGTTTTTTAATAATTTCTAATTTTTTTAAGCCACCGCGTTTTTTTAATAAATCTAACTTTGCTGGATTATTACAAGAAGATACTAATGGAATTGGTTGCATTGCTTCATTAATTGCAGTGTAACAAACTCCCAGACTTAGTTCTTCTTTTTGTGGATTTTCCCACCCCAAAACCCCTGCACCTGCTGAATTCATCAATAAACGGAAAGGAACAAAACCTTTCTTATGTAAAGAATGGCTTCCACCAATACCTTTTTTTTCATTTTTGAGAGAACTACTCGTGAATTGAGCGATCGTAAGTTCGATATTGATATTTGTTGTAGCTTCAAAAGGTTTCGTTGCACGATACTGTAAACGGGCACTAAAGCTGTAATGTACATCGCCTGATAAAATCACTACTTTATTTTGCTTATTTGGTAGTCCCCTTAACGCCATACGCGACAATATTCTTTCAAATGCACTTTCTTCTAATCCCCATGCCTCAGTGTCAAAACCCCATGCAGCACTACCAAACTTTTCAGATATATTTTTAGCTACTTTTTGTAGGTTTTCCATAAAAGGAACTCCCACTACAGGACCAGCTGAGATCGCTAAAGTAACTTCAATGTCTGGATCTCGGGGTACATTAGAAATTTGTTCATCGTAAGCATCAACGTGCAAAAGTCCAGGAAAATCAAAATTATTTTTTCCAGGAAATTCCCTTTGAGTGCGGGTATCAAGCACTAAAACTTCATACTTGGGTCCAGTTACTATATAGTGCCAAGTTAATGCTTCGGGATCTCGTGGTAATCTTGGAGGATAAGTTTGAGTAATCTCAGCAAAATTGGGTAAGCCTATAAGTTTGCTAATATTTGCTTCTTGTTTTCCATCTGTTCCTGCAGATCTTGACCATAACTCGGTTGCTTGAAGTAAACCCCAACCAGCCTTCCCTTCTGTAAATTGTTCTGGTGTATTACCCCAACCTTGACAAAGTGCATAGCTCAGCATGCCATTTTGTAAGATTCTTCTTCCTAAGGGTTTATTTAAAATGCGATTGCACCATGCTACATTAAGATACCAATCATCAGTTATTTCGTGATCGTCAAAAATTGTGTATGTGGGAATATTTGCCAAAGCACGTCTGACCTGCTTAAGAGTTGCCCAAAATTTCTTGATATAT
Source organism: Mastigocoleus sp. MO_188.B34 (assembly GCF_030065675.1). GTDB lineage: Bacteria > Cyanobacteriota > Cyanobacteriia > Cyanobacteriales > Nostocaceae > Mastigocoleus. Next base: position 30,070 of record NZ_JASJDK010000059.1, on the reverse strand, counting down.
CTAACTTCTTGTTGAAAAGTACTTTTACTTCCCTCAGAAATCCCTTGGATCGAAGAGTCCAGATTGGAATAAACATCTTCAAAATTGGGAAAATTTTGTGGCTCCACCCACAAAACATCACTCCAAGCAAATAAATACATTGTACAAAATTCACCAAGGGTGAATAAATGACTTTTGGCGAGATTAGAAATTGTGCCAACTTTTCCAATGCTTGCTGTAAGACCAGCAATATGCGTGGCGATACTATTTCTTTGACCGGGATTCAACTGCTGGAGATTTTCAACATCTGGTAGCTTTTCTGACCAACCTAATAATGCCTTTTCAGCATCCATCAACATAAATAGTAAAACATCTGCCACATCATCAGCATAAATTTGGTCGCCGGTGAGAAATAATTGATGGGGTCGTTTTTTTGGATCTCGCGCCAATGCTTCGCCAATCATTTTATCCAGACTAGCTAAAGCATCTATGCTTTCACCATGTGGTTTGCGACAAGAACCATGAACCAAACGTAATTCTTGTAAAGCTTTGGGTACAATGGGAAAACTAGGTAGCTGATATTCAGGGTAAACAATATCTTCGACAGAACCCTCTGATGTTAATATACCTGGCGTTCTTAGACTCCTGCCATCATCAAAACCCAAATCGTAAAGATACTGTTTGCCATATTCGAGAATTTTGACATTATTTTTAGCTGTTACTGCAACAATATGTAAATTTTGACCAACTTGAATAGTTCTTCGACTGCCTGCAAATAGAATATTTCCATCCAAATCGAATATTTTTAAAGTCACATTATGACTTTCTTTTAAAGCAATCCAAACAGTAACGGCATCAGGTTGGGTACATCGTACCATTGGTCCTGCCAGGACAAGTGGTATTTGATGAATGCGCTCTTGCAATGATTTCCATCCCATGGAACTAGTACCCTAACAACTGTATTTGACTAAATCAGCCAATACCTTTTAGGATAGCGATGCCGTGATTATGGGACAAGAAAATTTTTTGCTCCAAAATACAAAATCTCAGCATTTCAGATTAACTTCGGTGACGGATAACTAAATTATTTTTTTGAAAACTCACACCTGTAATCCTACCAATTCCAAATTTCCTTAACTGTGAATTTAATGAATCTGATAACCGCTTGCGGGTACGTTGATTATTCAATTGGGCGCGGAGATTACTTTCTATTGTTGAGGCAATACGCTTTTTATACTTAAACATTCGATTGCAGATATCTGTACCTTTGATATTACAGACTCCACCTGCTTGAATTTCAGCATCAAATTTTACATCTATGTCATCATAACTCAAACGACCGAGATTATCCTTTACAGGTTTGAGATAAACATCCAATCGCATATTATTCATTTGAATATCTGGCGCACCTCGGTCGCCAAAGTCAACAAATCTACCTGTGTGGAAACCTTTCAACTCAGTACCATTGCTTTCAAAAAACAAACTCAATTTGAAAGTATTCTTTTCTTTCGTAACATTGAGTCGTGAAAGCTTAATATTGTCAACATAATATCGTAATGTTCCATAAGCACGAGCTCTGACAGTTGATTCGGGAATATCGAACTTTTGTTTCTTCCCACCTAAAGTTTTACTTAATTGAATATAAGAAGCATTTTTCTGATGCCAACTTTTACCCTTTTTTGAACCAAGATTATGTAAATAAATTTTACTTCCTTTAAACACATTTTCAATAAGCTGAGTAATAATGTTAGTCCTGATACGTGTTACCTGGCTCAGATTTTGAGCAACGATCAAATTATCATTACCGAGAGATAAAGCAGTTTCAGCTAATTGTTTTTCTTGACGGTCATCTACTTTCTCTCTTGCTATAAATATTTCATTTTGGGATATTCTTGCAGAAGCAGAACCAATCATCCATTTTGCAATTACAGCTACAAGAAAAATAGATTTAATAGATTTATTTAACATCCTTCTGACCTAGCAAATTCAAGGATAAATAACCAATAAATTACAGGCTAGTAATTTTTACATAACAACAATATATTAATCTGTATAATATTGCAGCTAACTCATAACTATCCATTGAAATTAAGAACAATACTTAATCGACAAAAATTAGATAAATACTGTGTTTTTACTCAACCATAGAGAATGTAAATGGGTATCATATAGCGCACCTCTGCAGATGCGTGAATGAATAAATTCTTCTAGAGGAACGACATGATCGCCTTAGGATCATACGGTCAGTGCAAAATGTGCCGCTTGCGCTTTTTATTAATGATTTAGGATTGCTATAAATTCAAATTCATTTTCAAGTATAAACTAGCATCTATCAAGTTGTGTAAAATACGCCCAGTTTTGAAAAGTACGCATAACGTATAGCTTTTTGAAGTCAATAAGGTATTACAGCAACAGAAGTGTCCCCTTGGGAGGATGGCCCTCGAGAGGAAAATCTCTACAATAATTCCTAGATGTGCCTGTTATTCAATATTTAAAAATTATGTCGATCCTGATTTAATCGTTCGATTTTTACGCGTAAGCACCTATAAGATACTATCAAAATTAATTCAAACAATCGCCTGATAAATTTGAGCAAAGAATTTAGGATTTATAGTTAAATTTTAGTAATTTATGAAGTAACTTTAATCCTCAGGGAAAGTCTCTATGCGAAAATCAACATTAAATACGAGTAATAGTTTCTGAGATAATTCATGCAATTCATGGTGGATCAAACCCTGGGTGGACGCTACCGTATGATTAAATTACTGGGGCAAGGGGGTTTTGGGGTTACTTTCTTAGCTGAAGACATTCAGCGTCCAGGAAATCCCAAATGCGTTGTCAAACAATTTAAACCGATGTCTACCGACTCGAAAACTTTCGATGCTGGTAAACGTTTGTTTCATCGGGAAGCTCAAACCTTAGAAAAGTTAGGAGTTCACAAGCAAATACCACGACTGCTGGCGCACTTCGAAGAAGAGCAACAATTCTATTTGGTGCAAGAATATATAGAAGGTCACGACCTCGAACAAGAATTACTCTCGGGACAAAAGTTTAGTGAAGATGAAGTTATTAAACTTTTACAAGATATTTTAGAGGTCTTAATATTTGTTCACGATAATAATCACATTCATAGAGATCTTAAACCTTCAAACATTCGCCGTCGTCCAGATGGAACAATTGTTTTAATAGACTTTGGGGCTGTCAAACAAATTAGTACCCAGATGATCAATTCCCAAGGAGGTACCAGTTACAGTGTGGCAATTGGTACTCGTGGTTATATGCCAGGAGAGCAAGCACAAGGCTTTCCTCAATTTAATAGTGACATCTATGCGCTTGGAGTGATTGCGATTCAGGCTTTGACTGGAACAACACCTCACAACTTAGTGACGGATCACCAAACAGGGGAGATTGATTGGCGTCATAGCTTAAATGTCGTAGTGAATCCAGAATTAGGTGATATTTTGGATGGGATGATACGCTATGATTTCCGACAACGCTATCGTAATGCAAGGATGGTACTTGATGCTTTAAATAGTCTTTCTGCTCCTGTCATGTGCACAAAGACTCTTTATGGTAATCCATTGCAGAATAAAATAAACAAGAGTGGTAATCCAATTCGTTTTTCTTCAAAGCTTATCAAAATATTTATAGGCTTGGGCGTCACTGCAAGTCTTGCTGCAGGTTTTGTTGTTTGGAACAAATTTAGTCCTCAAAACGAACAATTGGAAATAGCACAACCTGTAGAAACTTTTTCTACTTATGAAAATGAGACTCGGGGTATCAAAATTAAATATCCTACCATTTGGGAAGCACAAGATATAGAAGATCCAATTGCTACAAATGTTGTTATTTTTAATTCACCCCATCAGAATTCTCAAGATAATTTTCTCGAACATTTAACTATTAGTGTGAGGAAATCTCCAGGTACTTTAGAAGATTCTCAAGAATTATTTCTCAATATAATCAAAGATAATTTTCCAGAAGTAAAAATAGTTAAAAATGATACAGCAACTTTAGCCTATAGGCCTGCTAATAAATTAATTTATACTCATGAAGATAGAGGAAGAACTTTTAAAAGTTTATTGATTTGGACCTTGAAAGGTGACAGGGCATATACTATTACATACACAGCAACAATTGATGAATATGATACTTTTATTCAAGATGTGAATCAGATGATTGAATCATTTGAAATCAGATAGCTGTTAATCATGAATTGGTAAATATCTCCCCTGGGTTCAGGATTGTAACTGTTACTTTAGTAATGGACTGGATGATTGATATTTAAAAGTACAATCTTTTGGATCACTGCTCCTGAAGCTTCTCAATTAACTTTTGAGCTTTGTGATAATCATCTTCTTTACCTTGCTTGCGAAAAACATCTGCAGCTGTTTTTAAATCTTGAATTGCTCCTTTTTTATCACCAGAACGCAAACGAGCTAGACCCCGGTTACCATAAGCTTGTGCATAGCCAGGGTTAATTTTTAATGCCAGATCGTAATCAAAAATCGCTCCTCTATCGTCTCCCAAGCGGGAACGAGCAACGCCACGATTATAATAAGCTTTAGCATTTTGAGGATTGAGTTCTAAACTTCTACTAAAATCCTTAATTGCCCCTTGTTTATCTCCTAGACGAAATCGGGCTATAGCCCTGCTATCGTATGCTTGTACATCGTCAGGCTTAATATTTAAAGCTTGATCGTAATCAGCAATTGCTTTTTCTTTTTTTCCCAAGTACAAATAGGCTTTACCCCGGTTGAGATAAGCATCAGCAATATTAGGATTTATTTGCAAAGCTTGATCGAAATTGGTAATGGCTTGCTCGTAATCCTTCGATTTTAAACGAGCAATACCTAAGTTTACATAAGCTGTAGAATGTTGAGGGTTAATTTGTACGGCTTGTTCGAAATCTTTAATTCCTTCTGATAAACTTCCCAAAGCAGAACGAATTACACCGCGATCGTTATATGCATCTGTATATTGGGGATTAATGCTGATTGCTCGGTTATAAGCAGCAATTGCTTCTTGAAAGTTTCCTGATTTAACCTCGGCTGAAGCTTTGATATAAAAATTATCTGCCTTAGATTTTGTAGAATGTTTATTAGTGGAACGAGTATTAGGGGAAACAAAACCTACATCAATCCCAGCATTTTTAGAGAATTGTAAAAAAGTACTGATGGGAATAGCTAAATTTTTCCCGGTTTTTAGATAAGCTCCGGTAGGTTTGGGTGTTAATTCTTGGTTTTGAGAATTGTCTCCAAAACCGTGGATTCCAATAATTTCACCTTTCTCATTCAATACTGGTCCTCCACTCATACCTGGTGAAGCATCTATTCTGTAGGCTAAAGCATAACCTCCTGGTAATGCTTGGGAAGCATTTGCTGTAATTTTACCTGCTGGGGGAAAATTGTAAGGCAAAGTTTTTTTCTTATTTGCGGCTTTGGAAAAACCAGCAACATAAGTCGTTGCTCCTAAAGCAGTTGTACTGGAATTTCCTATTTTGGCAATAGAGTAATTATTATTACTTGTAAATTCCAGCAAAGCTAAATCTACATCCGGTATTTTTTTGATGTCCTTAAACTGTATTGCATGTTGTTTCCCATCTGGGGTCATAACAGTGTATTTATATTTTTGTTCTACAACACGTCGGGCAGTCAAGACAGTGTAAGTTGTACCCTCCTTTTTAATAAGTACTCCTGAGCCAGATTGATTTTTACCATCAATTAATACTGTAATTTCTCGAGCAATTTTTTCTACTTCACTATCAGATAAGCCTATTACTATTTGTGGTGTAGCTAATATCGTTAATGTGCCAACAACTATAGGATACAATGAATAACTGTGTCTCATTTATTGAATTCCGTAATTTTCCCTATAAATAAATACTTAACTATATAATATAATTTATTCCTTGTTTTCTATCTGAATAACTCTCCCAGACCAAAAATTGTTAGTTGAAATATATGTCATGCATATACTTGTAAATATCTAAATTTGATAGTATTATAAATGCAAAAAAAATATTGTAATAATTGTTAGCTTTTAATAAAAATAAAATTATAATACCTGTTTATTAATTTATAATAATTTAATTTATATTTGAAATTTTAAAAATTTTAGAATTGTGTTTCAATCTAAATCATCATTAATCCATGAGTAACTTTTATTTTACGCCCCAGGTAATGATTTTAGCGAAATAAATGATTTTTGAATTATGTTAATATCAAGACACCCATAACACCAATTATAAATTTATAATTTCGCGAATATTTTTGATTGATTTTTGTATATACAGCAAATCTCTTTAATTTGTATTAGATTATCCGATAATAAAAAGTGATTTATGCATATTTATTGAAGATTATTGGGATTTATGAGATCTGATTAAAGAATATTTGCAAAGTATAATGCTTGATTAAGTAGCTATGCATAATTAAATGTAAGATAATAAATAATATAGTATTGAGCTAAAAACTAGACTCAAATTTAATTTTCCTTTTCATAAAAGAGAGGAAAGTTCAAATTAGTGTGTTACCCCATCCACAAGCTATTTTTAAGAAAGCGATTGCAAGCAGTATTTGCCTGTCACTCTGACTTAAAATGCTTTGTGAACTGATTATTATGTACCTTAGCATTTGCTAAATATGCGTGAGGTGGATAGTATACGCACGGTACATATTAGATTGGTTCAGCTTTGTTGTATCTACTACTTTAGTGTAACTGAATCAACTAGTATGACTGAATTAGTAGCCATGGAGCAGTGCAAATTAGGGATTAATTTCTTAGTTTTGTACTACAAGATGTCGGTGAAGTAAATCTCTCTTCAAGGTAATGGTTCTCTATTGAGAGAAATCATACTTTTTTAGTGGGACGATATGGTTAATACTTTTCCCCACCAAACTCTGGTTTGTCTTAGAGGGTTAAAGTTTAGCGCCAACTTTAACTAGCAATCGTTCAACTTAATCTACTTATCTCAATGCTACACCCTATTTTAAGAATAGCCTTTTCAATATGAAATCTTCTCACAATTTGATTGATTCAGGACTTCGGTACCCTAGTAATTCGTTTGTAGTCACTACAAATTCAGATTCGCTAAGTTGGGATTCTCTTTATCTGTATTAGTTCTGAATCTGTATTAGTTCTGATGTACCTCTCAGGTAAAATTTAGAGACTTCGTAAAATCAAAATTTGTAAAATCAAAAACTGCTGATTATTTTCATATATTAATGACTCATAGTAGATCTATTTGCATAATAGATATAACGCTTCACCAAAAAACAATTGAGGATTTCGGGAATAAAATGCACCAACAGGTTTTTTCTCAAAATATATTTGACCTGATTCATGGCAAAGCACTTAGTATGGTGAATCAGGTAGAATTTCAAGAAAGATATTTGATGTGTTCCATGCAATTTATTTGCAAAATGGGAATTGAGGGAGCTTGATATTTTGAAATTTTTGTTTTGAAATTTTTGACGACCCAGCTAGATAAGGTAGTTATTTCTGGAATTAAGAACTCAAAAATGAACCAAGTATTACTCATTGCAAATAATAAACATTACAAAATAGTACTGTTGTTATGAAGCTACAATTAGTAAATAAGGAACTTCTACCTCGTGATTTTCGCTAAAAACTTCAAGTAGGTTTTTGGAAAGCGAGCAAAACTTCCTAGTTTAATTTTTTAGCTTCCAGGTATTTGCTAAATAAGGTCATAGATGTCAATATAAATCAGGCTTGAGGGTTGCTAATAGGCATTAACTGATGCTGAATAGCTATACGCTAGTGAATAATTATTGCAAGCTTGAAAACCCTTCATCCAGATCTAAAGTGGTACAAGAGCCAGTTCAACAAAAGCTTTGCTGAAAAGCTGTAATAGTTATGTAAATGAGGAAAATTATATTTCAAAAATGCTCTCACATATAGTCAACACAACTAAATACCAGATCTTTCACAATGGGAAAAGCTGTTTTATTCTCAAAATTATCCCAAGCCAAATGTGGCTTTTTCTCAGCGCTTATATATTCAGATTTGACACTTTATGAAGTGAAAGATTGAAGATGATGAAATTTAACTTAGATTATTTTGATCTATCTTTACTCTAAGTCTTATAATTCATATACTGTCTAAGTAAATGCTTTTATAAGTTAGTAGTGAATTAGAAAGTGCTTATATACGAACTGATATAGCTCTCTAACTTGTAAAAACTGTTGTAAATTCTGCTTTTCAGTATTGGCAAAAGTCTTCACTCTCCAGTATCAGTTATTATCTATCCACTATGCCGTTAGATTTGACTTAATATATTGAGAGGGTACTTCACCGAGCAAGATTATTGCCTACAAAAGAGTAGTTTAAAAGGCTAGTTCAGTGTATCTGCAGTTGTGAAATATAGTAAATTTTTATCGGGATGAGTGTTTCAAAGCATCAGATAGTTAGTAATTATACTCACCAACATTTTGGAGGTTAGTTTCTTGGAATTTTACCCAGCAGACTCGACCTTCGATCATTGTCCTGACCAAGTTAGATAGAGGATTAACCTTTGTGTCGCCAGTCTATTTTCATGTTAAGGAACTATTTTTTAACAATAAATTTATTCAGTCGTAAAATCAAATATTGATTTCCTTATACCTGGATTCAATTTTGTCGGTTTGAATAATTATATTGGTAAGAACGTAATTCACATTTTTCAATTATGGCAAGCAAGTACGTAAATGTTAAGGAGTATACGGTCAGAGCACACAAGCGTCTGATTCATACTAGAGTTTTTCATTTTGTCTGTAAGCAATGCAACTCTCCTACAGAGAGGGAAACTTTTGGACCTCGCCCACTATATTGCGAAAAGTGCCGTCCACCTCAGCCATCTGGGAAATCACGCTTTAGATCTAGTAATAAGCGTGCTAAACCGGTACCAATGACCTATAAAGGTGAAACTGACGATAGAACACAACTTTAACTTAAAGACATATGAATTCAAAAGGACAATTAAAACCTCCCCCCCAAGACTTTATACAACCACTGCTAGGATTACGAGACCATTATGCTCGTCTGGTCAAAGAGTATGAGACTCTATATCAAAATGCACGTTCGCAACTAGCTCATGTAGAAGCTTTGCTAACAAATAATAGCGATGTCAATGGTCTTAATGGAAACAATTCTGTAACTTTACTAGATGCAACACCAGTTAGTGTCGCTGAAGCATCCCTCACGACTGAGGAAATTATTAGCAGCAGTGACTCTTTACCAAAATCTCTTGCAGCAGCGAACAAAGCAGTTGAGGATACTCAACAATCAACCAAGCAAGAATTAGGAAAAAGTTCGGGTTCTTCCCAAGATTCAGATGTTTCTTCTCCTGCACGTGCAATTCCAACTGTTCAGAAAAGTAACAAATCTAAGCAGTTGGTTCCTGATATTCCAATGGTTGCTGAATATGAAACTCTAACCAGAATGCAAGCAATAGAAAAGCTATTGCAAGAGCACATTGGTGGAGTATGCCATATAGATTTCATTGTGCGATCGCTTTACGGAGATTTAGAGCCAAACTTATTTAAAGTAGTCAAAGGGAGAGTTCAATCTTCTCTAACCCACGGGAAAGAAAAGACTTATTGGTCTGCAGTTCCCGAGGAACCTGGTTGTTACACCTTTGATTTAGAAAAGTTACCGCTCAAAAAAGGTAAATCAAAGTCTAAAGCAAAACAAAAGAAACGTAAACCTTTTGTACTGCCAAAAACTAGGCGTATACCAATGCTAAGAGCCTATGAAGGTAAATTCTTAATTGATGCCATTTCTGATTTTCTAGAAGAAAATAAAGGAACAATTTTCAGTGTGGCTGATATTATCACTGGGCTTTATGGGGACTTAGACGAGCAACAATTGCGAGAAATTAAAAGTGCCGTCCTCAATGAATTATCTAGAGGTTATCGTATCGGTAGATTCTCTAGGGTACCGAAAAAAATAGGCTATTACACCTGGGAGATGGATGCAGCTAAGGAAAAAACAGTTAATTAGCTTAGTGTTATATGTTTTAGTTACCCGAGCCCGTTAAAACCAGTTGAATCTAAATCTCTAAAATTGTACAAACATTGGATTTAATCCTTTGTTACTGCCATTTTAGAGATTTACATTTTGCAGAAAGAATCACTGTAAATTCGCTCACGGGGTGACAAGTGCTCCAAAACTTTGACCGAACAAGGGTTGGGAGTTTTTTGCAATTTCCTCACTTTTATTTTTACACCACAACAATTGCAAAAAAACCTATAATTATTTTTATACTAAGTATATGTTTGGACAAAATCAAATCAAGCAATGGCAAAAATCTAAGAATTTAGGTATGAATTTGTCCAAAATATACCCTAATTGCAGCGCTAGGCTTGAGTCAAAATATAACCTGTGGTGCGCACACCTATGGTATGTTTAGGGCGTGGCCAATTCGAGTACGCTTCACCAATAGAATTCAAAGCTTCCAAAAGACCTCACAAGAAAAAATACTTTGTCCTAGTTATATTTACGACAGACATTCTTTAATTTTCTTTGCCTAACAATAAGATAAGTTAATACCTAAAGATAATGAATATATAAAATTAGGTGGCTGTTACAGCCACCATTACTTCTGGTAGATTTAAGTTGTAATTTTAAATCAAGCAGCTAAAACAAAGTCAACATCCTCGCTACCTTCAGTTTCAGACTGACCGGATTGTAATTTGTTACCATTTACATCAATAGCAAAGGGAGTATCTTCAAGATTTAAGTTATAGTCTGTTTTTTCACCGGTGTAACCAACACTAGCAATCATTTTTCTGCCTGCATCAGTATATTTAAAGGCCAACATTTGATTTTTTTCTTGTTTATTGTCATACGCCCAGATAACCATATATTGTTCACCTTGATAGTCAAAAATTTTGGGCGGACGATTGGGGACATAACGACCAGCATCACCAAAGCTCACATCTAAAAATTCTTGAACAGAGCTTTCTTCTACAGTTGCATAAGCAACCTCTTCTGGTGAGGTGACTTCAGCATCGCCTTCACTCTCATCAATAACTTCTTCTTTCCCGCGATTTTGAAAATAATCTACCGCTGCTTTAGTACCGATTGCACCAACAGCTGCAATTCCAGTCCCAACAAGTATATTGCGCAGTGTTTTATTCATGATTTACTCCGATTGCTGAAAGTACCGTCGTAAATAGTAGCATCACTTACGCGAAATTATCTATCTCTATATTGTTTTTTTGATATCAGAATAAATGTAATATTTATATCCTTAAATTACTTGGGTAGCTGCTTTAATAAGTGATGTGATTTTAAACTATTTATCGACTGTATTGTAGTTATTGAAAGATTATAAGGAATTTATCATTAGTTGATGAAAATTTATGACCATAATCTTTTATGATGATTGCAATCATACAGATGAGTTATATTAACTCAGGTGCACAATGATTCAACAGAAGTCAATAAGGTAATATTTTTATACATTAGTTGTGACCATAAAATATAAATATCTATTAGAATTAAGGTTTTAAGTTTCGTTAATCAAAAGTTAAATTTACATTTAAAACTTGAAATAAAGATACCGAAAGATAAATTCATAATACTCTTAAATCTGTTTGTGTAAATACAAATAATTTAAAATAATTTAAACATAAAATGTAGAGATACGATATATCGCACCTCTACCTAAATGTCCGACCTTTTGGTTAAAAGTGAATCCAAAAGATAGATCGTTAACCAAATTTTAAGTTGCTACTTTGACTTAGCTTCTAAAGTTTCTAAACGACTCCTTAAATCCTGGTTCTCCTTTTTTATTTGATCGAGTTCTTCGCGTAATTTACGCACAGCGCTATCGGAGCCAATATTTTTTTGTACTTTGGGGATTTGCTCTTCTGCAAGACGACGCACTCTTCCGTCTGGTGTTTGATTTGCCAAAGTTTGCAAAATAGCTATCGCTTTGGGTGTTTCCATTTGTCCTAAAGCTACTGCAACTGCAACTTGAGTTAAAAAGAAGGTTTCTTTCGCCAGTTCTTTTAACTTGTCTAAGATATTTTCTAAATTTGCAGGAGTTTGACCGATGCTAATTTTACCCAAGGCGCGGATTGCAGATAAACGTAGTGCTTGGGGTACTCCAGGCTTACTATACTCCATCAATATATTTAAAGCTGCTTCACTAGTTTTCAGTTCGGCTAAACCTGCTATAGCACCACTTCTGACTACTTCATTCCAACCAGCTTTTTCTTGTAAGACAGACTTGAGTAACTTGATAACTTTTTCTTCCTTGGGTTTTTCATCTTCCCCTGAAGCTGCGGCTATCGAGCCAATAGCAGTGGCTGCGGAGGCTTCTACATAATAACTGCTATCCCCATTTTGAACTAAATTTTTCAAAGCTTTGTAACTGTCATAGGTTTTAATATCTGCTAATGCTTGAACTACTGCTCTGCGTACAAAAGCATTTTGGTCTACTAAACCAACAATCAAAGCATCAAAAGCTTGGTTTAGTTTGATTTTGGCAATTTGTTTTGCAACTTCAACGCGGACGCCCCAAAATCGATCGTTTTTCAAAGCTTCTGCTAATGCTTTCAAGGCTTCTAAGCCACCTTTCTTTGCTAAAGCTGTAGCTGCATAGATCCGAGAGATAGGATCGGGGTCTAATTCTAGCTGTGCTTTTAATTCTGGAATTGAGTACTCTAAAGATACAGTTTTTAGGAAATTATTGCCTGCATCAAAACTAATAAAATCAGGCTTGGAGTCCAGAGGGAAGTAAAAACTTTGTTCGCGTTCATTAATCCGCACAGTGAAAATTTTAGATGTTGGCTCTTCTTGCTGCTTATAACCAAACCCGATGGGAATTTTTAGATCAAATAAATCCTTGCTGTTACCATCTGCTTTTGCTTGGGTTTGAGTAACTGTAACTTTTGCTAAATTTGCGTCTCCATCCCAGGAGTAAGCAACTTTAAAGTCAGGATGACCTCCACGATAAACATATTGATCGAAGAGAAACATTAAATTTCGACCAGTCGCTTTCTCAATAGCCCGTAGTAAATCTATTGTTTCTACGGTTTGATGGGCATTATCGCCGACAAAAGTTTGAATTGTTTTCCAAAATAACTCGTCGCCTAATTCAGCACGAATCATATGATATACGCAAGCACCTTTTTCATAAATATGGCGATCGTATAACTCTATGGCTTCCCGATAAACATGAGTTACCATTGGGCGACGATAGCGATTACTATCTTCAGCTAAATAACTCCGGGCTTCTTTTAAGCGATAGTATGCAGCTTCTTCGGCTCCATATTCGTTTTCTGTCCACATGACTTCTGAATAAGTCGCCATTCCTTCTTTTACCCAAGCATGGGACCAATGTTTAATTACAACTAGATCCCCAAACCATTGGTGTGCGAGTTCGTGAACGACTAAACTTTCTGCAAAACGATTATCTAATGCTGCTCTTTCGTCCAACAAACACCTATCGGTTAAAAGTGTGGTGGAAGTATTTTCCATCCCGCCAAAAATAAAATCTTCAACGCAGACTTGAGCATATTTGGGATAAGGATAGGAATAACCATATTTAGCACTCAGGAACTCCATCATCTTGGGAGTTTTGCTCATAGTGCGCTTGGCGTCATCTTCTCTACCTTTTTCTACATAATAACTAACTGGAATATCATTCCAGCGATCGTTAATGACAGCAAAATCACCGACTGCTAAAGTCATTAAGTAGGTCGGATGAACTTCTTCCTGGGACCAATGATAGATTTTTTGATCTCCATCTACTTCCTCAGCAATTAGTTTACCGTTGGAAACAGCAATAAATGATTTGGGTACGCGGACGCGAATTGCTGAAGTTGATAATTGTCCGGGGTAGTCAAAACAGGGAAACCAATAGCGGGAATCTTCATCTTCACCCTGAGTCCAAACTTGGGTATTTTTTTTCGGATAGTGTTTATCTGGTGCAACAAAGTAAATTCCCCGTTGGGGTTTATCTACAGAATAGGCAATGTCGATAATTATCTGTTTACCTATTTGGGTTTTTTGGTTAAGCTCGATTTCTAGCTTCTCACCATCATAGTCAAACTTTTGCTGGCTCTCATTGACCTGTGTAGATTTAATGTTGAGATTGACAGCATCTAAAGTCAAACGGTCAATATTGTTACGAATAGGATTTAAGGTAATCTTACAATTGCCTTGGTAACTTTGATTGGGAATATCCAAATTGAGATCAAGAAAAATATGTTCTACTTGTCCCGGACGGTCGGGATTATATTGAGGTTTTGAACCCGGTAACTCAAAAGATTTATGACGGTTATTTTCCGTATCGAAATAAGATTTCAGCATTGATTTTTCTAACTATGATTTTTTCTAGCAACGAAATGCGGATCTGATGGGGTTAAATAAGAACACTTGCTAAGTATTTTGGCAAAAAATAAAGGTATGGTTAAATTTTTCTTTCCCCTTTAAATTCTGTCTGCCCCGTTCTCAATAAATATTGGCGCATATAAATAGTTTGATGTGAATAGTTTAAATATTTTCTTCTGCTTAAACTAATTCAAAACCACAAGCATATGCTATGTTATTAATTCTTTCATCTCGATTTTTAACTCCGTTTTCAAACTCCCGACAGATAAATTGACAAGGTTAGGTAATTCTTAACAATACAACTTAATTGAAAATGTGCATCAGAATTAGAATTCTGATTTTATTTGACAATTTTTCTCTGATTTATGCCGAATTAATATCTTCTGGATAATAAACCTAACAAGTACTAGAAATGCTTATGCTATCTTTTGCCTTTGTTTTTTCCTTTAAATATTAGTTTTATTAAGTCCTATGTTTTATTAAGTCCTATATTCTATGACAATTTCATCCTTTATTCACAAATTAAAATTATTTTTTAGTTAAATAATTATGTCATTTATCTAGGGGACATAGCACTTTGTTTGCCCTGTTTTTTCTAATTGCAGCAATCAAAATCGAAAATAGTATGCGGTATGACCTCAAAAATCAGTAAATCTCGCTAAATTACAATATCTGTTGCATAAATCCGAATACTCTACCATGACGTTTGTAGTTTGTTAAATCAAAATTTGAAGGAAAAGAGGTTAAATTAGCTATAATGCCACAAAACAAAGCAAAATTTTTAATCCCCGCAGTAGGCGCAGCTTTAGTACTTGGAGGAATTGCAACTGCAACTTATTTATTCTTAAAGGGTGGTCCTTCTGGAACTATCTCAGATGCTTTGGGTAGTGCGAAACTGGTTCCAGATGAAGCAATCATGACAGCCTATATCTCGACCGATCCCAAACTATGGTCGAATCTAGAAAATTTTGGAACTCCGGAAGCGCAAAAACTAATTACTCAAGGTCTAGAAGATTTCAAAAAAGATTTGACAAAAGATAGCGATCTTTCCTACGAAAAAGATTTAAAGCCTTGGCTGGGTGGAGTAATGTTCGCCGTACTTCCACCAAATCCAGTTCAACCGACCCAAAGTGCTCCTCAAGAACGGTCTGAGCCTAATTTACTTATGGTTGTGGGAGTTAAGGATAAACTCGCAGCATTAGATTTTTCCAAAAAACTAAAATCACAAAAAGACGTCGAGACAAAGGAAATAGATTATAAAGGCGAAACAATTACAGAAACTATTGAAAATAAAGGAGCACCTAGTTACAGTGCGATTTTAAACGATCGAGTAGTATTTGCTCCCAACAAGGAAAACGTACAGCAAGCGATTGATACCTATAAAGGTGAAGCATCTTTTGCAAGTAAGCCTGGGGCAGATAAATTATTTAATCACAATGTAGACTTACAAAATACTTTAGTAAAAGTATATGTACCTGACTATGGAAACACTGTAAAACAATTACTCACTACCAACTCTTCCTCTCAAATACCTCCACAAACCTTGGAACAGTTGAAGCAGGTTAAGTCTATGATTGGGGCGATTGGAGTTGATGATGTAGGGATTCGGATGAAAGCGACTGCAAATCTGGATCCCCAACTTACCGAATACCAGTATCCCAATAGTCCTTCAAATTTAGTCAATCTGTTTCCGGTAGATACTATCCTTTCGGCAAATGGTAAGGGTTTAAAAGGTGTTTGGTCAGCTTTTGTCAAACAGTCTGAAACTAATCCCGAACTTAATCAAGCCCTTCAGCAAACAAGAACTCAACTGCAAGCTATCAATATTGATTTGGATAAAGATATTTTTGGCTGGATGGATGGAGAATTTGCATTAGCTTTAATTCCTGCGAATCAAGGAGTTTTAGCAAATACTGGTTTTGGTGCGGCGCTAGTATTTGACACAAGCGATCGCCAAACAACTGAAGCAACGTTCGATAAAATCAATAATATTGCCCAAAATCAATTACCTATAAGTATTCAGAAAGGTAAAGTTGGCGATAAAGACGTGACTAAGTGGGAGTTTCCGGGACAAGGTGCTTTAGTAACCCAAGGTTGGTTGGATAATGACACAGTATTTATGGCTGTTGGTGACTCTGTAGCACAAACGGTTGCAACTCCAACAAACCCGTCTTTGAAAGATAGCGATCCCTTCAAAACTATCGCAGGTTCTTTACAGCAGCCAAATAGCGGTTATTTTTACCTGAATATGGATCTAAGTATGGATATCTTTGACCGTTTTGCTGCATTACAGCCAATTCCTAAGGAAGCAAGAACTGTACTAAATTCGATTCGCGGGGTGGGTATGACAGCAAATAATCCTAACAAAGAAATTTCACAATTTGAATTTGTGTTAGCACTCAAGCGGAAAAGTGAATAAGAAGTAAAAAGTAAAAAGTAATGAGTAAGTAAGAAGTAATGAGTAAGTAAGAAGTAATGAGTAAGTAAGAAGTAATGAGTAATTAGTATTGTTAATTCCTAATACCCAGTCGCCAATCCCCAATCCCTAGTCGCCCATCCCCAATCTTTAATGGGAAAATAATATCAGCCCGATCCACAGTTACAAGACCTCCAAATATGACCGAAGCAGCTACTCAAGTCCGTAAAGCAGATCATATCCGTATTTGTCTGGAAGAAGATGTACAGTTTCGCCAAATTTCTAATGGACTCGAACGTTACCGTTTTACACATTGTTGTTTACCAGAATTAGATCGTAATGATATCGATCTCACTACTCAGTTTTTAGATAAACAACTTGGTGCACCTATACTCATTTCTTCCATGACAGGAGGTACAGAACAAGCTGCTACCATCAATCGTCGGTTAGCGATCGCAGCACAACAATACAAAATCCCTATGGGTGTAGGCTCTCAACGAGTAGCCCTAGAAAAACCAGAAGTCGCAGATACTTTTGCTGTGCGTAAATATGCTCCTGATATACCTTTATTTGCTAACTTGGGTGCTGTACAACTCAACTATAATTGTGGTTTAGAACAATGTTTGCGAATAGTTGATACCCTAGAAGCAGATGCTTTAATTTTGCATATCAACCCACTACAAGAATGTATCCAACCTCAGGGAGATACAAATTTTCACGGTTTATTTGACAAAATTGAAACCGTTTGCTCAAAATTGCCAGTCCCAGTTATCGCCAAGGAAGTGGGAAATGGAATATCGGCAGCCATGGCGAAAAAGCTTCTTAGTGTTGGGGTAACTGCAATAGATGTAGCTGGTGCGGGGGGAACATCCTGGGCAATGGTGGAAAGCGAACGAGCTCAAAATGCTATGGGACGTCGTTTGGGCAGAACTTTTTCTGATTGGGGTTTACCTACGGCTGATTGTATTAAAAGTATTAGAACAATAGACGTAAATGTGCCTTTAATTGCTTCGGGAGGATTGCGTCACGGATTAGATATCGCAAAGTCCATTGCTTTGGGAGCTAATATTGCAGGATTGGCAATGCCTTTTTTAAAAGCTGCTGCTACTTCAGAAATAGCTGTATGCGAACTAATAGAAGTTTTGATTGCTGAAATTACTACTGTATTATTCTGTACTGGTAATATTAATCTCGAACAGTTGAAGCGTTCGCAGAGTTTACAACTAGTACAAAGATTATAATAGTAAAAGATTAGAATAATTTAAGTGGTCGTATTAGAACTTAATGACTTCTGTTCTGTTTGAGAAATTTAGTGTAAATACGAGGGATTTTCAAGTAAAAATATACCACCATTCAGGAAGGAGTTGATGCATCCCTATGGTTCGCAAATTATGGTGTGAATTATTTTGAAACTCCTTAAACCAACAGCCTAAAGTTAATAGTTGTTGGTTCTAATTTTCTTTCAATGATGACTAACAACTGAATACTCCTAATAAAGAACTAAATCTAATTCTAAAAATGGCCAATTTTGTTAAACAAACTTTTGCTAGCTTAGTAGGAAGTTTGCTGGGATTATTTATTTTTTTTGGTATTGGAACTACCGGATTACTTCTGCTGTTATTTGCAGCAACTTTTTCTCGAGAACCGGAACCAGTTGTAAAAGATAAATCATTTTTGGTATTTGACTTATCAACGAAAATTACTGAAGGACAACCCAACTCTAGTGAATTTTTTCAACAGGTAATATCGGGTAATTACCAAAAACAAATTTCACTCAGAGCTTTATTAGATACGATTGAAAAAGCTAAAAATGATAAACGAATTATCGGTATTTATTTAGATGCAAGTAAAGCATCTCAAGGAGAAGCTGAAGGTTTTGCGACCCTGAGGGAGATTCGTCGCTCTTTAGAAAAATTTCGTGATTCGGGGAAAAAGATTGTTGCTTATGGAACGAACTGGGGGGAAAAAGGATATTACCTAAGTTCGGTCGCTGATACTGTAGCAATAAATCCTTTGGGAGGAATGGAAATCAACGGTTTTAGCTCCCAACCGATATTTCTTGCTGGTGCATTTGAAAAGTATGGTGTTGGGGTACAAATTGTCAGAGTTGGAAAGTTTAAAGGTGCTGTGGAGCCACTTATACTGAAAAAACTAAGCCCAGAAAATCGAACTCAACTTCAAGTATTGCTTAATGATTTATGGTCGGAGTGGCGTGCAACCGTAGGTAAAAATAGAAAAATAACCCCACAGCAGTTACAGCAGATAGCAGATAATCAAGCTTTATTATTAGCAGATCGAGCTAAAGCTAATGGTTTAGTAGATAAAGTTGCTTATGCTGATGAGGTGATCGCCGATCTGAAGAAATTAACTGGTAGTAAGAAAGAGGATAAAAGTTTTCGCCAAATTAGTTTGGCTCAATATGCAAAAACCCGCGATGCTTCTTCACCCACTAAACGCAGGTCGAAAAATAAAGTTGCTGTTGTCTATGCTGAAGGTGCAATTGTCGATGGTAACGGAGAAAACGAACAAATTGGTGGCGATCGCTTTGCCAAAATATTCCGAAGTATTCGTCAGGACAAGAATATAAAAGCGGTGGTTTTGCGAATTAATAGTCCTGGAGGTAGTGCAACCGCATCTGAAGTGATGCAAAGGGAAATACGTCTGACCCAAAAGCTAAAACCTGTGGTGGTTTCCATGGGGGATGTTGCAGCTTCAGGGGGTTATTGGATTGCTGTGGACTCCAATCGAATTTTTGCGGAACCAAATACCGTTACAGGTTCTATTGGTGTGTTCGGAAGCATATTTAATATTCAGGAACTAGCAAACGATAATGGTATTACTTGGGATAGTGTTAAAACCGGACGTTATGCTGATAGTCAAGGTGTTTCTCGTCCTAGATCTCCCCAAGAGTTAGAGATTTATCAGCGCACAGTCAATAGTATTTATGATGTATTTTTGAATAAAGTTGCCAAAGGTCGCAATCTTCCTAAAGCAAAAGTTGCAGAAATTGCTCAAGGAAGAGTTTGGTCGGGTACCAGAGCTAAGCAAATTGGTTTAGTTGATGAAATTGGCGGTTTAGATAAAGCAATTGCACATTCAGCTAAATTGGCTAAATTGGGTAATAATTGGCAATTGAAAGAATATCCGAGATTGAGTTCATTTGAGGAACGCTTTTTTGGTGTAGCTAAGGAAGAAGTAAGCGCAATTATAGCTCAGCAAAAATCTCAAGAATTGCTATCTCATCCACTTGGAGGTGAACTTCGTAAGCTTAAAGAAGAGATAGAAATTTTTGAAAATATGAAGGATCCCCGGGGTGTATATGCTCGTTTACCTTTTAATTTCCGGATCGAGTAGAAACAGTTAACAGTTATCAGTTACCAATCACTTAACTCATTACTGTGTGCTGTTGTGTACACTTACGTGTCCCGCTAGGCTAACGCGCCCCGCTGTTCGCTGTAAGCGAAGCGCGTCCAAGATGCACCTGCGGTGAACGCTGACCTTACTCCTGACTCCTTACTCCTGACTCCTGACTCCTGACTTTTTACTTTTTACTTTTGACTTTATTTATGGATCCACAAACCAAACGCCTTTTGCTACTTGTTGTGTCTTGTTGCGCGATCGGTATAGTTTTTGGTGGCGCGATAAGTTGGATGCAAAGTACTACTTGTTTGCAAGCAAGTAATATAACTAGCCAGTGTCTAACTCAGAATCCTATTGAAAAAATTATACAGGGTATGGAAACTGGTTTGGGAGCAGGTGCAGGAGCGGCGTTTGGAATTGCGTGGCAATTTAACCATAAAAGTTAGATATCTATTTCCTGTTTGCTTCCAAGCAAATATTATGTCCTGGGTGATATATCTTAAGTGATATATCTATTGTTAATTAAATCAGGTATGCAAAAGCCTTCAAATTTATTATTAAAACTATCTAGGCGTATATTTGAAGATATCGAATCAAGGGAAAAATTTGTTGAAGCATTAATTAACCCCAAACCCTTCCATCCTTGTATTCTTTGGTGTGGAGAAAAACCCCAAGATTCTCCATTTGACACAGAATTTCCGATTGATTGGCAGCCTGATTTTATCGATCGCTTATCTTTAACAACTAAACCGGGTAAACATCCACTCCATGAACAAGGATACTTTTACTGCTTAGATTTTTCGTCTGTATTTGCAGCATCAAGTTTACTCACAATCTCTCCCCAGAGAACTTCTCAGCCAGTAAATACAATATTTGACATGTGTGCTGCACCTGGAGGGAAAAGTATTTTTGCTTGGAAACTTTTACAACCGAGCTTACTTATTAGTAATGAAGTAATTGGTAAACGTTTGGGAATGTTAATCTCTAACTTTAAACGCTGCAATATTAATCCTCACCTGATAGTAAATAGAGATCCCAGTGTTTTTGGCGAAAATATATCTTTATCCAGCAACCTAGTAATTGTTGACGCTCCTTGTTCTGGACAATCTTTACTAGCTAAAGGAGATAAAGCTCCGGGATGTTTTCATCCAACTATTATTAGTAAAAATGCTAATCGTCAAAAAAGAATTCTTGCTAATTCAGCTAAAATTGTTGCTCCACAGGGATATCTTTCCTATACTACTTGCACTTATTCACCAGAAGAAAATGAAAGAGTTTGTGAATGGCTGTTAAAAAAATTTCCTCAGTTTAGAGCAATTGAGATTAATCATTTGCAAGCCTATCAATCTCAATTAACAAATATTCCTTGCTACCGCATGTTTCCTCAATCAGGTTTGGGTGCAGGTGCATTTACAATTTTGTTTCAAAATACTGAAGAAAAAGCGGTACAACCGATAAATATGGAGATTTTATCCAGTTTTACTAAGGTAATTGGAGGCGCTACGTGCAAGTAAAAAGTCAAAAGTCAAAAGTCAAAAGTTAAAATATATCCTACGAACACGCTTTGCTTATAAAAGTCAAAATAAAGTGGGTAGGAGGCGCTGCGCGCAAGTCAAAAGTTAAAAGTTAAAAGTCAAAATATATCCTACGAACACGCTTTGCTTATAAAAGTCAAAAGTAAGTGTGTATAAAAGTAAGTTAAATTGATCGAGAAGTATCAGAAGACCTAAATATTGCGATCGAGTTTATTTTTCAATAGTGGAGATAATTTCTAATTCTGGATATCCTGTTTCTCGATCCATATTCCGAATGAAGGTAAAATCGTCGCTACTACCAATAATAATTTCTGCTGTGGTGTAGATAATACAACCGTCAACTAAATGTCCACCAATTACATTACCATATTGGTTGGAAACTGTAATATGTAAATGACATCCAGTATTGGCAATCGTGCCATTTAAAGCCAATATTTCAAAGTAATTATTTAAAACAATAGCTTTATCTTGATTTGCAAAACGAATAGATGCTTCTTTTAAACTACCTGTTGCAGTTACTATAAATCCTGCGGTAATATTTTTGTCTAGAGCAAAATTTTGTAAACTCTGACGTAAATCCTGATTTGGTTTGAGTCTGAGGGGAAATAATTTCATAAAAATTTCTCGGTAGTTTATGCTAAAGCACAGACGCGGCGTAGCCGTTTGTTGACGCAGCTACGCTGAACACCCTCAGGTGCGGGCTAACGGACACGCTGCGCTAAGGAAACCCAGTCCATTTATGGCTGGGAGGTAAACGTAGAGCTGGCGTAGCCTATCATGGGCAGCATGCGTGCTCAAAAACGCCCCGGTGGTTTTAACCACCTTGAACAATTAAGCCCGTAGAACGTTTAAGTAATTGAACTTTGTTCTTAGAAAACTGGCCTAGCCGTTTCCATTCAGTATTGCTAACAGAAACTTGTGATTTGGTGTCACCACTCACCCAGCCTCTAAATGTCTTAGTCCCTTGGAACGCTTCAACATAGTCACCTTTCCTGAAACCATGTCTAGTAATAGTTCCGCCATACTTGCGACGTTTGCCGCCCTTACTAAACTGCAATAAGTGAAGTTGGCGACGGCTGATGGGAGGACGCCGAATAACAGTCAATGGACAAGCTGTAACATCAACCCTACCTACCCACCCCCTAGAATTAGTTGAGGTAATTTGATACTTCATGAATTCACTGGCAGCCAGAGCAATCCCATCTACGGCATGAGTGGCTACGACTGCATCTGATTTTGAATGTTTTTGTTTAACTAGTCCTAATTCACGTCTTATTTGTGCTGTTTGCCAGCCTTCAATGGTTTCAACGTCGTAAGAGTCGAGTAATCGATCTATTTGCCATTCTTGACCAACCATTACAGGACTAAAAGCTTTGTTCCCTTTGGCTTGAACGCTTTCAATAACAACATCAATAAATGGAAACAATTTATCTAATTCATCAAGAACGCGTTTTTCTAAGTCGCGATTAGCTTTGATTGAAGGAGCAATTTTATTCTGACGACGGTTGTCAAATCTTGCTTGTCTATGAGCGCGTTGATTATAGGATTGTTTACGGTTAATTCTGCGACTTCTTCTATTACGACGCATCATAGCCCGTGTTTCCATTCTGTCTTTTACTTTCTGGAATGGTAAGTATAGGTGCCCTAACCACAAAGTAAATTTGGCTGATTGTACAGCAATCCCTGTAAAAAGCTTGCCTGGATCTATTCCAGCTACAACTTTCTGTTCTTTACGCCCACTAGGGTCAAAATTTATTTGAATAGCAAATACTTGTAAATCGTTTTTGTACAGTTTTGCTTTGCCTTGTTTGAGCCAACGTCGCGCTCTAGTAGGTTTTGTTGGCATTAAGACTCTACCGTCTTTATCAATTACTGGCACTCTTAACATGGAGATAATCCTTGCTGTGTAAAGTTATTAGTCCCCTCGGTCACCGTTAACAACATGTCCTGCCTTAACACAGCACCTAAACAATTAGGTTTGAAGATAATACAGACTGGGGAAGCATCTGTAAGTTCGTAGCAGTTAACGGCTTGTAACCTAGTCAATTCTCAGTAAGAACTGTTTCTTACAAGCCCAGTCACTTTAGTGCTGGGTTATTGACCACTTTTCACACCCACAACTAAAGCTACAAACCTGTATTTTAATTGTTAAGGGTGACCTCAAATAAATTAATTTGAAATAATACCGCAGCGACAAGGGATATACAGAAAAACCAATCGTAGCTTTCATAACCGATGCTGAATTTCAGCAAAAAAAAACACAGATAAACATTTTACGAAGTTTACCTGTGCGAACTTTACTCTAGCCAAAATCTGAAAATTTCTAAATCTTGTTTACATCAATTTGAAATTTTATTTAAATTGTGATTCTAAATATCGTGAAGATTCATACCAATTTTGTAAGTAGGTTAATTCCAATTCGCTAGCAACCTTCGAGAAAAACTCTATTTGTTGCGATCGCAGATTGGTAAATAATTTTAAGAAAAGTAAAGCAATCACAGCTATACCAATTCCGGTTGCAGAAGTAATTAAGGCTTCACTAAGACCAAGAGTTACTGCACTAACATCGGCAGAATCTACTTGACCGTTCTTCATATTAGCAAATACTGCGTATAAACCGCCAATAGTCCCTAAAATTCCTAATAATGGGGCAATAGCAGCGACCATCTCTAATACTTTTTCACCCTGACGCATACCTGTCAACTCTTTCGTTCTTGCTGCTTGTAGTGCGTGGTGAAATCCTTCTGGGGAAGGTTCCCTCAACCTCAATGGAGCTAACAAAAGACGACCTACCGCCAAATTTTGGGCACGAGAAGCAATTACTTCTGCATTTTCTAGGTCAAATTTCGCTGCCCTGAGAATTTCTTGCACTACCTTTTTTTCCCAGATTGTTAACCTTAACCAGAACCAAATACGTTCTAAAGCATAGGCGAAGGTGACAACTGATAAACCCAACAGGGGCCACATCATGAGACCGCCTTCTCGAAAGGTATGGAAGAATGTGGTCATTGTTATCAAGCTAAATGCTGATGGGGTGAAAATTCAGTCTATTATTTCAGTAGAATAACTCATTATTTTGAATCTGGGAGTTAAGTTGAATACAAGTTATTGGCGATAGCACTGCGTGCCGCCTTGCGGCACGCAGTGCTATCGCCAATCCCTAATACCCAATCCCATATAAAATATAAAACAGCGCTTTACATTTCTTAAATATCTATAATTTATAGGAACGATGGCAAGAGATTTACGGGGATTTATTAAAATTCTGGAAGAAAAGGGACAATTAAAGCGAATTTCGGCTTTGGTTGATTCAGAACTAGAAATTGCGGAAATTTCTAACCGCATGCTGCAAAAAGGTGGCCCAGGTTTATTATTTGAAAATGTTAAAGGTGCTGATTTCCCTGTCGCGGTTAATTTAATGGGAACGGTGGAAAGGATATGTTGGGCGATGAATATGAAACATCCCCAAGAATTGGAAACTTTGGGGAAAAAGTTGGCGATGTTACAACAACCAAAGCCACCGAAAAAGATTTCCCAAGCAATAGATTTTGGTAAAGTGTTGTTTGATGTTGTCAAAGCTAAACCGGGACGAGATTTTTTCCCGGCTTGTCAACAAGTCGTGATACAAGGCGATAATCTAGATTTAAATAAGTTACCCTTAATCCGTCCTTATCCCGGCGACGCGGGCAAAATTATTACTTTGGGATTGGTAATTACTAAAGATTGTGAGACAGGTACTCCAAATGTGGGCGTGTATCGCTTACAACTCCAATCCAAAAATACCATGACCGTACATTGGTTATCGGTACGGGGTGGTGCAAGACATTTACGTAAAGCTGCTGAAAATGGCAAAAAATTAGAGGTTGCGATCGCTCTGGGTGTGGATCCATTAATTATTATGGCTGCAGCGACACCAATTCCTGTAGATTTATCAGAGTGGTTATTTGCTGGTCTTTACGGTGGTTCGGGAGTTCAACTAGCTAAATGTAAAACGGTAGATTTGCAAGTCCCAGCAGATTCTGAATTTGTTTTAGAAGGAACAATTACTCCTGGAGAAGTGTTGCCTGATGGTCCTTTTGGCGACCATATGGGATATTACGGTGGGGTGGAAGATTCGCCTCTGGTTCGTTTTCAATGTATGACCCATCGCAAAGACCCGGTGTATTTAACCACCTTTAGCGGTCGTCCCCCCAAAGAAGAAGCAATGATGGCGATCGCATTAAACAGAATCTATACGCCGATTTTGCGCCAACAGGTTTCGGAAATTGTTGATTTCTTCCTTCCAATGGAAGCTTTAAGTTACAAAGCGGCGATTATTTCCATTGATAAAGCATATCCGGGACAAGCACGACGAGCTGCTTTGGCGTTTTGGAGTGCTTTACCACAGTTTACTTACACAAAATTTGTGATTGTGGTCGATAAAAATATCAATATTAGGGATCCGCGTCAGGTAGTTTGGGCGATTAGTTCCAAGGTTGACCCGACCCGAGATGTGTTTATTTTGCCCGATACTCCTTTTGATACCTTAGATTTCGCCAGTGAAAAAATTGGTTTGGGGGGACGGATGGGAATTGATGCGACTACCAAAATTCCTCCAGAAACCGATCATGATTGGGGTGCACCTTTGGAGTCCGATCCGGAAGTTGCGGAAATGGTGGAAAGAAGATGGGCTGAGTATGGTTTAGATGATTTAGATTTGCAGGAGGTTGACCCCAATTTGTTTGGGTACGATATGAGATGAGTAAAAAGTAAAAAGTAAGAAGTAAGAAGTAATGAGTAAAAAGTAAAGAGTAACCAATTACCAATTACCAACTACCAATTACCAACTACCAATTACCAATCGCCAATCCCTAATCCCCAGATTTTTCTTCATCTTCTCGATTAAGATAACGGGGATAGGGAAGATTATATTTAGCAAATACTTGTTTTGCTCTTGTAGTTAAATCTGTTTTGTAGATAAATTCATCCCTCGCATCAAGGGGATAACTTTTGAGTTGAAAGCGGGTTCCCCAAGGCGTTTCTTCTACCCATACTAAAATTGGTAATTTTAAGTGAGTGTATTTACTTGTATGTGCGACGCGGTAAAGTATTTTTTTTACTAATTCAACATCTACCGAGTGATGTAGGAAAAATTCCGTAACTACTTGAGCTTCTAATGCTCCCATGTTGGCGTTAGATACCGGGTCTGTCCAAATCTTATTGTGGGGAATAGTAACAATGTTATCTTCTGGAGTCCTGAGACGAATTCCCCTCAAACCATAAGTCATTACTTCACCGTAGCTATCTCCTAATTGGATGCGATCGCCAAGACGATAAGGTGCTTCAAATAAACCAATGATACCTGCAATAATTGAACTGGCGTAGTCTTTAAAAGCAAAACCCAAAGCTACAGCAATTGTCCCTGTAACTGCGAGTAAGTTATCTCGCGACAAGTTCAAAAACAAGTTCATTAAAAATATGACTGTGATGGTTAATACCATCATTCTCGTAAAAGGAATAAACTGTTTAAATTGTAATCGCCATTCTTTAGCAACTCTTTCTGATAACCAGTTAATTAATTGGTCGACTACTTTAATTAAAATGTAAGAAAGAGCTAAGGCTATTAATGCTTGAGCAATTTTTTCCGTGGTGATTTGAGTAATTACTTGTTGGGTTTTTTCTACAGTTTGTTTTGCGACGTTATTATTAGATTGAGCTAATATAAACAGTATTAAATTGATTAACATTAGTCAGATTCATCAATAATAAAATTATTATTGTCCAGTTCTTTTTTGAGGCGGGGATAGTGAATTGTATTTACACTAAGTGTATCATCCTGTTGTTGGATTAATTCTACACGCTGTAGTACCCTGACCCGACCCTTAATGGATGATTGTGGATCTCCTAAACTATCTGCTAAAGCAGACAAAGTTAAATCTCCATGTAATAAAAGAGAATATAAAACATAGAGGTCATGTTGCTCTAGACGGTTTAATGATGGTAGTTCGGGAGTTTTCACCCTCAAAAGACCTGAATGTTCTTCTGTATTTGATTCTACAGGCTCATAGCAAATTGATTGCAAAAATATTTGGACTGCAACACTGCTAATTCCTTGACTGACAGATGCTAACCGGTTGAAATATTTTGTTTGATTATATTGAAGTTCTTTATACTGTTGTTTCACAGTATTGTTATTCTCTAAGTCCGGTTCTGCAAAACTGATTTCGAACTCATCAACAATAGGTTGTAACCAGGTTTTTAGTTGCTCGCCCTCAAGTTCTGGCAATATTAGAGAATTACCACAATAAGCCTCAAAGTTCGAAATACAATTAAGATATTGCCAACCAACTAAACCTGAACCAATGACCCAAAACCGGGTACGATCTTGAAGCAGTACATCTTGTATATAGTCAATTCCTTCTAAACCTTCAAAACAACGTAGATAACACCAATTCAAGTTTGGGATTACAACAATTTCTGGTTGTTTTGCTTCTGTAAATGCTTCTTCCCGATCTAGTTGTTCCCGTAGCTCGGTAATGATATTTTTCTGTGCTGGTCTTCCGTTTAATTGTAAATATCGCAGGGGTATTTCAGAGTTTGCAGCCCAATTATTTAAGTTATTGGTCAATATACGTGAGACTGTAGTCACAGGTGAACTTAAAATTATCAAGGAATTATCAGCAGTTTTTGGATTTTCATGCCATTCTTCTAAAGCTTCATCCAATTTGGAATGAATAGCTTCCAATCCTGCATCATTGCTGGGTAAATTTTCAATCGCTGCGACTAACTTAGATTTTAAAGATAGTGGTAATTCTGTTAGTGATACTTCTGTTTCTTTGTCTTCTTTTTCATTGTTGGGAAACGCAGAAAGCAATAATTCACGATTTTTGTGCAACCAATTTTGAAATCCTTCAAACAATCCACCCATCTTATATCCCACATTCCGCACCCCACAGCCTCAAAAATTAGCTAACGCCAATAATAGTACATAAAGACTATCAAAAATTTAGATTTATTGAAGGTAAATGAGAAATATTACTATTAAAGTCAGTAATTATTTATTGATTTGCCAGTATTGTAGGTTTTACTTGAACGTCTAATTTTTCTGATAGGAAGAACAGATTTTAATAAGTTTTCAGGCACAGAAAGTGTGAAAATACTAGCAAAGTATTTTTATTCATTATTTTACAGGTGCTATGTCTACTCTTGAAGAAATTGAAATTAAAAATATTGACCATTTGGGAATAGTCGCCGGAATTATTGATTCAATTGGTTTAGTTGAAATAGTTAATAACTTAGTTGGAGAAGATATTTCCGAAAAAATTAGTCCTGGTCATGTTGTGAAAGCAATGATTTTAAATGGTTTAGGCTTTGTTTCTGCACCACTATATATGTTTTCAAATTTTTTTGAGAACCGAGCTTGTGAACATTTGATTGGAGAAGGAGTAAAACCTGAATATCTAAATGATGATAAATTGGGCAGGACGATGGATAAATTATTCAGTAAAGGATTAAGTAATATTTTCTTAGCAATTTCATTAAATGCAGTTAAAACATTTGATGTATCATTACTATTTGAGCATCTAGATTCTTCATCTTTTCATCTCCATGGTGAATATAATAAAAAAAAATTGAATGGTAATTTACCGGAAATAAAAAGCACAGAACCAGAAGAAATTAAAATAACATATGGTTACTCTCGTGACCACAGACCAGATTTAAAACAATTTATTATTGATTTGATATGTTCTGGAGATGGAGATATACCAATTTTTTTCAAAACTGCATCTGGGAATGAAGCCGATTCAGCCAGTTTTGGAAAAATATTACTTGATTTTAAAAAACAAATAGAAATTGATAGTTTGATGGTAGCAGATAGTGCTTTATATACTGCTACAAATTTAAAATTATTATCTGATATTAAATGGTTATCTCGTGTACCATTATCACTGGCTGAAGCAAAAAGACTGGTTGCAAATATAAATGATTCTGAATTAGTCAAAAGTCAAATAAATGGTTACTCGTATGTTGCGAAAGAAAGTAGCTATGCCTCGGTTAAACAAAGATGGTTGATAGTTCAAAGTGAAGCCAGGAAGAAATCTGACCTACGACAATTAGAAAAAAGAATTCAAAAGTCAGGAATTAGCGCTAGTTCACAATTAAAAAAATTACAAAGAGAACAGTTTAATTGTTATGAGGATGCAATGAAAGCAGCATCAAAGTTATCTAAAAAATTCAAATATCATAATTTGGATGACATTCAAGTTAGTGAAAAGATGTTGTCTAGTAGAACTGAAAATCAAAAATGTTTTTATCAAATAGAAGCAACATTATCAAAAAACGAAGTTGCGATTAATAACAGTATTCAAAGTGCTGGGCGTTTTGTTCTTGCTACAAATGTTTTAGATGAAAGCATACTCAGTAATTCAGAAATGATTTCTGAATATAAAGCTCA
>NZ_JASJDK010000192.1 GCF_030065675.1 Mastigocoleus sp. MO_188.B34 | reverse complement strand
CCTGTTGCTTTTGATACGATGCTGCTACTATTCGAAAGTTTAACTGAATCTGTGGCGCTGATATTAATATCTCCTGCTTCCCCATTCATTGTGGATGCAGATATTTTACTATTCGACAATTCTAAAGAATTTAAATTATTTAAGGTAATATTACCATCGCTACCTGATTCTGCGGTGGTCGCAGCTATTTGTGATTGATTGGAAAGGAAAACATCACTAGCATTAATGAAAACACTACCAGCACTTCCATTAGCTTTACTACTAACATTGGCTTGGGAATTATCAGTAATTAGAAATTGGTTTGTACTAATGGTTATATTACCGGCAGTACCATCACCAATAGATTCTGATGCAAGTTTACTACCATTTTCAACTTGAATTGAATCTGTAGTGTTAATTTCAATATTTCCAGCTTTACCATCAGTTGTATTTGCACTGATGGAGCTATTTTCGCTTAATGAAAGGGTTGTTAGGTTTTCTAGTTGAATATCTCCACCAATACCAGATTTGGTAGTTGCAGATATTTCTGCTTGATTAGCAAGATTAACATCATCAGCATTAATTAAAATACTACCAGCATTTCCATCACCTTTACTACTAACATTTGCTTGGGAACTATCAGTCATTGTCAACTGATTGGTATTGATGGTTAATTCCCCTGCAATTCCTGAACCTATTGCTTCCGATATAATCTTGCTATTGTCTGAAATATTGACCAAGTCTTTGGCGTTGATTTCAATATCTCCTGCTTCTGCATTAATCGTAGATGCAGATATTTGGCTATTCAAAAGTTCTAAAGAATTTAAGTTATCTAAGGTAATGTGACCATCAGTACCGGTACCGTATTTTGTTGTTGCAGCTATTTGTGATTGATTTGTCAGTAAAACATCACTAGCATCAATCGAAACACTACCAGCACTTCCATTCCCTTTACTGCTCACATTTGCTTGTGAAAGATTGCTGAGTGTTAATTGACCAGTGGTAATACTCATATTACCAGCAGTACCATTACCAGTTGCTTCCGATACAATTTTACTAGCATTTTCTAATTGAATTGAATCTGTAGCATTAATTTCAACATTTCCAGCCGTACCATTATTTGTAGTTGCATTGATCGAACTACTTCCACTTAATGAGAGGGTTTTTAAGTTTTTTAGTGTAATATTTCCACTGGTACCAGAAAAAGTTTGTGCAGAAATTGTTCCTAGGTTAGTCAAACTTACATCCGCAGCTTGAATTGATATTTCACCTGCATTTCCTTTTGCTATACTACTAACGGTTGCTTGGGAATTATCGTTAATTGTTAACTTGTCGGTGACAATAGATAAAAAGCCTGCTTCTCCATTACCAATTGCTCCTGACGCAATTGTACTATTATCTTCAAGTTTAACTTCATTAGAAGCATTAATAACAATATCACCTGCTTCACCATCGGTTGTTGATGCAGAAATTTTACTGTTTTGATTTAATTGCAAAGATGTTAAATCAAGTAAACTAATGTTTCCGG
Source organism: Mastigocoleus sp. MO_188.B34 (assembly GCF_030065675.1). GTDB lineage: Bacteria > Cyanobacteriota > Cyanobacteriia > Cyanobacteriales > Nostocaceae > Mastigocoleus. Next base: position 8,967 of record NZ_JASJDK010000192.1, on the reverse strand, counting down.
CTATGCTAGTAATACTACCACTAGATATATCAACTCCATTTTCAAGAATCAATTGCCCAGTTGTAATATTTATATCACCTGGTTTACTATCCCCTAAGGCTCTAGTATATAAATCTGAATCATTCGAAAGTTTTACAGAATCGGTAGCATTAATATTTATATTTCCTCCCTTTCCTCCCCCCACATCAGTGTTGCTGAATACAGTAACACCATCATCAAGGATTAGCTGTTTAGTATCAATATTTAAATTACCCGCATCCCCTGCTCCAGTGCTACTTGTAAATATCAGCACTAAGCTACCAGTCATATCAATTGATTCTGAAGCGTTAATATCAATATCTCCTCCCCTACCAATATTATCATTATTGGCAGATATCACTGCAGCATCTGTAATTCCTTCAACAGTCAATTTCCCAGTTTCAATGGATATATTACCTGCATCTCCCAATCCCCGACTACTTACTAATAAACTGGAGTTAGTTATTGCTACAGAATCATTCGCAATAATTTGAATGTTTCCTCCCTGTCCACTTCCTTCTGTAATACTGGAAATTTCTATTCCGTTGGGAATTATCACCTGAGAAGTACTATCGAGAAGGATATTCCCTGCGTTCCCAAAATCACGACTTGTATCAATATCTCCTTGAATCAGAATATCTCCACCACTTAAATTAGGATTGGCGTTATATTGATTTGTTAAAAACACCAAACCATCAGCGCTATCGATTTTAATATTTCCACCAACAACAATATTGTTACTACTTGGATTTCCGAGCGTATTGGGATTTCCCGGTGTAAAACTACCAGTTCCCGTAACTCCTACAATACCAAATGCGGTAGTACCTGCTCTAATATCTAAAGTTGGTTGAGTTTTACCATTAATTTCTAAACTCTCCCCATTGGAAAGAGTAACTGTTTCCTCTAATCCATTTGCTCCATCTGCACCGGTAATCGTCACATCACCAGTAATATTGACACTTCCCCCAGCGAGAATATGCAATGATGCACCGGTATAACTATCAAAGCTAACATCCCCACTAGCTCTGATAATTGGATCTTTGGGACTCTCTAAATCTCCTAAGTTTCCATCTAATTGTTCAATTTTGAAATTTCCACCACTAAAATAATGAGCATCACCAAGTACTGCTGCTGAACTCCTTAAAACTGAATCATTTCCAGAAAACAAACCACTATCTGGATGATTTAATGCAGAAATATCTAGACTTTGATTCCCTTGCAATAATAAATCATTTCCAGCAGAAGCAATAAAAGGTTTAGTCAGGTAGTCGCGAATCTGCAAAGTATTGCTTGCTTGCAATTTTAAATTTCCACCAGCATTCAACTTCCCGATTAGATTCAGATTTCTCCCTACCAGATTTAAATCTTCTCCAACACTTAAATTTCCTTTGTTAGTAATATCTCCTTGGGTAATATTTAGATTAATAGTATCTAGACTCAGAGGATTTTGAATATGATGAACCTGATGACTTGGATATTGTAAACCAGGAGTAAGATTTATCTCCAGTAACGGTGGTGCTTGGGGGTTAGTAGCACTAAATTCCCAACCATTATCAAATAAGATATTCGGTGTAGTGGTAGCTTTAAATGAACCAGAAATATCTAAACTCGCATTTTGACCAAAAATAATCCCATTGGGATTAATTAAAAATAAATTCGCATTACCCAAAACTCCTAACTTACCCAAAATTGAAGATGTATTTGATCCTGTCACCCGAGTCAGGATATTAGCGATCGCTCCAGGGTTATCAAAATAAACACTTTGACCATTATCAATATTAAATTCTTGAAAGCTATGAAGTAAATTTGAGCCGCGAATCGCACCACCATCAATTCGATTTTTAAGTGAATTAACGGGAGTAACAATAGAGTTTTCTTCACCTAAAGTATTATCTGGGATTAACTGTGCTTGAGTTTTTATAACTGATGCGAATGACAGTATAAGTGATAAGCCCCATAAGGCAAAATGCCGATTGTGCATTTACTTCTCCGTGGAAAACTCTATTTTTGGTCAAAGACGACACTTATAGAATTCCCACATATGAAGATAAGGTAACTACTTGTGACAATTTTTCTATCTGTGTTCTTGCTAGATTGTACGTTCTTAAATTATGTGGAGTCTTGTCAGCTTTTGGTGTTTGTTGACACGTTGGACGCGGCGTAGCCGTGCCCCTTGAACGCGCTTACAGCGAGCGAACACGCGTAGCGCTACGAAACGGTTGTGTTGCAAAAATTAGAGATGCTGAGATAAGGGAAAACTGACAAGACTCGTCAAAAAAGCACGGAACGCAACAGTAATATTTGACGGTATTCAAAAATGTACGATTATCAGTATTTATTCTGTCGATATAGAAAATAAATGAGGTTAAAAAAGAAAAAATAGTAATTTATTTAATACAGAATTAGTATTTGAAATTTGAATAATAAGGAAGGATTAAGAGATTACCACACAAAGGTTTAATCTTTAGTTAAGATATCAATAATTAAGTATTATTCATGTTTGTAAATATTATATAAAAATTCAATTTTTATTTCTTATGAAAATAAATATCAAAATACTTATTTTATGGATAGAAAATTAGGAGAGCTAATTAATGTTAGGGGATCTAGGAGAATCTTTAATCTACAAGAAAATAGAGCATCAAAATTATCAAAACTTTTGATGGTGTTTGCCTTGTCTGGATGGGGATTATTGTTGGTAAGTTGTGGAATTTTTTATAGATTACATATTATTAAGCAACCCCTGATACAGTCTTCTTCTTTCCTTTCCGATCAAGAACTACTAATTCCTTCGAGGGTAGCTGCCTTGGGTTATTTAGAACCTAAAGGAGAAATCACCAAAATATCAGCGCCTACTTTTCGAGAAGGGGCAACAGTGACTCAATTAATGGTTCAACGGGGCGATCGTGTCACCAAGGGTGACATCATTGCCATTCTGAATAATCGCGATCGCCTACAAGCATCTTTACAACAAGCCAAAACCAAAGTAGCAGTTGCCCAAACCAATTTAGCGAAAGTGAAAGCAGGAGCAAAACAAGGAGATATCAATGCTCAAAACGCCCGATTTATGGGTACTCAAGCTGAGTTAGATGGGCAAATTGCCATACACAGAGCTTCTATTGCTAGCCTAGAAGCCCAATTACTCGGAGAAAGAAATACTCAACAAGCTACTATTGAACGATTGAAGACAGAACTCCTTAAGAATACCACTGACTGTCAACGCTATAAAACATTACACCAAAATGGAGCAGTATCAGATCAGGAATATGATCGAGTCTGTTTACAGCAAGAAATTATCCAAAAACAACTCCAAGAAGCTCAAGTAAATCTTCAGCGTATTATTAATACCCTAACCAATAAAATTAGTGCAGCGAAAGCCGATCTTAATCGCACTATTACTACCCTTGAAACAAAAATGATGGAAAATAAAGCTATGCTCAGTGCTATTAGTGAAGTGCGTCCTGTCGATCTTCAACTCGCTCATAGTGAACTAGCCTCAGCCCAAGCTGCCGTCAAACAAGCTGAGACCAATTTGGCATTAGCTTATGTAAGAGCCCCCAAAGACGGTCAAATTTTAAAAGTTCATACTTGGCCCGGGGAAATGATTGACAATCAGGGCATTGTTGAATTAGGAAATACTTCGCAAATGTATGTCACAGCAGAAGTTTATGAAAGCGATATCACAAGAGTCCATCAGGGACAATCTGTTACTATTACTTCTGATGGAGTAGTCGAAGAATTACAAGGAACTGTAGAAGAAATTGGTCTACAGGTTCAACGACAAAAGGTTTTAGGAACTAATCCCACAAATAATGTCGATGCTAGAGTAGTAGAAGTGAAAATTCGCCTAAATTCTGAAGATAGTCAACGGGTTGCCCATTTAACAAACTTACAAGTCAATGCTATTATTGATTCTTCTGAAAACCAATAAAAACTGTAATTGCGATTCGTCATTTGCATTATTTTTTTGGACAAGATAATTTACCAAACCAGTAAAAATACCAGTAATTCTCATCAAGTATTTTTCGTAAGAGAAAGTATATTTCTAGTTCAATATCAGAGTTTAGGTTAAAAAACATCTACTGGATTCGCTTCCTTCAATTTATTAGTAGCAATAACTCCAGAAACTATACAGATTAGAAGAATTAAAAATAGGATAAATATTGCTATATTAAAACTCATTAGGAATTTCATTTTAGTAACTTCAGCTAGAGCATTATAGACAAAACAAGATATGATAAATCCGGGAATATAACCTGAAATAGCAAAAATTAAGACTTGTTCTAACACAATATTTACTAGAAACCTATGACTATAACCAAGTGCTTTTAAGGTGGCATATTCCTTAGTAAACCTGGAGATATTCTGAAACAGCACCTGATACAAAATAACAATACCAATGATAATTGAAAAAATCATTGCAAAGAGAAATACGATCCCCATTGGAGAACTATATTCTATAAATGTCTTATCTTCTTTAATAAGTTCTTTTTTTGACATTACTCTGACATCGTTAGGAAGATAAGCTTTCATACGAGATATCAATTCAGGAACATCAACTCCAGGCTTTACATGCACTAAGCCAGCTATGATTTCTCCTGAGCTTAGACCAAAGGTATTCAAGAAAGTTGCTTCACTAGTAATTAAATTTCCATTGTAATAAGTACTTGCTCCCATCTCAAATAAACCGACAATATCAATTCTCTTTCTTTCAAAACCAACAGAGGTTATTTCGGCACTCACTTTCCCATTATTTTTGACTTCCGTAATTAATGAGGACAATTCTGAGCGAGACTTTCTATCCAATATAAAAAGGTTATTTCCTTTTAAGCTATCTAAATTTTCTATCACCCCTGGCAAATCAATAACATTAGGCTTTAGAGGAAAAGCAATAACTTGAATAGATGCCATAAATTTGGGTTGCTTTTCTAACCGTTTTACTGAAGTCATTGTGGCATAAACTGGTGTTACTGCTTCCACTTCTTCAAAGGCTAAAGCCTGATTTAAGCGGCGTTCTGAAAAAGGAACTGCGAAAGAAAATGAGATGGAAGAATTACTAATTAAAACGATATCACTTTGAAAACTAGCAGCAAATTGAGTACTGCTCTCTAAGAGTCCAATACGGAATCCAACCTGCATAAATAGCAAAACTACAGTAAATGCAATACCAAGAATAGTGACAATTGTCTGTACTTTTTGGTGTAAAAGTTGTGCCCAGGCGATAGATAGTGTTCTCAACATAATTATTATTTATTACATCGGTTCTGTTAGATTTAACTAAATGTCGGTGCAGCTTCCCATCTTCTAAAGTTGTGGGATAAATACCCAACCAAATCTCCGCGTTTTTTAGTGCGGGGAGGATGTCAACAAAAAATTGAAGCAGATAAAGTAATGGCATTAGAATTCACCATTGTCGCCAATCAACTAAACCACTATTACGGGTCAGGAAGTCTCCGTCGTCAAATATTATTTGATATAAATCTTGAGATTCAGCCTGGGGAAATTGTCATTATGACTGGACCATCTGGTTCCGGCAAAACGACACTGTTAACACTGATCGGTGGATTACGGACGGTTCAGGAAGGCAACTTATATGTTTTAGGACAGACAATGGCTGGTGTTAGCAGCAGTCGTTTAAAAAAAGTACGTCGTCAAATTGGTTTTATTTTTCAAGACCATAATCTATTAAGTTCCCTTAACGCCATCAAAAATGTTGAAATGGCTGCGGCACTATATCCAATCTCAGCAGAGGAATCACAAGCAAAATCAAAGGTAGCCTTAGAAGCAGTAGGTTTAGGAAAATATTTACACTCACGCCCAGATCAACTATCAGGAGGACAAAAGCAACGGGTTGCCATTGCCCGTGCATTAGTTAATCAACCCCAAGTTATTTTGGCTGATGAACCCACAGCATCCCTTGATGGACATACAGGGCGTGAAATTGTAGAACTAATGCAAAAACTGGCTAAGCAGCAAAGTTGCACAATTATTTTAGTAACTCATGACAACCGTATTCTAGATATTGCCGATCGGATTATTAGCTTAGAAGATGGACGTTTATCCACGTCGAGAGGCGAACTGCTCCTAAATTTGAGTAATCTCACCTCGTTTATTGCTAATACAGATAGCGGACAGATCAAAAACTTAGTCAACCAACTTTCTAACACACAATTTTCAGAGTTTTTGGGTAAGCTAAACAGTGAATTAAAACAGATGCTAAACACGATTAATTTATTAACTAATCACTCCTTTGACTTGAAATTGCAGACTACACTCCAAGTGATTTCCCTAAAAATAGCTCAATTGCTACAAGCCAAACAAGTGACATTCTTCATTGTTGATCGAAAACATCAGATTTTATGGTCAAAAAATGCTAGAGGAAAAGATGGTGAATTAATTAATATTGAAATTCCCATTGATACTGGAATTGCAGGGCATGTTGCAACGACCGGTGAAACCCTCAACATTCCCGATCCTTACAATGATGCTCGGTTTAATCCCAAAATTGATCGCGATTCAGGATTTAGAAGCCGCAGCATTTTATGTTTACCGATTATCAATAGCCAAGGCGAGGTTTTTGCCGTTGTTGAAGCGCTGAATAAACAAGGTAATATCCCTTTTGATAAACGAGATGAAGAGCGATTTTATGAACTAACCCAATCTTTAGAGTTTGCTGTCCAATCAAGTATCCTATACGCCCAAAGCCGAATGGCACTAAGCAAAGCTACAAGCTTTGCAGAATAAGCATCACAGCTTTTAAAGTTATTTAACAATAAAAAAGATGGCTAGCACTACGTGTTTGGACGCGGCGTAGCCGTTCACCTCTGATGCCCCTCACATTCGCTTGAAGAAGTTAATAACATATCTGACAAGTGTTTTCAGCTTACCTTACATTTTGCACCAACAAAAATTGATGTAATTGTATTACTCAGTAAAAAGCCAAAACTCTTGAATTAGCGATATAAGCTCATAAAAATTAAGTACCTTTATCGCGCTTATTTTGAATTTATCTGGGTTTATACTCAGAGGTGCAAAATATAAGTTACGGTAATTTCTGCACAGTTGCTACTCAAACCTCAAGACCCATTTTTTTGATATGTCTTTGAAATGATTGATGAACTTCAATAAATGTTGTTGAAATGTATGGAATATCATACTTATCACATACATTCCTAACTATAGGACTTATCTTTTTTAATAAAATCGGCTTAAAAGATGGAAATAAATGGTGCTCTATATGGTAATTAAAATATCCATAATGAAATTCGATAAAAGATAATATCCAATTAGTCGGATACCAATTCCCAGACGTTCTTACTTGAATTTCAGCCCATGAAAATTTATTGTGATAAGGATTTATATTTTCATTTAGTGATAATACATTATGAGTTTCCTCATGATTATTATAAAGTAATATAAAGGCGAAAAAAGAGAAAGATATCGAATATATAATAAATAGTATGAGAGCCTTCCAAACCCCATGTAAATATCCGCAATAAAAAATAAGTGAAATAAATGCAACTTTTGATAAAAGATGTCCAATTATCTCGTATCTATAACGTGCAAATTCTCTATTCTTAATTAACCAAATAGTACTCATTGGAAAAGCACGTAAATGATAAAATAATATCCCTATCCAAAAATAAAGATATTGGTATTTATGATGTCTATTAAGTTTGACATACTTATGAATACGTATAGGGACATATTGGTTGGTTTGATAATCTATGGACGAATGAGGTTGATTGTGATGTGTTTGATGAACAATTTGCCATTCCAGCCAAGAAAATCCACTTAGATCCATAAAATGTAAAGCGATAAATCCTAACAATTGATTTTTTGTGAATCCAAAATGAGCAACCATATGAGACATACTTGCTGACGCACAAACCATATGAAACCCTAATAGTATTGATGACAAAACTGAACCACTCATCCAAGTGATATATGATAACAATAGAAATATTGTAGAATGATATAGTAAGTACATTATTCCTTCTGTTAAGGAATAATGTGTTAATTCATTATTGTCTATTAAATAATTCTTTACTCTACTCTTTAGTTCTAACCAAAACTCATCATTATTTAGTTTTTTATAAACTATCCTATCTAAATATTTGCCATTGTTATCTTTATGTAAATTATCTTGATTTACGCAAAGATACCCTACTAAATTAATATTATTATCTTTCAAATAGCGCTCGTTCTTAAGGAAATTTTCCGCATTTACATGGATGTGTGCCGATGCGAATAAACCGCTACAATCTGTCCCTATAATTCCTCTAAATGTGTCACCAAAAGGGTGCTCATGAATAAAATTTGTAATATCGTATACAATTCCATCAATTGCAATCCATGCATCTGAATATGTGGAATGTTTTTTTAATTCTTCGTAGCTAATAAAATTCTTTTTTTCAAAACTACCATCACCATCAGTATTGGCTATTTCTAAAAATTCATAAGTAGGCATAGCTTAAGTTTTTAAGTATTATTACTTAATTAAATGAATTTATTGGTAATATTTTAAGCTAAGTAACTGGCATTTGTCATCATAATTCGGTGAACACAGTAGTAATAAATATGGGGTTCTGGACTAGAATTAACAACTGCGGCTTCTAAATTTAAGATAATTGTGGAATAAGCCACCTGATTTTGTAAGTTTTTGAGTTGAGCATCAATTCGCTCAATTTGCTCTCTTACTTTACTTAGTTCTTGAGTTACACTCAATACAAGTACTTGGAGAAAATTAATTGTATATTTGTCATTGCGTTAGCACGCACCTACGGTGAACAGCTTTGCTGCGGGCTAGTGGAGCGTAGCATAACGTAGCATATGTCCTGTCGGACACGCTAACGCTAACGCAAGGCTTTGAGATTGCTGAGGACGCGCTCCGCGTTCAGCTTTGCTGCGGTCTAACACTATCGTTCGCAATGACATAAATATTTTTGT